>JAKQLB010000381.1 GCA_029567375.1 Bacteroidota bacterium | reverse complement strand
GGTGATATTTGTCAACCACTACCCTCAGGACACCTCGATGCTCAATTATTTTCAGGTTCTCAACACTCTCAAGCAGACAAATATTCAACTTGTAATGGGTGGTCACTGGCATCGTAACACCGTACTTGAGTATGACGGTATCCCCGGAGTGCTCGGAAGAGCTCCTGCAGCCGGGCGCAACGGCCATGTTGGGTACAATATTGTGACCATAAGCAACCAACATATCTCCATCTGCGAACGTAAGGCAGCTGACAGTGACGGCAAAGGCGGAAAGACCGGCAAAGCCTGGTATACCGGGGAAATGTTTCCGGAACCGCAGTTCACTCCTGATATAGCCTCAGGCAGAAACAACAAATATGCACTTCCGGCAAACTTTCCATGGATGACATTCGAGGTCAACAGCGAATATCCACAGGTAAAGGCTATTTGGGAAATCCAGGATGAGAGCGATATCGGATGCGGTGCAGTACATGCAGGGAAGTACGTGCTCTATGCCAATACAAAAGGAGTTGTCAAAGCGCTGGATAGTGCTACAGGTGCCCTCAGGTGGAGTTTTGCTACCGGGGGAAAGGTCTTTTCGACTCCGGCTATATCAGGTTCAAGAGTGGTCATCGGTTCCACAGACGGTTATATCTACTGTCTAAACCTTCGCAAAGGCAAACTATTATGGAAATATAAGTGCAATAAGTCCGTACTCGGTTCGCCCGTAATTATGAATAAAGTAATCTATATCGGTGCTTCAGACACCAAATTCAGAGCTCTTAACCTACGTAATGGCAAACTTTTGTGGGAATATGGTGCAGTAAAAGGATTTGTGGAGTGTGAGCCCTTTGCAGACAAAGAGCAGATTGTTTTCGGAGACTGGGGCAATTCCCTCTACTCTCTAGACCCCGCTACGGGAAAAGAACAATGGGTGTGGCGCAATAAGGGCAGCAGAATGTTCTCCCCCGCAGCAGTCTGGCCGGTAAAAAGCAATGGAAAGATTTTCTTCGTTACTCCTGACAGGAAATGTCACGCAATCGACGCCCGTACCGGAAAAGAGATCTGGACTGTTGACGGAGGGCGTGAATCGATAGCACTTTCAAAAGAGGGATCGAAAATTTTCGTAAAAAATATGTTCAACTCCATACAGTGCTGGTCAACCCTGTCGGATGATCCCCATTTGGAATGGAATATTCGAAGCGGTCTGGGTTATGACATCGCTCCCACCCCGTCAGCCACAATCCTCTTGAAAGATGGCAGGGAGATGCTTATAGTCCCCACCGATAAAGGCAACATATTCTGCTTTGACAGCAAAAACGGAAACCTTGTCTGGAAGCACAAGATCTCCGTTGCATTAATCAACTCCATCGAACCTATCGGTCAGGACAAACTCCTGATTTCAACTATGGATGGGGTAGTTACAATGTTGTTCATAACTTTCTGACCATCTCGATAGTCTGTAAAAGACGTCCCTTACTGTTGTAAGTCTCCTGTCTGACACAGCCGATGTCCTTTACCATCCAGGTAATTATAGTCACCTCTTCAGTGATTATTGCCACTCTGGTTTTCTGTTTTTCCTGTACTTTGGCGGCATTGAAGGTACCCGCCGGTACAGTCACGCTCTCCATCCCGAGCACTTTACGCTCCGTCAGCTCAACCGTACCACCGATACTGCCGATCTTTATCGACAAACTTCTGTCAGGTAGTTCCTCACCTGCTCTGATATCCGAAGGAACAAATACAACACAGCCCTTTACCATAAGGTCCTTTGTTGCTATTCCTTTTCTGATGGTCTCGAGTTTTACGGTCAACTCTCCATCTTTGAAATAAAGGAACATATTCGCCGTTACATCTTTGAAAAGATGTTCGCCGTTTTTATCAAAATAGACCTGCTCTAAAATCACGGTAGCATTGTCAAGTGACTCGCCGTTTAAGCTTTGGAGGGTTTCATCATACGAACCCCTGAATTCGCCTTTGTTGTCGTAAACCCTGAAACTCGCCTGCGAACCGGGCTGCGTGGCAAAATAATACTGGGCTCTGATAGGCATTACTGCTGCCATGGCAGCAGATAGTATCAGTAGAACTCTTCTCATTCCTTAAAAATTAAATTTTACTGATGCTCTCAGCAGTAATCCAGCCCTGGCGTCCGTCAGAGAGTTCAATTCTCGTCCATTCACCAAGTTCATCAAGCAAAGAGACCTTAGTGCCTTCATGAAGCACGAAAATAGGGTTTCCTGCCTCTCCAGGCGAACTTCTTACAGAAGCAACCGGTGACATGACTATTGCCGAATCCTCTTTGATCGCATCATTTTTCTCACTAATGGAGAACGCAAATGCTATGCCAGCAAATAGGAGACAAACACAAGCCAGCACAAACGAAGTTTTACGACTGCGAAGCGAAGACCCAAAACGGAATCCAAGCATCAGCATGGCCATAGCCAATGCCAGCGCAACTGCAATCCATGCCCATACATCTGCCGAGAAGAGATATTTTACCTTACGTACCCAGGTTACGAGTATCAAATCGGGCAATACATCTATCTTGTCGAGAGTAAATCTCTGTGCAATGGCCAGGTTGTGTGACGCATCAGCATGTGAGGGATCCAGTTTGAGCGCTTTCTCGTAATAGAGGATTGCGTGAGAATTATCGCCGCTCTTGAAGTAGCTGTTGGCTATATTGTAATAGAGATCCGGCGAAACCTTCTGCTCACCCTCTATCATAAGGTAGAAGTTAAGCGCGTTGACATAGTCGCCTTCTGCATAGTAACCGGATGCCATTTCCCAAAGATCATCTACACTTTCCTGGGCAGGAGCAGCACAAGGGGTGAGTAACAGAAGCAGCGCAATGATTAGCGCTACAGAGTTCCTTGAGCGTTTGGTCGTGCTTTTCAGTTGTGATTCAATTTCAGAAAGAACACTCACAGCTTCATCGTAGAGACTCTCCATCTCCGCAGTTTTGGAATCAGGCGAGTATCTTGCAAATTCACATCTGTCAAGGATGGAAATGAACCGGGTTATCAGTTGGTCGGGAAGACTCTTTTCTGCAAGGGATGAGGAGATTCTCTCTTTGGATAGGTCGGCCACAGGGATAATCAGTTTGTCGGAGACATAACCGAGCATCGCCTTATGGAGTTCCTCGTAATATGCTCCGCTGAGTCCCTGTTTTAGATAGGTGCCTGCCTGTTGCAGACGCGAACGGGCCATTTTTTTGGCTCTACGGTTGCGTGTACCTATCACGTCGCTACGAAGTGCAGCTCTCTTTTTGAAGATTGCACCTACTGCGAAAAATAGCAGTATGATAATCGCAATCAATCCATAGAAATGGAACGATCCGGCAAAGAAACGCCCTTTATCTCTCAACAAAGGAGCACCGATCGAGATATACCGGATATCTTCAGCCAGATTTTTGACACTCTGTCGGGTGACACCCGGCATTACCACTCCTCCATGATCAATGCCGCTGCCACGCCCCACCTTAACGGAGAGAGCACCGGTATTTAGAGTTTTGTATCGTTTAGCTGAAAGGTCATAAAATGAATATTCAATCGGGGCAATCTCAAAATCTCCGTGGCTACGTGGTATAAAGGGATATTCGAAAGTCTTGCTGCCTGAAGTACCATCATATGAAACCTTTTCAGTAGTCTTAACGTCATAGAGTTCAAAATCGGAGGGAAACTCCACTTTTGGAGCTTCCAACATGGAAATATTACCGGTTCCGCTAATCGTGACAGTCAGCGAAACGGCCTCATGTGCAGTAAGACTATCTTTACTCAATGATGTACTGATCTTGAAATCTCCAACTCCACCGCCAAAAGATGCCGGAGCTGCCGGCAAAGCATTTACCGTAACTACAGTCTCGGGAGTGAAGAGCCGTTTTCTGATTGTCTGGAAATTGTCAAAAAAGTCATCGAAAATGCTTCTCGGACCTGTGGTACTAGCACGTATCCTTACCACGCAGACTATCTCCGCAGACTCAATATTGATTTTTCCGGTCTGCTGGGGAATAAGCATATACCTACGAAGCAAGGCCGCATTGTAGATGGTGCCGTCTACATTTTCCCTGTTGAATTCTATATTCTGCGGTGTATCGATCTCTTTGCTCCAGAAGCCATTGAAGGTAGGAAACTTTACATCCTCAAAATTTGCGATGTCCACTCTGGTATATAGCTTGAGGGTGGCAATTATAGGCTCACCCTTTACGACATTGCGCTTGTTTAGTGTCAACCTTAGGAAAATATCGTCGGAAGAGGCACTTTGTACCTTTGAATCGCTCCGGCTCTGCTGTGTATCAGCCTGCTGATTCCGGTCCTGACTTTGTGTCTCCTGCTGGCTGCCGACCACCTCAATGGTGATACTGCGCGTACTATACTGCTGTTTGTCGATGGTAGCAGTTGCTGCCGGCATGGTAAAACTCCCTACACCCTTGGCCTGAAGCAAATAAGTCACAGTCTCTTTGTGGGTGGAAGTCCGTTTGCCATTGATAATGCTCACACTGCTGGAAGTGCCTTTTTGTGGCCCCCACACTACATTGAAATCGTCACTCCCTGGCCAGTCAAAGTCCGACATCTTGCCATCTGAAGTAAAGACTATTCTAAATGTCTCGTCCATCGCTACTACGCCCGGAGCCTCAACAGTGAGCCCCTGGCCGAAGGCTGCTTTGGCCGAAACAAGTAATAAAAAGAGGAATGTCAGTGTTCGTTTCATACTATTTCATCCGGTGTGATCACCAGTTTTTTTCTTTCTGTTTGGATTTTAACAAGAGGGCCTTTTCCTTCTTGACCTTCTCCTGGGTCTCTTTTTCTTTCTCCTGGATCGCCTGGAGCATCTGCTGGGCAGCTTGAGGTGTTATTTTAGGGGGAGGAGTCTCTCCACCTCGCCGGTCCTGTTTGTCGTCATTATTATCCTTATTCTGATCTTGATTCTGATCCTGGTCCTGATTCTTGTCCTGATCCTTGTTATCGTTTTGATCTTGGTCTTTATTCCGGTCCCGGTTCTGGTCTTGATCCTGGTCTTGATCCTGGTTTTGGTTCTGGTCCTGATTCTGGTCCTGATTCTGGTCTTGATTCTGCTGCTGATCCTGCAACATCTTTTGAGCGTAAGCAAGGTTAGACTTTGTCTCCATATCGTCAGGATTACGGCGCAGAGAGTTCTTGAAGGCCTCTATTGCTTCAGCATATTTTTTCTGACTAAGCAACGAATTGCCCATATTGTGATAAATATCGGAACCATGCTTCTCCTTTCCAAGGGAATCGGCCACCGAAGAGTAATATTTATCCGCTTCGGTAAAATTTTCCATACGGAAAAAAGTATTGCCGAGATTGTAACCGGCTGCATTGGAAAGTGAGTCGGTCACAAGCGCCTTCTTGTAGTTAATTTCAGCCTCCTGATACTTTTCCTTACGGAAATCTCTGTTGCCCCGGCGTACCTGTGAACGATCTGCCTGCGCAAAGGCCGTTAATACGGTCATAAAAAGTACAAATATTATTAAAACTATCCTTTTCATCATTTATCCTCCATTTTGAAGAGCTGTCTGCGGCCTTTCTTCTCGGAAATCAGCATTTCGAGTATTAGGAAAAAGAGCGCAATGGCGAAAAAGTACATATACTGCTCATCGAAATCCTCAAACACCACAGACTGAAACTCCTGTTCGTCCATCTCCTTAATATGGTCAATAATGGGATTTAAGCCAAATTCGCTATTACCTGCACGCACGTAAAGACCATCTCCTATATCGGCTATCTTGCTGAGCGTATTTTCATCCAGACGAGTTACCACTATTTCCCCATCCCTATCTTTCAGCAGCCCTCCATTCATGGGAATAGGTTTACCCTCCGGCGAACCCACACCTATGCAATAAATCCTGATACCACTCTCAGCCACGGTACGGGCCACATCCATTACATCTCCTTCGTGATCTTCTCCATCTGAAATGACAATGATTGCTCGGCTGTTCTCACTCTGGGTACTGAAGCTGCGAGCAGAAGTAGTTATGGCGTCAGCTAGTGCAGTGCCTTGTATAGGCACCGAACCGGTGGTGATGCTATTGAGAAATATCTTGGCCGACACATAATCTGTAGTAATAGGGAGCTGGACGAAGGATTGACCCGCAAAAAGAATCAATCCTATACGATCACCGCGTAAACGATCCACCAGTCGTTCTATTGCCAGCTTGGACCTTTCAAGACGGTTGGGAGAATAATCTTCGGCAAGCATTGAGTTGGAGACGTCAAGCGCTACCATCACTTCCACTCCCTTGCTCTGTCTCTCCTTAAGACGAGCGCCGAGCTGGGGTCTAACAAGACCCAATACAAAAAAGAACCAGGCTATTGCTAGCAGAGTGATTTTAAGCCAACCCCTGCCTCCGGAAACATCCGGCATCAGTTTAGATACAAGTGCCGTGTCACCGAGTCTGGCAATCCTCCTTTTCTTGATACGAAGTGAAACTCCGTAGAAAATAAAGAGGAAAGGTATTATGAGTAAGAGGAGCAGATATTCTCCTTGTGCAAGGTGTATCATTCTATGGTATCCTCCTTATTACAAATAATCTGAATAAAAGTTCCGCCAGAAGAGCCAAAAGCGCTATTGACGCATATTTCATAAAGAGTTCCGAATAGATCGGAAAACTATCTACTGTCGTTTTACTCTTCTCCATGGCGTTTATCTCACCGTAAATCTCGAGCAGTTTGGTATTGTCAGTGGCCCTGAAATATTTACCACCGGTCTGGGCAGCTATCTCCTGAAGGAGTTTCTCATCAATTTCCACCTCTATATCTTGCAAACGAACTCCCCAAGGGGTCATTACCGGGTAAGGTGCCGTGCCCATCGCTCCCACTCCTATGGTATATACCCGGATATTATAAGTTTTGGCTATCTCCGCAGCCATCAGAGGAGCAATTTCACCACGGTTATTGACACCGTCAGTAAGCAGTATTACTACTTTGCTCTTGGCATCGGAGTCCTTGAGTCGCGCAACCGCCGTGGCAAGTCCGTTACCTATGGCAGTACCATCCTCAATCAGTCCGGTCTCTATCTCCTTCATCAGATTGATCAGCGTCACACGGTCGGTAGTGAGAGGTGACTGGGTGAAACTTTCACCGGCAAAGACCACTATTCCAATACGGTCGGTTGGTCTTGAGGCTACAAACTCGATTGCAATATCCTTGGCGGCACCGATACGGTCCGGTTTGAAATCTCGGGCAAGCATCGAGGTGGAGATATCCATTGTAAGCACGATGTCCACACCTTCGGTATCCACAGTCTCAAAGGTTTCCGAAGTGCGCGGACGGGCAATAGCCACGATTATGGCAGCTATTGCAATCATCCTCAGCACAAAAGGTATGTGACGCAGCACTTTTTTAAGTGTCCCCCCTTTTGCTTTCCACGGAGTGGAATTGGAGACAATCATAGATGGTGAAGAGCCCCTGTATTCCCTCCAAATGTATAGGGCAATCAGCGGTATGAGTATCAACTCCAGCCAGAGCAGATATGGATATTCAAAAAACATGAACTACTTCTCCTTTTCTTTTTCAATTTCCTGCAGGAAGGTTGCATTGACAAATCTTACTGCAGTAGGAATAGCCTCCTCATTTTCCCCAATGGAAGGGGTATGCTTGGCAAACTTCACAAAATCAGCCGTGGTAAAGAGTTCTCTGAGACGTTCCATAAGATAGGGATCGATCTCTTTGTCTTTCAGATCTTCAAACATCTCGTTTGAGGTCTGCTCCATGGCTGCGATATTATATCTGTCACTGATATATTTACGCAAAGTGTCGGTCACCGCAGTATAAAATTGCTTATGACGGTTGTTCTGCCAGAGTTTCTGACCACGTATCTTCTCAAGCGAGCGCAATGCAACGATATGCGGAGGATCTTTAACTATTGTACGGCCAAAGATGGAACGCCCCTTTCTGGCTCTTATGACAAATAGCACTATAAGCAATACGAGAGCAACTGCAATCAACACAACGCCACCCCAAAGAACTATTTCGGAGAAGGTCACCGGATACTTTATCTGTCCCTTGATATCGAAAGGAACGAAAGTAGCGGTATCTATCTGTATGGTATTGACATCGAGTACCGGTCCGTCATAAAAAAGAGTATCGACGGAACCGTCAGCCCTCTCTATATGTACAAGCACCGGCGGTAAGAAATAACTTCCGCTATCAAATGCCGTAAGTGTCATTCTCCCCTCCACTTCAAGTCTTCCTCGCCTGAAATAAAGGGTATCTATGTGGAAGCCCTTGATGGTTTCAACTCCGGGAGCAACCGGATCGTCAGGTCTTTCTATATAATAATCTTCTCCTTCGAGTATTCTGACGGGAATACGCCACTCAATCTGGTCACCTATCAATATCGAATCCCTGCTGAGCACCGATTTGTACTGCGGCTCACCGTCATTCCGGGCGAATAGGTTAATCGCACAGATAAATAGCGTCAATATGGTAAATAAATATCTTCTTTTCATCAGGCTCTGTTTTTGAAAAACGAAATCAACTCCTTTACATAGTCCTGGTTGGTGCTGATGCTGACATTGTCCACCTTATACCTGCGCAACAGATGAATTGTATCTTCGTAAAGATCCCTATTCCACTGCGCAAAACTGCTGCGTACCTTGAAAGAAGAGGAATCGACCCACATACCCTGGCCGGTCTCCGCATCACGAATCCTTATCAGACCAACGTCAGGGATTTCCCTTTCGCGGGGATCGTAAATATTGATTACCGAAAGATCGTGCCGTCCGGCCGCAATCTTAAGGGCTTCTTCGTAACGCGGAGCTGCATTCTCATCAGTATCCAGCATATCGGAGAGCAGAAACGCAGTACAACGTTTTTTAATGGCGTTTGTAAGATAGCGCAATGCCTCACCGATGTCGGTTCCCTTCTCCTGCGGCTTGAATTCGAGAATTTCCCTGATAATCCTCAGTAAGTGGGTACGCCCCTTCTTGGGAGGAATGAACTTTTCCACCTTACTGCTGAAAAATAGAGCTCCTACCTTGTCGTTGTTGATTGATGCAGAAAAAGAGAGCACGGCAGCTACCTCAGCCATCAGATCCTTTTTGGACCTAACCACCGTACCGAATGCCCTTGAGCCGCTCACATCTATCAGAAGCATCACGGTAAGCTCCCTCTCCTCTTCGAACACCTTGATGTAGGGAGTTCTCAGACGAGCGGTGACATTCCAGTCCATACTGCGTACGTCGTCGCCGTATTGGTACTCACGCACCTCACTGAAAGCCATACCGCGCCCCTTGAAGGCGGAGTGGTACTCACCTGCAAATATCTGATGTGACAAAGCGCGGGTCTTTATCTCAATCTTCCTTACTTTTTTCAACAAATCTGTTTCCATCAACAATTATCTACTATGGAACTTCTACTGCATTTAGGATATCGGCAATAATGGCCTCTGTAGTAACATTTTCGGCTTCAGCCTCATAGGTCAGCCCTATTCTGTGTCTGAGTACCTCATAGCAAACCGCCCTGACATCTTCCGGAATCACATAACCTCTACGCTTGATAAAGGCATAGGCCTTGGCTGCCAATGAAAGCGATATGCTGGCACGTGGGGAGCCGCCGAAGGCAATCATATCCTTGAGTTTAGGCAGATTGTAATCTTCGGGATAACGTGTTGCAAAAACGATGTCAACTATATATTTTTCAATTTTTTCATCCATATATACATCCCTGACCACCTCACGGGCACGTACAATGTCCTCGGGTTTGAGTACCGTGGAGGGTTTGGGAAAAGTCCCTGAGTTGTTCATGCGTATAATGAGCTTTTCTTCCTCCTTTTTGGGATAACTCACCACTACTTTAAGCATGAATCGGTCAACCTGAGCCTCGGGCAGAGGATAAGTACCCTCCTGCTCTATAGGGTTCTGCGTTGCCATTACGAGGAAAGGTTGCGGTAGCGGGAAACTGTCATCACCGATGGTCACCTGGCGTTCCTGCATCGCCTCGAGCAAAGCCGACTGCACTTTTGCGGGCGAACGGTTGATCTCATCCGCAAGCACGAAGTTGGCGAAGATGGGACCCTTCTTAATCTGAAACTGTTCGCTCTTCTGGCTGTAAATGAGTGTGCCGATGACGTCTGCCGGCAAAAGGTCCGGGGTAAACTGTATTCTGCTGAATTTTGCATCCACAATGGATGCAAGAGTATTGATGGCCAAAGTCTTGGCAAGACCCGGCACGCCTTCCAGGAGAATGTGGCCATCGGCCAAAAGTCCGATCAGAAGGTTCTCCACCAGATGTTTCTGCCCTACAATGACTTTGTTCATCTCCATCGTGACAATATCGACGAAGGCACTTTCGCGTTCTATGCGGTCGTTGAGTTCTTTGATGTTTACGCTGTTCATATAGATAAATTGAATATTTTTGTACTTTTGTAATTTATAACCTACAAAATTAATATATTTTTTCCAATGCGGCTCTTTGTTTCAATCTCTTTTAACGGCGGTGCCTATAGCGGATGGCAAATCCAGAAGAATGCTATCTCCGTGCAGGCCGTTCTGGAGAGGGCACTGACTCTCGCAACAGGAGAGACGATTACTGTTACAGGCGCCGGAAGGACGGATGCCGGAGTCAATGCCAAAGGATTCATAGCCCATTTCGACATTTCAGCGAAGTGCACTAAAAAGCCTAAGGAGATATTACGCAAAATAAATGCCATTCTGCCTTCGGACATAATCGCTCAGAATATTTGTCAGGTTGCTGATGATGCCCATGCCCGTTTTGACGCCATAAGCCGCACATACAGATATTATGTCCACACCGAAAAAGACCCTTTTGCCATTTTTTCATACCAATACAGACATCACCTTGATATGGAAATGATGAACGTTGCCGCCCAGTATTTGCTCGGGACAAAAGATTTTTCGAGCTTTGAAAAGCTTGGCGGCGACAATAAGACCTCCATATGCAGAGTAACATCGGCTCTATGGGAGCAGATTGATGTGACACATCTCTGCTTTTGCGTCACTGCAGATCGTTTTCTGAGGAACATGGTCAGAGCGATGGTTGGCACACTTTTGGATATCGGCAGAGGTAAAAGAGACCCGGAATGGATCGCACAGCTGATAGAGGAAAAAGAGCGTTGCAAAGCCGGACAATCAGTTCCCGGTCACGCGCTTTTTCTGACGGAAGTCAGATATCCCTATCCCCTTTTTGAAAACAATAAAAAATAAAACAGATACATTTATGCTTTTTACATTTCTACAGACAGGCACTGAAGTAATTGAGGGCGCGGTTGCCCCAGTGCAGGAGGAACTCACCTTTTCCTTGATTGATATGGCAATCAAAGGCGGATGGCTGATGATAGTGCTCGCACTACTCTCCATAATAGGTATCTATATTTTTGGTGAAAGATGGTGGGCCATCAGAAGAGCCGGAAAAATCAGTAAAACCTTTATGAAAGACATCAACGACTACATCCTGGACGGTAAAATCAAATCTGCTCTAGGCCTTTGCAAAAAAACCTCTTCTCCGATTGCCAGGCTGGTAGAGAAAGGGATCGAAAGGATTGACAAACCCCTTACAGACATACAGGCAGCGGTCGAAAATGTCGGCAACCTCGAAGTTGCCAAACTCGAGAAGAGCCTCCCCTTCCTGGCCACAATCGCCGGCGGTGCACCTATGATCGGATTTCTCGGTACGGTAATGGGTATGATCCAGGCATTCTTCAATATGTCACAGGCAGGAAACAACATAGACATTTCCCTTCTCTCGGATGGTATTTATACAGCTATGGTTACCACCGTAGGTGGTCTTATTGTGGGCATCATGGCATATTTCGGCTACAACTACCTCACCGCAAGGGTATCCGACGTGGTGTTCAAGATGGAAAATATCACCATCGATCTTCTTGACACATTGCAGTCCAAACAGGAGGACTCCAACCTTTATTGATCAGGTTATGGCCATCAAACGTAAAACCAAGCCGGAAGCCTCTTTTTCGATGTCCTCGATGACGGACATCGTGTTTCTGTTGCTCTTATTTTTCTTAATAACCTCCACGCTGGTCAATCCCAACGCACTCAAGCTCCTGTTACCCAAGAGCACCGGTCAAATATCGGCCAAGGCCACAGTGAGCGTCTCCATAAAGCACTATCCCGAGCAGAATATGGTATCCTACCACATCAACGGTAATCAGATACCCATCCGCTTTGACCAGATTGAGGGGAGTGTAGTCAATCTCCTCCGGGGGGAAGATGATCCAACCTTCTCCATCTATGCCGACGAAACCGTTCCCATCAAGGAGGTAGTGGCATTGATGAACATTGCGAAACGCAATAAATTCAAAGTAATAATGGCGACCTCGCCCGAATAAGAGACTGAAAATGAGGTCCGGAAGTAAAGACGGCAAATCCAATATGTTCGGTATCGGACTGACGGTGATATTTCATATCGCCCTACTCTTTATTGGTGTCGGCTCCGGACTCAAATACAACTATCCGCCTCCCGAAGAGCAGGCAATCCTTATGGATTTTATCTCCGAGGAGGAGCTCAAACCCATTGAGGTAGCAGCCGGTATCGAGCCCAGGACTCCAAACCCCAACCCTGAAGAGGAGGTAAGGCTTGTGCAACGCTCCGAAGGTCCTGTTGAGGGGACAAAGAGCAATGAAGCTCCTGAGGCTACTCTCGGTGATGATGGTGATGTGGAAGTACCCGAACCGCCCCGCAAGGAGATCAACCGCAGGGCTCTCTTCCCCACAGCTAACAACGATAAGAAGGACACACTTGCGCCTCAAACAGCAGAACGCCCCTCTGACAATCTTACAGCAGGGCACCCCCAGGGTAATACACGGACCGGCTCTACTGACGGCACTCCCAGTGCACAGCTCAAAGGACGCTCATTAATGGGTTCCTTACCTCTTCCCGAATATTCCGTACAGGCCTCCGGCCGTGTGGTGGTAAAGATAATAGTGGATAAAAATGGCAATGTGACCTCTGCACAACCCGGTGTTGCAGGTACCACAGTTACAAACAGAACCCTCTGGGAGGCCGCAAAGGAAGCCGCACTTAAGGCCAAATTCAACACCAGCAGCGACATCTCACAAGAAGGCACCATTACCTATATTTTCACGCTGAAATAACTCTCTTTTAATTATATTTGCGGGTAATTCATCAATTAACAGAAATTCCGCAATGAAAAGAGTCATTTCCACATTTATGATGCTGATGATTGCCATCAGCGTTTGTTTTTCACAAGAATTGCCCAAACGTGAGTTCCGCGGCGCCTGGTTACATATTGTCGGTAATCAGCAGATGCGAACCATGACAACGGAGGAGATCCAGGAATGGTTTATTAATTCACTGGATAGACTTCAGCAATTGGGCTGCAATGCAATTCTTTTCCAGGTAAGACCTCAGGCTGATGCTTTTTATGAGTCGGATATAGAGCCCTGGACCCGTTTTCTAACCGGAGAGCAGGGCAAAGCACCCGATCCTTACTGGGACCCTATGGAATTTCTGATCAAAGAGACTCATGCACGCGGAATGGAGTTCCACGCCTGGCTCAATCCTTATCGTGTCACTTCAAATGACACAGAAGTGCTCCACCCCGATCATCTCTATTTCAAGAAACCGGAGATTTTCAAAAAATACGGCAAACAACTCTATTTCGATCCGGGCGAGCCCGAATCGGTATCCCACACCGTAAAGGTAATCGTGGATATCGTCAACAGATATGACGTGGATGCAATTCACTTTGACGACTATTTCTACCCCTATCCCGTACCCTACGAAGAGTTCCACGATGACGCATCTTTTGTGAAATATGGTAAAGCGCAGGGGTTTGAGTATTGGCAAAAGAATGACTGGAGAAGAAATAACGTGGAGACCCTGATGCGGGAAATCAATATTGCCATCAAAGCCATCAAACCATGGATAAGGTTTGGTATTTCTCCTTTCGGAATCCATAGGAATCTAAAGGACACCCCCGATGGCAGCGGCAGCAAGACAAACGGCCTCTCCAACTATGAACAGCTCTTCGCGGATGTTCCGGGTTGGGCTGAGAAAGGCATCATCGACTATATTGTACCCCAGATTTATTGGAAAATCGGTCATCCGGCTGCCGATTACGATGTGCTTATAAATTGGTGGAACGATAGCAATTTCAAAGGGCATCTTTATATCGGACAGAATATCTCAACATTCAACGAGCCCGATCTCGACAATCCTAAAATCACTCAGATGCCGAGGAAAATGGAACTCGTGCGAACTCTGCCCAATGTTGACGGTAATGTATGGTGGCCGGGCTGGACATTGGTCCCCGCACCGGTGATCAAAGCTGAAGGGCAGCGCCGGGAGACTTCCCTTAGTGCAGAACAAGTACCCTCGCTCCCATTCTCCATTACAGACTCTCTACAAAATGTGTATCAGCGATACCCGGCTCTGATACCGGCATACACCGATATTGATGCCATCAATCCCGACCCCATAGAGTCCATAAAGATAAAAAGAGGTTCTATCGTATGGGAAGTAGAACCCACCGATGATGTAATGCAGGAACCCCACTTTTATGTAGTTTACAGATTTCCGGAAAATGAAGAAATCAATTTGGATGACAGCCAATACATTGTTAAAATCACAAAAGATCAGAGCTTCAAACCGGAAGGAAAGCGAGACCGTAAATTCAAATATGTCGTGACAGTGGTGGACAGATGCTGGAACGAAAGCGCAGTATCAAAAGCGGTTGTTTGGTAGGAAATTCCATTCCGACTGCTCTTCGGGATCTCCGTAAAAATTCAATTCAATGTCGGGAGAATAATAACAAGTATCTTTTTCATTAAAAATCACGACGAAAATAGAAGACTGTACAATATCTGACAAGAAACATTGAAATTCCTCATATTCTTGAACATACGAATCATATAATCGTTTTGTTTCAACCGGATTAGTGTAAAAAAGATAGTGCTGACATGAATCCCGAGACAATGTTATCGGACTGTACCTACAATATAAAGGAATCGTGTCATTTTTAAATAAAAGGAATGCGTCCCCCACACCTGAAACTGATGTGCTGATAAACTCTTTTCTATTTCTGATTGCTTCAATATCTTTTACCGATACAAGCTCTTTTTTAGGATATAAACTGATTGTGGAATCTGTGCTGTTATTTATCTTGACTTTATAGAAAATCCACCAGGGGCCCAATTCTTCTCCACTTTGTTGCTGATTTGAATAGATATCTTCAAACTCGATCAGGTTGTTTTGAGTATTAGGGTCATCATTTTTTTTTGTTTTATTGACTTGAGAACACCCAATCAATGCAAAAAAACAAACCAAAATAAAAAGAAATAGTTCCCGGGGTTTCATCTTGAATTTTTTATTTGCCGGTAATATAGACGGTTATTACTCCCAATTGCTCATATTGTACAACCTTTACGGTTTTGAGCCTCCATTTTCTTAGCCCGATAAGCTGCATTACCTCATCCTTTGTCTCTACTTCCTTGTCATTATAAACATAGATTATTTTTATGTTGTCCGGCTCACAATCCAAATGTGCAATATTGTCCACAATGTATTTATTCACATAAAGATAACCCTCTTTCGCTTTTCTAGTGTGAATATGCAGAATACCACTTGTACTTTGTATATCCCTTTTTTCTATAAAGAGTTTTTTAATTGCCTTTTGGTTTATTGAAGAAAAAGGGTCATTAACAGAAGTCTTGGTATGACTACATCCAAATAAATAATTACAATAATAATTTTTTAATAAAACAGATGGAATTTCGTCAAAATCAACACAGCATCTTTTACCAACAAATATATTGTCAATATAAACACTAAGGCTGTCGCTGTTAGGACTATGTGCATTGACATTCAGATTGAGAGACAAACAGATTGTGATAAATAGTATTTTAATAGCGTGTTTCATAATCAATTTTTATAATGCACATTGTCCTTACATAGTTTTTTGCACAAAGTGGGATTTTTAACATAAACCCTGAAAGTTTAGCTCTAACTTTCAGGGTTCACGTTGCTTTCAGCGGTTTTATTATTTCATATAAGAGTATCTGTAATCCGTAGGAGATACCAGAGTCTCTTTTATTGTACGGGGGATAGTCCAGCGGATAAGGTTGAACTCTCCGCCTGCCTTATCGTTGGTACCAGAAGCACGGGAGCCGCCAAATGGTTGCATGCCTACAACTGCTCCGGTAGGCTTATCGTTGATATAGAAGTTACCTGCCGTATAGCGTAGTTTGTCGGCAATCTTCTGAACTGCCATCCTGTCTCTGCCAAATACTGCACCTGTAAGACCATATATTGTAGAGTTGTCGCAAAGCTCAACTGCCTTATCCATTTCCTCATCCTTATATACATATACTGTGAGCACGGGGCCAAAGATCTCCTCAACCATAGATTTGAAATGAGGATTTGTAGTCTCGATAACGGTAGGATGAACAAAATAACCCTTGCTCTTATCGTATTTGCCACCCATTACTATCTTGGCATCCTTGCTATTGCGTGCAAGCTCTATATAAGAAACAATATTATCGAAAGAGGCTTCATCAATTACTGCATTTACAAAGTTCGAGGGATCGCAAACATCTCCCATTGTGATCTCTGCTCGCTGCTCCTTAATGCCCTCAAGAATTGCAGGCCAAAGTGAAGCGGGAACATACATTCTTGAAGCTGCCGAGCACTTCTGACCCTGGAACTCAAATGCTCCACAAAAAGCTGCGGTAGCTACCTCTTTCACACATGCAGAGGGATGTACGAAAATAAAGTCCTTACCGCCGGTCTCTCCCACCAAACGGGGATATGAGATATATTTCTCGAGATTATTGGCTGCCTGCTTCCAAAGTGTATTGAAGGTTGCATTGGAGCCGGTAAAATGTACACCTGCCATATATTTGGAGTTGAAGACTACATCACCAATTACCCTACCGGGACCGGGAAGGAAGTTGATCACGCCGTCAGGTACTCCTGCCTCCTTGAAGACCTTCATCAGATAGTAGTTGGATAGAATTGCAGTAGTCGCCGGCTTCCATACGGTCACGTTCCCCATTAGTATAGGGGACATATTGAGGTTGCAGGCGATAGAGGTAAAGTTGAAGGGACTTAATGCAAACACAAAACCCTCAAGGGCTCTATACTCAACACTATTGATCTGCCCGGGAGCACTCTTTGGCTGGAATCCGTAGAGCTTACCGGCGAAATGCGCGTTGTAGCGCAGGAAATCAATCAACTCGCAAGCTGCGTCAATTTCAGATTGGTAAATATTTTTGCTCTGTCCGAGCATTGTGGAAGCATTGATGACGGCGCGGTACTTGCCCGCAATCAGATCGGCAATCTTTAGCAGAATAGTGGCACGAACTGTCCAGTCGAGTTCCGACCACTCTTTGTGAGCTGCCATTGCTGCATCTATAGCCATCTGTACCTCCTTCTCTCCTGCCTTGTGATAAGTGGCAAGCACATGCTGATGATCGTGCGGCATTACCACTTTGCCTGTGTTACCGGTACGCACCTCTTTGCCTCCGATGATCAGGGGTATCTCTATCACTTGCGAACTCTGTTTCTTGAGTTCTGCCTCAAGCGCTTCCCTTTCAGGAGAACCTTTAAGATATGTTTTTACCGGTTCATTTGCCGGCAGCGGAAAAGAAAATATTGCATTTTTCATATTGATTGTTGTTTTAATTATTCCGCTAAGATAGCAAAATCAGAATAAATTTTCTAATTTTGGCAACTGTTATTAACAAATTGATATGAAAATAGCACTTGTACAACATGATATCGTGTGGGGTGAGCCCGAGATAAATTGCAGACACATATCCCGATTACTTGAAGAAGTACCAGAGGTTGACCTTGTAGTTCTACCGGAAATGTTCTCCACAGGATTTGCTACAAAACCTGAAGGTATAGCCGAGAATGAGCCCAGTTACTCCCTGGAATGGATGAAGAAGAGTGCTGCCAAAATGGATTGCGCCATAGCCGGAAGTGTGGCACTGAAAACAAAAGAAGGCTATGTCAACAGATTCTATTTTGTAACACCTAACGGTGATGTAATAATCTATGACAAACGTCACCTGTTTACATACGGAGGTGAGCACTTGACCTTCAATCGCGGAAATGAACGAGTTATAATTGAGTGGCGTGGAGTGAGGATACTGCCCATTATCTGCTATGACCTGCGTTTCCCGGTATGGAGTCGCTATCGTGGAGACTATGATATGATAATTTGCGTAGCCAGCTGGTCAATTCCCCGCCGTTATCATTGGGATACACTCATAAGAGCAAGAGCTATCGAAAACCAGTGCTATATGGCAGCAGTGAATCGTATCGGTACCGACCCTAACTGCGAATATGATGGTGGGACGCTCTTCATAGACCCTTACGGATACCCTATAGCATCCTGTAACGACAATAAGGAAGAGGTAATCATCAGTGAAATAGACCTGCAGATGCTCAAAAATTATAGAAAAAAATTCCCTGCTCTCGGGGACAGGGATGATTTTTCAATCGTTTGATAAAAGTTCCGACAAAACTTCCGTAAAATTATTTTAACAGAATAGCTTTCCCAACTTCCAGAAACTACCTATGCCGGCAACGAAAATCTGACGATGAGCCCGGCACCCGAGGGACCGGAAGAAGCGGAAATAGTACCTCCGTGTGCCATAACAGCATTTTTAACTATAGAGAGCCCTAGACCGGTACCGCCGGCTGCTCCCTCTCCACGTGTACGTCCCTTGTCTACACGGTAAAACCTTTCGAAAATACGGTTAAGATGCTTGTCGGGAATGCCGGAACCATTATCAGATATCTCAAACTCAATGCTATCTTCTCTTCTGAAACAGGAAATCCTCAAAGTATCTGCTCCTGATGCGTACATCACCGCATTTTCCACCAGATTGCGAAAAATTGAGTAGAGAAGTCCTTGATCACCTCTGACAAAAAGATACTCGGGAATCGCGAGCTGAACTGAAATACCCGCAGAATCAAGTTTGCCCTTGAAATCCTCTATCACATCATTGATGATACGCTCCAGATCCACCCCTTCCTCCATTGTAACCCTTCCTTCGTCAAGGCGAGAAACGGTGGACATATAAGCCATAAGTCGGGTCATACGCTCACTTTGCGAGAGGCAGCGCTCAAGAAAGTGGCGACGCTTCTCATCCGGAAGATTCGGATTGGCCACAAGAGTCTCCAGATATCCGTGGATACTGGCAACAGGGGTCTTAATTTCGTGTGCAACATTCTGAGTCAGTTGCCGCTTGATACGGCTCTTGTCCATCTCACTACGCGTAAGACTCCTATAAAGTCTGACATTATAGAACAACAGTACTATTGCCACGAGCAACAGCACTATGGCGATGATGCTTATGACCAGAAGACTCTCTTTCATATCATTCGGTTTCAAATGAATATCCATACCCGATACGGGTTTTGACACAACTGCCCAGAGGACCCAACTTGCGGCGCAGACGAGTGATGTTGACATCCACCGTACGGTCGGTCACTATAACATCCGAAGGCCACACTGCCGATATTATCTGCTCTCTGGAGAAAACCTTAGGAGAATTACTTACCAGCAATCGAAGCACTTCAAACTCAAGTTTGGTAAGCTTTAGGTCGTGTCCGTCAGCAAAAGCCGCCTTTTGTTCAGCATCAATGGTGAGCACAATACCTGAATATACCACATCAGTCTCACCGGATAGTTCCCTTCCTTGCTGTGGTGCACATCGTCTGAGCACCGCACGGATACGCGCTTTGAGTTCGGCTATTCTGACCGGCTTGCAGATATAATCATCTCCACCCGCTTCCAGGCCTTTAACCACATCGGAACTCTCACCCAGCGCCGTAGTGAAGATAATTGGTATATTTGCGGTAACGGGATTCTCGCGCAGAAGGGATGCCAAACGAAAGCCTGATATACCTCCTAGCATCACATCAAGCAGCAGCAGATCGTAAGAGGCAATATCCATTTTCATTGCACTTTCCGCTGAATTAGTGATATCCACTTGATGCCCATCCTGCTCCAGATTGAACTGTAAGATCTCGCAAAGATCAACTTCATCTTCGATTACCAGTATACGTGCCATTAAAGGGTATTTTGTGCAAATTTACAAATATCTGTGCCATTACAAGGCTATTTTTTGAATTTGCCAAAAATGTCATACAATTGTAACATGACTTAAACATTAGTGTGGATTATTATTGCCACTTTTGCGAACTATTACGCCTTAACAAAAACAATTTTATGCTGTTACAGATCCTTACACTTTTAGGAGCCCTCGGAATGTTCCTGTTCGGTATGAACATGATGAGTTCCGGTCTCCAAAAGGCAGCCGGAGACAAACTCCGCAGACTTCTCTCCTCCATTACATCAAATCGTTTCAGAGGGGTATTGACAGGCCTCATCATTACATCCATAATACAATCTTCCAGTGCAACCACAGTGATGGTAGTCGGATTTGTAAACGCCGGACTGTTGACGCTCTTACAAGCTATCGGAGTGATAATGGGGGCCAATATCGGTACTACAATGACCGCATGGATCATATCGCTACTGGGATTCAAGGCGGACATCTCCATCCTCGCAGTTCCACTGATGGCTCTGGGATTTATTCTCAGCATGATGAAGTCCGAAAAAAGAAAAAATGTGGGAGAATTCGTCATAGGATTTGCGCTACTCTTCATCGGACTAGCTTTTATGAAATCCTCAGTACCCGACCAGCAGTCCTCCCCTGAGATACTCTCATTCATCCAGGGATGGGGCAATTACGGATTCGGTTCAGTACTGCTTTTTGTGCTCCTCGGTACAGTTCTCACCCTCATACTCCAATCTTCCAGTGCTACAGTCGCCTTGACGATGATTATGCTCACTTTGGGCTGGATGCCCTTTGAGCATGCGGCAGCAATGGTTCTGGGAGAAAATATAGGTACCACCATCACAGCTAACCTAGCAGCCGCAGTCGGCAACACATCCGCAAAGAGAGCGGCTCTGGCTCACACGGTATTCAATGTTTTCGGAGTTATCTGGGCACTGATATTATTCCGCCCTTTCGTAGGATTCATAGGCAACATCATAGCAGCAATGGGGCTTCCCAACCCTGCTAAAATTGGAGCTGAAGTAGCCTCCGGAGCCAACCAAACCGCTCTTCTATACGGCTTGTCGATGCTCCACACCGTATTCAACGTAATAACCACACTCATACTGGTATGGTTCTGTCCCCAGATTGCAAAACTGGTGAGCGCCATCATTAAGATGCCCAAGAGTACTGAAGAACAAGAGGTCTTTCGTCTAAAATATATCGAGGGAGGTCCTGTCTCTACTGCTGAACTCTCTATCAAACAAGCTCTAAAGGAGGTTGTAAACTTTGGACGCATTTCTCAGAAAGGTCTCGACTACGCATTGAAGGCTGTGAACAGTAAAACCGGCGATGAGTTTGACACTTACCGCAATAAACTGGTGAAATACGAAGAAATATCAGACAGGATAGAGCGTGAAATTGCCACCTACCTCCACAAAATTTCCACTGCCGATATCAGCACCGACACCTCGGAGCAAATTCGCACTATCTACAGGATCAGCAGCGAACTTGAAAGTCTGGGTGACAGCGGTGAGAGAATCGGGAACATTATTGTCCGTCGCAATCTTCATAACAAGAGATTCAACGAAGAAGAGCTCAAGAATATCAACAATATGTTTGAGAAGGTTGACAATGCATACGATGTCATGATTGCGAATATGGCTCTTGCTGCTGAAGGCAAACCGGTGGACCTTATTGCTGCTCAAAATGCCGAGGCGCAAATAAATCAGATGCGCAACAATCTCCGTGATGAAGAGATGTACAAAATGGAAGGCAAAGGTGACTTTCTAACCAGTGTCTATTACCTTGACCTCATCTCCGAACTCGAAAGAATGGGTGACTACATCATCAATGTCTCCCAGGCACTGGTGTAGAGGATTCCTGAAACGATTTAGAAGAAGGCTGCCTATCCGCAGCCTTCTTTATTACCTGTTTTAAGGGTGACTTTAAAAGAACATTTGACACTGATAAGCATAAATTGTAATACAATTGTAACATGACTTAAAAGGCAGTACAAAATATTATTGCCACTTTTGCAACCGAAAACCAAATAAACGACCATGCTGTTGCAGATTCTCACACTTTTAGGAGCTCTCGGGATGTTCCTGTTCGGTATGAATATGATGAGTTCCGGTCTCCAAAAAGCATCAGGTGACAAACTCCGTAAGCTCCTCTCTTCAATTACATCAAACCGATTCAAGGGAGTGATGACCGGCCTTAGCATAACAGCCGTGATCCAGTCTTCCAGTGCTACCACAGTTATGGTGGTCGGATTTGTCAATGCCGGACTACTAACGCTATTACAGGCGGTAGGAGTGATAATGGGTGCCAATATAGGTACCACTATGACTGCATGGATCATTTCGCTGCTGGGATTTAAGGCAGACATCTCTGTCATCTCAGTTCCTCTAATGGCCATAGGCTTCATTCTTAGCATGATGAGGTCTGAAAAAAAGAAAAATATTGGAGAAGCCATCATAGGGTTTGCGCTGCTCTTCCTTGGACTCGCATTCATGAAATCTTCCGTACCCGATCTGCAATCAACACCGGAAGTACTCTCATTCATCCGGGGATGGACCAATTACGGATTTGGTTCAGTACTGCTTTTTTTACTTCTCGGTACAATACTGACCCTCATACTCCAATCTTCCAGCGCCACAATCGCCTTGACTATGATTATGCTAAATATGGGCTGGATGCCTTTTGAATTTGCAGCAGCAATGATTCTAGGCGAGAATATCGGCACTACAATCACAGCTAATATCGCAGCCACGGTCGGCAACACATCCGCAAAGAGAGCTGCCCTGGCTCACACGGTTTTCAATGTCTTCGGAGTTGTCTGGGCTCTGATTTTTTTCCGTCCCTTTGTGGGATTCATAGGCAATATTATAGCCTCAATGGGACTCCCCAACCCCACCCAAATCGGGCTTGAGGTTGCTACTGAATCCGATCAGACCGCTCTTCTCTATGGCCTGTCGATGCTCCACACCGTATTCAACGTAATAACTACGCTCATATTGGTATGGTTCTGCCCCCAGATTGTAAAACTTGTAAGTGCTATCATTAAGATGCCCAAGGGCTCTGACGAGCAGGAAGTTTTCCGCCTAAAATATATAGAAGGCGGCCCGGTTTCCACTGCCGAACTCGCTATTAAACAAGCTCTCAGAGAGGTAATACACTTTGGACGTATCTCCCAGAAAGGTCTCGACTATGCACTAAAGGCGGTGAACAGCAAAAACGGTGATGAATTTGACATCTACCGTAAAAAATTGGTAAAATACGAAGAAATCTCAGATAGGATGGAGCTGGAAATTGCCAACTATCTCCACAAAATCCCTACTGCAGAGATCAGTACTGCAACATCAGAAGAAATCCGCACACTCTATAGGATCATCGGTGAACTTGAAAGCCTGGGGGACAGCGGTGAAACCATAGGCAACATTATAGTGCGTCGCAACCTCCACAACAAGACATTCAACGAAGAAGAGCTCAAGAACATTAATAATATATTTGAAAAGGTCAACATCGCCTACGATGTGATGATTGCAAATCTGACTTGTGCCGCTGATGGTAAACCTGTAGATATGGCTTCAGCCAGAAATGCCGAAGTGCAAGTAAACGAGTTGCGCAACAATCTACGAGATGAGGGAATGTACAAGATGGAAAGTAAGTCCGACTTTCTGACAAGTGTCTATTATCTCGACCTTATCTCCGAACTTGAAAGAATGGGTGACTACATCATAAATGTCTCCCAGGCGCTGGTATAAGCAATATATTAAACGACATGAGAAGGCCGCGGAAAAATCCGCGGCCTTATTTATATTATCGTTTTCTAAGATGGTCTTACTGAAGTAACAATGGTCTAATATAGCTTGACTACATCGTAGTACTGTTTCCACCAGCCATCATCACCATCAACAAACTTGAGGATGCCTTTAGATTCAGTCTCCATCCATACATACCAGTAGATGGAGGTGCCACCATCATCGGTCATACCCATAGGGTTACCACTGGCGACATTGTCGGCATAAAGATATCTGGGAGCAGTATCAATCCAGAAAACAACCTTCTCCCCTTCATATTCGATAGCTGAAGGAATACGAATGTACTTGTTGTTGTCAAAAGGACACAAGGTAGTTTCGGGTGCAACGAGCGTAAGCACACCATCAGAAGTGAGAGTAAAATCGAGATCCAGATCAGAACCCATAACATGCTTGATACGGTATTTGGTATTGTCATAGTTATTAATCCAAAGATTCGAATGAAGTACCTTTTCCGATTTAACGAAAGCGTTCAGCCTCGACTGGTAGAATTCCACTTGTGCATATTTTGTGTAATCGGCATCTTTATTGGGGAGAGGGTTAAAGTTAACTACATCGTAATACTGTTTCCACCAGCCATCATCACCATCCACAAACTTAAGGATACCCTTGGATGCGGTTTCCATCCATACATACCAGTAAATGGATGTACCTCCATCTTCTGTCATGCCCATAGGATATTCACCTGAAGCGAGATTATCTACATAGAGATAGCCGGGATCAGGATCAATCCAAAATGTCACAGGCTCACCTTCATACTCTATGGTGCTGGGAATTCTGATATAATTTCCGCCATCATAAGGACAAAGAGTAGGCTCCGGAGAGATAAGAGTCAGTTCGCCCTCTTTGGTAAGAGTGAAATCGAGATTGAGATCTGAATTCATAACATTGCGTATACGATACTTGCTTTTGTTATACTTCGATACCATAAGGGTTGAATTATGCTCGTCATAGAGTGTAACGAAAGCGTTGAGACGTGATTGGTAGAATTCAACTGTTGCATAGTCTTCAAATTCCGAATCGTCACCGCCAGGCATTACTGCTAAGCCGGCAAATTGATGCCATCCGCTCGGGGAGACCATACTTTTGTCAAACGAAACAAGAAAGGTATAAGCCTCACCGGCCTCTACAAGAGACATATCGTATGCAACCGCGATATCAGCCTCATATTCTCCTGCTGCAAATGAAATAGTGGCGGGAGTACTTAGAGAGAAAATGGGATCACCGGTAAAAGACAGAGTTACAGTAAGCGGGACGTCTATAACACCACGAACTAATTTGAAACTAATCACTGGTTCTTCGTGAAGCAAATAGTTGCCGGTATTAGCACTGAAAGTCAGGCACTCATTATCTGGATACCAGATATAGCTCTCTGTCTTACATGCTGTGAATCCGACCAGTATTGCCGCAATCAATGCTAGGGTTTTGATAAAATGTTTCATATATCTAACTATTTTTTGTTCTGGAAAAAGTCAAATCAATATCCGGGGTTTTGCTGTCCGCGAATCTGGGGATTGGAATCAATCTCCGACTGGGGAATAGGCCAGAGGAAGAAGGGATCGTCTGCACTCTTGCTGAGAAACTCGGTAAGGGTACTGCCCGCATTGTTGATTATTTGATCATCCTGTGCTGCCGAACGCGCAAAACCTTTGTTCCATCGTTTGAGGTCTTTGAGTCTGAACCCCTCGCCGAAGAGCTCTTTTGCGCGCTCTTTCTTGATCTGTGTAAGCAACTCTTCTCCGGAGTAATTACGTGAGGAGTATGATTTGAGACGTTTTGCACGAAGTGCATTTAGATATTTGTTGGCATTTACGGCATCACCGGAAGCAGCATAAGCTTCCGCTGCAATGAGGTACTGTTCCGCTATTCTGAAAGGTTTTACCTTATTGAGATAAGTTGAAATAGTCTCACCAGGCATAAGTTCTGGATTGCCCGGAAATTTGATAAAAATGTAGAGATTACTATTCAATGTACCGAATACGACAGGAGTCTTCTTAAACCAGGTCTGGAATCGTATATCATCGGAAGTAAACTCATCTATAATCCACTGTTCAGGCATATAGTTCGGTGAATATGTCCCGTTGGACTGTAGGCCTACATAATCATAGCAATTTGAACGTGGTAAGGACTGGTAGTCAGCCCATAGCTGCACGATACACTCCCTGCCATTATCATTTATCCATAGTTTATCAAAGTCCGGCTTGTTGTCTATCAACGTGTAAGTGCCTTGATTAATCAGAGAAGTGGAGGCGGTTATGGCAGTACTGTAGTCTCCTTTTGTGAGGGCTATACGTGCCTTGAGAGCAGTAACCGCATCTTTTGTGAAATAAATTGAACCTTCAACACCGCTTACATTGCCGAGCAGGGTTTCGGCCTTGCTGAGGTTGCGGCTTATATAGTCGTAAGTTTCCGCGAGAGTTGACCTGCCGGGATATGAGGCTTGATCGCTCGGTGTTGTAAAAGGCTCGTCGCTAAGCATTACACCATAGTCCGAAGAAGCATTGGATGAATAATTGTTGCAAAAGAGTTCTGTTAGCACAAACATCGTATATGCCTTGACGAATGCACACTCACCGAGAATGATATCGAGTTGTGCCTTGTCGGAGTTACTTAATCTGGCCTGATCCATCTCAGGAATTCCTTGTTCCAGGAAGTTTGCGAGCATTACACAATAGTAGCTATGTGACCAGAGTGATTCTACGCTACCGAAAGTAGAGCGCATCTCCCATTTGTAATATTCACCGTTTCTATTGCCGAATACAATCGAGGCATGAAATGAGTCGCTCATCAACTCAGGCAAGTAAATAGGTGGTCCTGACACGATATAGTCCCTGACCGTGATGTAGAGATCGCGTCTGAATTTTTGGGCATCCTCCACTGAAGAGAGAGAGGAGTCTGTCGTTATGGAGTTGGAAGGGAGAATATCCAAATCACAAGAGCAGACCAGAAGCATCGCTGCACATATACTGAAGATAATTTTTTTCATAATCAAATCGAATTAGTGTTAAAAATTGAATTCAAGACCAACGATGTACTGTCTTGTGTTGGGATAGTTACCCATCGCGGTGATTTGGTCAATTTCAGGATCCCACCCTGTGTATTTGGTAAAGGTAAGGAGGTTACGTCCGGAAACGTAAATCTTGGCTCCACTGAAAATATTTGTTTTGGCAATCATTTTCTTCGGGAAAGTATAGGCAATCTGAAGATTTTTGAGTCTTACAAAACTTGCATTTTCAATGAAACGGCTATCATGCTTTACCGGCTCTGACGCCTTGGGAATATCAGTAATCTGACCCGGGGTGGTCCAGATGTTCATCATTCTTTTTGTCATGTTTGACTCGTCTGCGAAAGTCGGATTCTCCACAAAGTAACGATCATAGTTCTCAATATATTTTCCGAAAACTCCTGCAAAGGTGGCGTTTAATGAGAAGCCTTTCCAACTTAGATCGAGAGCGGCACCACCTGACCATGGGGCAAACCTGTTGCGACCGAGGAATGCAGCATGACTTTCTGAATAAGTGCTGGTAATGTTGCCGTCAGTGTCATACCAGAGGGATTTGCCATTGGCAGGATCAACACCAGCAAACCTCACGACAAAGTATTCACCATAAGCATGCCCTGTCTGGAATTTGAGTCCGCTGTCTCCATCCACAAACTCGTCACGTCCATCATAGAGTTCGGTGATAGTGTTTTTATTGTAATTCATGTTGAAGCTGGCACCAAAATAGAGATCCCTCTGCTGAATGATATCAAATCTGAGCTCGACATCCACACCACGGTTTCTCATGGTTCCTACGTTACCCCATCCGCCGGAAAATCCGGAAATGAAGGAATAGGGAATATACATCAGCATATCCTTAGTGTTCTTATTGTAGAACTCAAAATTAAAAGTCAAAAAGTCGAATATCGTACCATTGATACCTATGTTGAAGGCTTCCAAAGTCTCCCAGGTAAGATTGGGATTACCCAGTGAAGAGATATACCACGAGGACTCCCCGTCATAAGTTTTACCTGTCTTGGTAAGACCGTAAGAGAGGTAGTTGCTGATACCGGAGTTTCCCATGGTACCGTATGATGCCTTTAGCTGAAGATTATTTATCCAGGAAATCCCTTTTATAAAATCTTCATTGGACATTTTCCACATTGCACCCACAGACCAAAAGTTTGCATATCTCCTCTCTGCTCCGAAGAGTGATGAGCCGTCAACACGATAGGTAAGGTCGAGGAAATACCTGTCCGCGTAGTCATAAGAGAGGCGGGAGAAGAAGGAATTGTATGCAATCTTGGACTCGGAATAAGAGGGAATAAATGCCTCTGTACCATGGTCTATGTTAGTGAGACGGGGGTCAGTCTGTCCCTGCGTATGAGTAGAGAGGTAATCGTCTTTAGATATTATGGACTCGTGACCTACAAGAAGGTCGAAGTGGTTTTTCCCGGCAATTGCAAACTTGTACTCTGCGGTATTGGTTGAAGTCAGACGATAGAATCTCTCAAATGCCTCCTCAGTAATCGGAGTAACGGAAATTCTTTCTGTAGGAATAGTTTTACCGGTATATCGATAGTCATAACCCTCAACAGCCTGTACCGCTCTTAATACGAGGCCCTTGATCGGTGTGATCTCCTGATACATATTAGCATTGACCCTTACTGTTTTTTTCCTCGTAGGACTATGCTCCATAATGGTGAAGTAGTTCTTCATACCAAGATCAGTAATGAAGTCCAGTTCTTCACCGTATCCGGTGAAATTGCCATTTGCATCCGTAAGAATCTCATAGGGGGTTGCATAAGGAAGACCCCATGCAATGATGTTCATAGGGTTGTAATAACCTGTGCTGACGGTCGAGTATCCCGCATTGCGCTGAGTCTGATAAGCAAGATTAAGGTTAATCCCAAATTTGAACCAATCAGTTATTCTGGTGTTGGTATTAGAGCGTATGGAATATCTTGACATATCGGAGTAGGGCTCCACACCTTCACGGGCGAATGCTCCCAGAGATATGTAGAAATCAGTTCTTTCGCTCCTGCCGGAAGCACTGATGTCTGCCTTCCAGGTAGGAGCTTTTTCGTTTAAAATCCATTTTCTCCAGTCTGTACCGATATTATTCTTAAGACGAAAATTCTTAAGCTCCTGGAACTGTTCGTTTTCAAGAAGGCTTGGGTCAGCTATTTCACGAAATTGAAACCATTCCTCAGAACTCATAAGATCCATTGGAAATTGCGCCAGTGAAGATATACCGTAAGATGTGCTAGCTGTGATAGTGGGCTTTTCACCTGAACCCTTTTTGGTGGTAATATAGATTACACCGTTTGCAGCACGTGAACCATAAATGGCTGTGGAGGAGGCATCCTTCATTACCATCACATTCTCTATATCATTTGGATTGAGAGCGGTGAAAATGGCCACGTCAACCGGTGAACCGTCAAGGATAAAGAGAGGGGTATTGGATGCATTGATGGAATTGACACCGCGTAGACGCATGGACACAGTCGCACTGGGCTCACCGGAACTGGTAAAAACCTGCAGACCTGCAACCTTTCCTTGGAGAGCATCACCGGAGCTGGCAGCGGGTATGCTTGTAAATGCGTCAGACTTTACTAGAGTCGAGGCACCTACGACGGAACTGATCTTCTTGGCGCTACCATAGCCGACAACCACAAGTTCCTCAATAGTTTGCACGTCACTTTGCATTGTGACATTCATGACACCTGACGTACCAACTGTCAGACTCTGTGACTCCATGCCAATATAAGTAAAGTTGAGCACATTACCCTGATTAGCCTTGATGGAGTAGTTTCCCTCGAAATCAGTTATAGTGAACTCCTTGGTAGTCACATTTTGGATGCTGACACCCACCAGGGGCTCCCCTTTGTCATCAACAACAGTGCCTGTTACGACACGCGCGTCGGATGTGGGTTTTTGCTGCTGGGGTTCATTGAATTCCTTGGGAAAAATTGTAATCTGTTTGTCGATGATACGATAAGCGATAGATGTGCCCGAAAATAGGCGATCCAGCACTTGACTGATCGAAGCATTGGAAACAGAAATGGTGACAACCTGATTCACATCCACAAGGGTGTTGTTGTAAATGAAATTGTAAGAGCTCTGTTTCTGAATTTCCTGAAGGACTGTTATCATCTTTTCTCCCTTGAAATCCAGTGAAATCTGCTGTGCAGAGGCCTCAGTAGAGAAGAAGAGTGACAAAACCATGAACTGGAAAAAGATTCCGATCTTCAAAAGATTGTTAGTTCTTTTCTTCATAGATTTTGAAATTGATAGTTTATAACATCAATACACAAAAAAAGGGATCTCTCCCTAATTTTTGTCATAAATATGTTACAGAATGTAACTATTTATATAAAGTAACGTTCTTATCCTTAATCCTGTAACGGATATTTGAAGAAATTTTTAACAGATCAAGCACTTGGGTGACAGACTCTGATTGGAAACGGGCCGTAAAACTGTATCCGAACAGTTCTTTGTCGGAGAGCGTGATGTGCACTCCATACCAACGCTCGAGTTTTTTAACTACTTCCTGCATCGGAGTGTTGGCAAAAATCAAGTATCCTTCTTTCCAGGCTGCATCATCCTCTGTGCTTACGAGATGGCTCTTACGTGCAGGTACAGCATCGTCGCTGATAACCAGACGCTCATTTGGCAAGACATCTATCTTTTTATTGTTCTGATTATAGACCTCCACCTTACCATTTACAAGTGTCAGTTTGACCTCAGAGTCATTGGAGTAAGAAGATAAATTGAATTCCGTCCCAAGAATCCTGGCGGTAACGCCCTTGGAAGTTTTAATATACATCGGCCAATCGCTTTCAGAGCGCACCTTGAAGTATCCCTCTCCATCAAGTTCTACATAGCGTACCTCAGAAGAGAACTCCGCCGGACACTTGAGAGTGCTATTGCTGTTGAGCCAAACTTCGGAGCTGTCAGGGAGCAACACTTTACCCTTTACTCCCGAATGAACTATGTACTCTATGAACTGTTCACTCTGATATCGCTCAATAATCTGCGTAACCGACGGATCCGGGGCAACCTGAGGCATCTTCGGCTCCTTTAGCAGCAACCAAGCAGAGAATGCGGTCATAGGTATAAAGAGCACTGCAGCAACTTTTAAAAGCATATTTGTAACTCTACGGCTTCGTATGCGGAATATCAAACGATTAACTGCACTTCCATTGTCAGCACTATAGGGCATATTGCCGAATGTCTCATCAGCTTTTAGGCGGGCAAATTTCTTGTCCTGATGATATTTGCTTTCAAAATAAACCATTTACTCGATTTTTTTCATTAGTTATACACCGATTTGGGACTCTTTACCTAAAAAATCTGTGCGAAGTTTTTTGCGAAAGTAATGCAGCGCCTTGCGTATCTTGTACTCGACCGCCTTTACTGGAACTTTCTGGGTAGCAGCTATCTGTGAGTAGGTCATGCCAAACTCGCGGTTTAGCTTAAAAGTAGAGCGCACATCCTCTGGGAGCTGGAGGTATGTCTTATTTATTAGTTCCTCCAACGAGAGTGCATCTATCCTTTCGAGCACATAATCGTCGGAAAGTGCGATAAGATTGAGTTGTTCGAGGTCAGCTTCTACACAATTTCTGCGATATTTATCGTCGCGAAGGTAATTAAGCATCTTGTTGCGGGCAATTTTGTAGGTATAACTACGAAGATTTTGCTGCTCGTCGATAAGAAAGCGTTTGTCCCATAGAGTTATGAATGTATCCTGAACAATATCCTCAGCAGCAGAACTGTCTGTAATATACGAATTAATAAAATGGACCAAGTTATTGTATTCCATACGGAAGAAAACCTCCAGAGCTCGTTCATCTCCCGACTTTATGGCAAGAGCCAGTTTGGTACCTTTGTCACATTCCATACCCTAAAATTAAGAAAATAATCAATCCTTTACAAAATAAGTCAACGCCTACATGAGCTTTTCGAGTAGCTTAGGTCGTTGCACAACCTTTATGATTTCTGTAAAATCACAAGAAAATTCCATTTATTGCAGGAAATACACTACATTTGCAATTCCACGGAGAGATGCTCGAGTGGCTGAAGAGGCACGCCTGGAAAGCGTGTGTACGCCAAAAGCGTATCGAGGGTTCGAATCCCTCTCTCTCCGCTAGGTGCGGAAAAAATGGCGTCAAGTTTACTTGAACGCCATTTTTTATTTCGCACCTAGCATCGCCCCGCCGCAGGCGGGGAGGGATGTGCGAACGCAGTGAGCAAATCCCGGAGAGAGAGATTCTTGAACGGAATTGTGCGAGTGAAACGAGCAAATCCCGGAGAGAGAGGGATTCTCGAATGGAATTGTCGGAGCATTGCGAGCAAATCCCCCTAAAACACTACTTTTCCCACTGCTGTTTTGCCTTCAGTCCTTTTGCAGTCAAGCGATATTTTTGTCTTGGATGATTGGGTTCAGTTTCCGTCATTTCAATCCATTCCCCACTCAATGCAGGATTTGTATAATTATAAACAAAAGTTGGTCTATGTCTTAAATTTAATTTGTCCATAAGCTCGTCTCTTGTCATTTCACTTTCCAAAGTCAATATCAGTCTATAAGCTTGTTCGGTAACTTGTTCTATAGCTTGTTCGGTAACTTTTGGGGTGTCTTGAACGGCACCTCGCAGGGCATGACGATAAATAATCGTTCTAAAATCCTGTTCCTGAACAAATAAAGGTTCTGGGAGGCCATTTTTAATCATTCTTTCGACCATATCTTCGGTGCCAGTACCAAGTTGTTCAATGTACCCCGCAAGATACATTGGATGAGCAATAAACGGGTTGTGAGGTACAGAATTGTGCAACTGTTTCAGCCTTTCGGTTGTCCAGCCCAAAGGTAAAGAGCCCGGATTAGAAATTTCTAATCTATCTTTATACAAAATAACTTCCACGCTGGCATTATTAGCGTAATCTCTATGAACAATGGCATTTACAATGCCCTCTGCCACCACCTCTCTGGGAATTTCATAACTACCGGGAGCAATATTAGATTCTGAACGCGTACCAACACTGAAATTAAGTTGGGACATCACAAATTCGACAGCCTGATTAATCTGCTCAAAAATGTCACCACCAAAAATTTTATATGACGGTATAGGCTTTGATTTACTTAATCCATGAAATATTGCGCACTTAGCGGTTGCTGTGGGGAAAAAGCGTTGTGGATTTTTTCCAAAAAGCAGCAGAGCAGCATTAGTTAATTTCTCACCTTGTGACAGATTAAGATGGTGCAGAATTTTGCCATCGGGGCTGCGCTTGCAGGGCGTTTCTATGCCGTGGCCGTTGTCGATAAGAATTTTCATAAAGCAGCAAGGTTTGTGTTGCAGCTATAATATTTCCACTGACAAAAATACGGGATTTTTTACAATTCAGTGTCTTCGCGTGATGCTTTCCGTATCTTGACAGGGATGTGGAATTGCTCCTCCAGTTCGCGTTCGACTTCTTCTCGAATGAGTCTCTTTCGCTTAGCTTCATTTCTAGCGAACTCGCGGTCAGATCGTCTGCGTTGCTGATATTGCTCCCATTTGGCCTTGTTCTGATGAAGTTCTGACACCACCCTTTCCATTGTTGCGCCAAAGACTTTGCTCTTAAGCTCACACTCCCATATGGTGACAATGCTCCACGACAATGATTCTAGCTGCTGATTGTTCAGGGCGTCCCTTTCCTTATTCTTTCGGACTTTATCCACCCAGAAATCAACATTAGTTTCAGGTACTGTGTAGTATTTGCAGCCCTTGTGGCCGTGCCAGAAGCAGCCATTTACGAATATCACTGTGCGATATTTCGGCAAGACGATATCGGGCGTTCCAGGCAGAGTTTTTACATTTGCACGAAAGCGGAAACCAGAGCTGAATAGTGACTGACGCACCTTCTTCTCCGGCTTGGTGCTTGTCGAGCGTATTCTAGACATACAGTTGTGTCTTTGGGATGATGTGAACTTATCAGCCATAAACTATTTTTCCTCGTGCAGAATGGTATTCAATTTTCCTTTTCGTACAATAATCAGGTCATTCTCATAGGGATTGATTTCTGATAATTTCTTGGTACGAAAAGTCTGATACGCTATTCCGATAAGGTTTTTTACCCTGGGATCCTCGTACATTGCCGCAACTGACCCAAAATATAAATGGTCGTGCGTATCTTTCACCTCTACGTGAATGACAGTTCTACCTGACTTTAACATGATTTCTCTTGCTTCACAAAGTTACAAAAAGAAAACAAATGTTAAACAATAGTAGATGAAAAAGGCCTTATATAGAACAAATGTTGTATATTTGTTCGCAAATGAACCGTTGGCAGGGTATAATGCGGAATAATGCGCTGTTCTCCAAAGCCATATTTCTGCGGCCAGATCACTGATATTTAGTATCCTTGCGTGTATTTTGGAAATTGTAACATTGCATTTTATGGCAAACTTGAAATTTATCGACCTTTTCGCTGGTGTAGGTGGTATCAGATTGGGCTTCCAACAAGCAGCAAAAGAACTTGGATATGACTCCGAATGTGTTTTCACCAGTGAAATTGACGACTGGGCCTGCAAGACCTATAGTAAAAATTTCCCGGAAGACAAGCATTCTCCAAAGTTTGACGTTACAAAAGTTGTCGAAACAGATCTCCCTGATTTCGATGTGTTACTAGCCGGTTTTCCATGTCAAGCGTTCTCTATTGCCGGGAAAAGAGGAGGCTTTGAAGACACAAGAGGCACATTGTTCTTTGATGTGGCCAGAATTATCAAAGAAAAACAACCTGCAGCATTTCTTCTTGAAAACGTAAAAGGCTTGACCAATCACAATCGCGGACGCACTTTCGCCACAATTCTAAACGTTCTTACAGAAGACTTGCACTATAATGTCTATTATCGCATTTTGAACGCAAAGGATTATGGTCTCGCTCAGAACAGAGAGAGAATCTATATAGTAGGATTTAGAGATAACGGTGGTGGTTTTGATTTTCCACAGAAGGATGCGGTTCAAAAGTGCATCAGGGACATTATGGAAGAAAAGCCAGTTCCGGCCAAATATTATTTGTCAGATGTATATATTGAATCAATCAAGAGGCATCGCGCCCGTCACGAGGCGGCAGGTCATGGGTTCGGCTATGAAATCAGGCCTCTTGACGACATAGCAAACACTATCGTCTGCGGTGGAATGGGCAAAGAAAGGAACCTCATTATTGATCAAAGGCAAACGGATTTGACTCCTACTACCCACATAAAGGGTTCTGTCAATAAAGATGGTTGGAGAAAGATGACTCCTTTGGAGTGGGAAAGGCTCCAGGGATTCCCGGATAATTGGACCGCAGGCATTGCAGACCAGCATAGGTACAAACAAATGGGTAATTCTGTGGCGGTTCCTGTAATCAGAAAGATATGCCACAACATGATTGAGGAACTTGCAAATCCTCATCCATACGTGAAGAAAAGTGAACCTGAGCAGTTGACTTTATTCTAATGAAATAGCGGTTAGATCACTACTCGCTTTTCTTAAACACTCCAGACTTGACCATATTCTTAACAATCGCGTATACAATTGTTGTTGGTACGCTGTTGCCGACTTGTGCGTATCTCTCGTTTTCATTACCGCACAATTTGAAGTTTCTGTCAAAGCCTTGAAGCATCAAACATTCTTCAGGCGTGATATATCGAGGTTTCCCATCAACCATATAACAGTCCCAATTGAATCTGTTGTTGATTCCAGAGCGCCTTCCACCAATTCTGATAGTGAAAGAATAATCACGCTCAGTTTTGCCACCCATAATTTCAGAAAATGTATATTTCAATGGAACAGGTGCAGGGAAATTAAAATCAACCTTTATGTCATTTCTGATACCAACAAAAAACAAGCGTTTTCTCAATTGTGGAGTTCCGTAGTCTTTTGCTTCAAGCACTTTTGTCTGGACTTTATATCCTGCATTCTCAAGTTCATCGACAATCGTCTTAAAAACAAGCCCACCCTGAATGGATTGGAGTCCTTTGACATTCTCAAGAAGAAAAGCTTTCGGTTGTCGGTCTGTAAGGATTCTCAAAATTTGAAAAATCAGTAAACCGCGTTCATCTTCGAACGCTCCCTTAGGTCCAACTTGGCTGAACGGCTGGCAAGGAAATCCGGCGCAAAGAAGGTCGAAATCAGGTATGTCTTCCGACTTAATTTGATATATGTCTCCTCGTGGTTTAATACCATAATTCTCGAAATATGACTGATTTGCAGTTTCGTTGATATCAGATGCCATAACACACTTGCCACCAGCTTTTGATGCTCCGGTATGAAAACCTCCGATACCTGAGAATAAGTCAATGAATTTGAACATATTATCTTACCCGTATATGCAAAGAACCTTTATACTGGCCATCAATCTTGGTTGCCCACGGCCTCGCCAATGGAGTCTTCCAAGCATCACATGGACGAGAATATGGATATGCCTCAAAACCTTTTTCTCTCATACTGAATTTCATATCATCCCAGAATAGGTCGAGATAGTTGGTTTCATCATATATCTCCCAGGTAGAAATATCATATGGATCAGCACAATCAAGAACATACTTTGCGGGATAATCTGAATCTTTTTCTCCTGTTCCGGAGAACAAGAAGTAATTGATTATTGGGCGCAAATATTCTTTTTCATTCTTGAATGGAGAACGTGGATCATTATTATAAATATCCTCGCCTATCTGTCCACTTAGTCTCAGTTGAAAATACTCCTGTACCATTTTGTCCAAGCGGTCAATACTAACGTGCAAATGATTGCAAATTCTTACCCACCCCCATCTTGGAGTATGATTAACAATTGCAGGAGGAGCCGACCTATGCGACTTTACAGAAAAACCATCTCCGTTGATATTTACATCAGCCTTATGGCTACCTCTCGCCTTACCGGCCCCAACCATATTGGCTAATGATTCTATTTGTGCATCAGATAGCGCCCTTAAGCTCGTACCATTTGGCAGTGATGCAAATTCGCTCTCAAGTCCAACGGAATTAATATTAAACCGTTTTCCGTAAATTGTTACAGTATTGTTACTATCACGCAACTCGATAAGGCGTAATTTTATACGTAATTCATCATATTCTCCAGCATTTTTAGGCATGGCAATAATCGTTATATGTTAATTATGATAGTATTTAGTTGTTGATACTTGCAATTAATTTTTCCAACTCTCGTTCTCCGTATAGAAAGAAATCGCCCAATTTTGACTGATCTTTCAACTTTACCGGAAATTCTATATATGTCACATTCGAAAAGCGAATGTGCCTATTCTCTTTCCATCCTCTCGCAACAAATGCTCTTCTCGTCTGAGTGTATAAGCAGGCTGCCCAATACTGATTGTTGAGTACAAGCAGAGTGTCAATATCATGCTCGATGTCCAAATTGGAATTATACACAATCTCATATCCTTGAATCCTTTCTGTCAAAACCTTATTAAAGTGGAAATCTCTAACGAGTGACGGATATGTCCTGAACACCCTTGCACGTAGACCATTATAAATTTCATCAGGATATTGAGCTGTCGAAAAATGCTCATGATTCACAGAAATATAATATTCGTAGAATTCCTGCTGCGTTGGCACTTTCGCCTTATTATAAATGAAATTGTAAAACGCTCTTACGAATTGCGGAAATTTAATCCTTTTCTCGACCTTGATATCTCTTGTTTGAGGAAACGAGAGCGAATACGAAACTATCTGGCGTTCAATATCACTTGACGTCAAATGCAAAAGGCCCAGTTGATTTGGATAATCTTCTGGCCTGAACAAAGGCTGCGATGTCATTATAATCTTCTCTTACTTTAACAAAAGTATAGAAAAAATCATGTACAGCAAAACCTTGAACGAGAACAACTTGCATATCGGAACATATATTTAATATTTGTTGATGCCAATTAAAATAATCTCCTGAATGGTCATACAAGAAAAAGTGGGTGAGATTAAAGTCTGTTTGACTTTTTAGTCATCCCATTTTTTATTTCGCACCTAGCATCGCCCCGCCGCAGGCGGGGAGGGATGTGCGAACGCAGTGAGCAAATCCCGTAGAGAGAGATTCTTGAACGGAATTGTGCGAGTGAAACGAGCAAATCCCGGAGAGAGAGGGACATTCTAGCGCAGCTTCATGCCTTGAGCATTGCAAGGGCCCCACGGCGAGTAGAAAGGGACGTGGGAACGAAGTGACCAAATCCCTCATAGAGCGCCAAGTTCACTTGAGCGCCATTTTTTATTTCGCACCTAGCATCGCCCCGCCGCAGGCGGGGAGGGATGTGCGAACGCAGTGAGCAAATCCCGGATAGAGAGATTCTTGAACGGAATTGTGCGAGTGAAACGAGCAAATCCCGTAGAGAGAGATTCTTGAACGGAATTGTGCGAGTGAAACGAGCAAATCCCGGAGAGAGAGGGATTCTCGAACGGAATTGTGCGAGTGAAACGAGCAAATCCCGGAGAGAGAGGCGTTATTGCGCAACTTCATGCCTTGAGCATTGCAAGGGCCCCAACGGCGAGTAAAAAGGGATGTGCGAGCGCAGCGAGCAAATCCCGGAGAGAGAGGGATTCTCGAACGGAATTGTCGAAGCGAAGCGACGAAATCCCGGAGAGAGAGGGATTCTCGAACGGAATTGTCGAAGCGAAGCGACGAAATCCCGAGGAGAGGAAATCATTTCAACCTGTTATACTCTTCACAGTTGACTCTACTTCTATTATTTTTTCAGGATCGAAACTACGATGTTCGTTATGAAATACATATCCTAACTGATTGCTCACACATTCAGTTTTTCCGATAAATTTGTCGATGTTCCGATGTGAATGTCCATAAATCCAGTAATCTATCGGACTTTTCTCTATATAATCTGCTAATTCAACCGTAAATGCCCCATTTATTTTGCTTTCAGCAAAATCAGGAGAAGCTAATTGAAAAGATGGAACATGATGGGTAACTACAATTATATATTCAGCTGTACTTTTAGCCACTTCACTCTGAATAAATCGAAAACATTTATCGTGTTCACAGTTAAATTTGTCCCATGTTAATAGTTCTGCATTATATAAAATCCTGTGAAAATCATTGACATAATGTTCGGTAAGATAGGCTTCTTCCAACGGTATTTTGGCCCATAAAGTTGAAACAATAAAGTCAACGTTTTCAATTCTAACGACAGCATTATAATAGCAGTTTACATTATCTCGAATAGAACAAACCAAGCCATGCGGCATATTAGCCAAATCGTAATACTTGTATAATTCGTGATTCCCTACAGCTACAATCACTTGCTTATAATTTTTTGACGCCCAATTCCAAAACGGATGCTTGATATAATTACTATCGTTAAGATAACCAATATCGCCTGCCAGAACAAGGATATCGCCTAAAGCTTTCAATGGATTCCCTTTTAAATAACTGTAATTATCTGAAAATTCCAAATGTAAGTCCGACGCGTATTGAATTCTCATATTATTATAGTTTATTCTATTCCAAATATTTCTTTCATAATGCCAAGATAACCACTAATATCATCATCTGTACGTTTCAAACTATCACGCAAAGACTGATTCGGTAAAGATTTTTCTATCATACTAATGAATAAGCTCACACCATTTTTTATGATAGCCGGTAATTCTACCGGTGTTAAAGGGTCAATACGCATAGCCAAAAGTTTGAAAACATCATCACGATGCTTTTTAATATCGGCACTATGAACATGCGGATTGGTTTTCTTTTCTTCAGTCAGATTTAAAAATGCCTTAATTTTCAAACAGAGAAGGGAAAGCGGATCAGCAATGCGAACACCTGCTTCGATTATACTGCCGTCAATGACGTGACGATAGTATTCTTCATCCAGCAATATTGCTGAAAGGCTTGATATTCCTTCTCCTAAAGGAATAGGAGTTAAATGAAAGCCTGTTGGCGCTTCTAAAACTTCGGGAAATTTAGATAACAATTCTACTCGAACCGGAAACCCATTCTTTGGATTGATAAACCTGAATAATTCGTTTGATCGATTTTTCCCTTCCCGTTTCCTTTGGCGAGTTTCATACTCTCCCTCAGTAATAAAATCCCAAAAGCGTTTTCCAAATTCTGGTGTCATATTTTCAATGACCAATATCAAATCAATATCGTCGGTTGCACGTGGATTCATTTCTGTATCCTGCAAAGCGATATCGCAAGCCGTTCCACCTATTATCACATAGTTATCTTCGAATCCGGCGAAGTGATTCTTAAATTTCTCCAACCCCTTTACCATTTCAACTCCTCCATCATTATTTCCAATTCTTTTTCAATTCGTGGATCCGGATCATCCTTCATAGAGAGGTACAACGAAAGTTTATCAACTATTCCACCATTCATTTGATAGGGTATTGTAACCGGGTATTTCCACACCTCGACTCTATACAAACCCTCTATTTCGTTATACTCACCATCCGTCTGGTTAAAGTGCCTGTCCCAAACTGCCATTGTTCCATATTTTTCAGGCTTTAAGTGAGAATAGTGTGACAAGGCATTTACCCCACTTATAGCGAAATTAACTTCAGGCATTTCGTCACAATATAACACTTTCTTTACAGGTGGCAACAAATAACTTTGAGCTTTTGTCCATAAATCACGCTTTGAACCCTTAAAGCGAATCAATTTAATTCTTGTATCACTTTGAATTTCAGAGTCACATAATTGGCACTTTTCAAGATTTGTGACTGCACGTGCCAATGTCAAATAATTGAAAGGAACTATTCCTTCCAACATCTTAATCGTAAATCCATTGTCGCTATTACTTTCTAAAAGATGATATAGCAATAGATATTGCGCTGCAGGTGTTAATCTCCTTGGTTTCTTATCTTGTTTTTTAGCTTGAACATTCACGATTAAAGTAGGCAGGAAAGCATATTTATCCGAAACAATAAAATAAACCTCTTGATTAATTAGGCGTGTACGTTCATAATAGGCCGGCGAATCTAAAAGGAAAACAACAGGTATATTCATAACAGTCTCTACCTGTCGAGCAATCTTCTTATAAATCCTTGGGGTAATGTAATCAAGTGCGTTTTTGGCCTTTATGACACACAAAATTTGATTATTAAAGTCCATAGTATAAAATGAAAACCTCAAAATTAAATCAGCACTAAGGCCACGCAGCTTTTCTTTTTTTATAGGAATCAACTCTTTTTGAATACCTAATATTGAAATCATATTACTCATAATCAGCTATTATCTCATAATTTTGCTCTATTATCACATGTAATGATAATAATGCAAAAATAGTGATAATATTCATTTTTGCAAGCCAACTGACGCAATTCCCCCTATTCCCCTCAAAAAATGACGCGAATAACAGAGTTAATCGCGTCATCTATATCAAAAGTATAACCAAACAATCCCTACTTCTCCTCGTAACTATACTGAATATCCGAAATCCAGCCGCTCCATTTGTCGAAATAGAGATTGCCTCCCTCCCACTCAACTTCGCCGCGCTGGAAATCCACGGTCTCGCTGCGGATGAACTTCTTGGCGGGAGAAAACTCACCTGAATAGTCACTGTTCACAATCCAGCGGTAAGCATCCAGACCCTTTGTATAGAAGTGATATTCGTCATCATTATCCTTAACATTATAGCGTCCGCGTCCGAATGACTGGTCGGTGGGCACCCATCCGATACCCTCATAATATACCTCAAGCCAATCGTGCATATTGACGCTATTCGGATGAAGCATCCAGCCGCTCTGCCATCTTGCCGGCACACCGGCATAGCGCGCCATAGTAATCAAAAGCAAGCCCACTTGTCCGCAATCACCATGATTGTTGTCAAGCACATACTCGGGAATATTCTCTATAGTGGAATACTCGCGCGCGCTGGCCCAGGGGTAGTTGTCGGCAATCCAGCGATAGATCTTCTTAACCTTAATGTAAGGATTGGTTTCCGTACCTACGATAGAGTCGGTTATCTTCTTTATACGGTCAGTGAAAATGACATGGGTAGCCTTTTCTGCGGTGTATTCCTTGTATAGTCGACTTCCTGTATCATATGGTTTTATATCCTCCGGATTGAAGTCATACCACTCGTTGTAACACTTGAAAGAGAGTTCGTATGAGAAAACAGTCGGCTGTCCGGCAACCGCAATTTTCTCCATATAGATGCTCTTGTGGACGTATTTGTCAGAAGAGATCTTGTATTTCGGCTCTGAGGTGGAAATCAGGCGTATATCCTTGACACTGTTCTGGTCTTCGCGAGGATAAGGCATCCAGGCACGAAGCACCGTGCTGTCAGGCACAACATCGGGTTTTACAGTCAAAGTGTACTTGATGGTCATAGTAACTGGCATGACAAGACTTTTCTTCTGCTCTCTTATGGCCTTGATTACCTCTTTATTGTAGCCATCAAGGAAGATGTGAAGCTGATCCACCTGTACTCCTTCAACCTGTTCAAATACTTTTTTTGCCTCCTTGTCGATACGGAAGAGATTTCGTCCCGCATTGCGGAAATAACGCTTTTGCCCATCGATAAATCTACTCTCAAGGACATTAGTAGCCTCCCATGCGGCAACCTGCTCCGCTGTCAACTCCGGGTAATAGAGTTTCAGATAATTGACAATGTAACTGCTGTCGCGGGAAAAATCAATGGCGATTCTCGCCTCTCTTTCCTCTTCTGAAATATTGATCGAAGGATCTGAAGAAGAAAAACGTCCACACCCGCATACCACGGATATGGACATTAGTATTAGGAATAGTTTACGCATAGCCTATATGTCTAAAAGGTTAACTCATAAAAAAGGACTATCTCACTCTTTCGCCGTATGATCTGTCAGTTGTATTTACTCTGATGCGATCGCCCTGGTTGATGAAAAGAGGAACCATTATTTCTGCACCTGTCTCAAGAGTGGCAGCCTTCAGTGCATTTGTGGAAGCGGTGTCACCCTTAACTGCGGGTTCGGTATAGGTAACCTCAAGCTCAACATAAGTAGGAAGCTCACAGGTAAGATACCTATCTTCGTCAGCCCAATATACCATTTGCACAGTCTGTCCATCCTTCATAAGGTCATTGTTTTCAACCATATCCTTCTCGAGGTGTACCTGATCATAAGTCTCAGTGTTCATGAAATGGAATCCATCCTCATCAGAATATAGGAACTGGTAAGTGCGATGCTCAACTGTAATAGTATCAATTTTTTCTCCTGCAGTAAAGGTATTCTCGAGAATACGTCCATTCTCAAGGTTGCGTAGTTTGGATTTTACAAAAGCGGGACCTTTGCCTGGTTTCACATGCTGGAACCATACTATAGAGCAGGGTTTTCCGTTAAAATTCAAATAGAGTCCGTTCTTAAAATCTGCTGTTGTTGCCATAAAAAGTATATATAATTTGATAATTGTCCCGAAAAATTCAACTTACAAATATACTGAATTTATTTCAATATGGAAGAAAGGCATTCCATTGCCTCCTCCAATTGCCACGCAGGAGTGGAAGTAGCGCCGCAAATGCCAATGCTATCACCATCGCTAATCCAAGCAGGGTCCACCTGTGAAGCCTCCTCAATCCACCAGGAACGGGGATTGACACTTTTGCAAAGGTCAAACAGCACTTTACCGTTGGAACTCTCCCTGCCGCTGATGAAGAGTATCATCGAGTGACTCCGCGCAAAGTTCACAAGAGACTCGTGTCTTGTACTCACCTGTGCACAAATGGTATTATGCACCGTTACATCCTTTCCCTTGGACCTCATAATTTCCACTATAGTTTCATACTCCAAAGGGTCCTGTGTGGTCTGTGAGAAGAGCTCTATCGGCATGGAAAAATCCACTTCGAAAACATCGTCAGTACTGCCTATAACCACCGCACAACCTTCGGTCTGCCCAACAAGTCCATTGACTTCAGCGTGTCCATGTTTACCAAAGATTACCACCGTACCACCTACACTCTTCATACGGAGAAAAGCCTTGCGCACCTCCTGTTGAAGACGAAGCACTACCGGACAGGTGCAGTCAATCAGAGCAATTCCCATTGCATCAGCCTTTGCATAAGTGGAAGGGGGCTCACCATGAGCTCTAATCAAAAGTACACTGCCGGAGATGCTATCCATGGAATCAATATCCACAATGCGCAGCCCCTTGGACTTGAGCCGATCTATTTCGAGTGAATTGTGCACAATGGGGCCCAAAGAGTAGAGAGTATTATGAAGGGCAAGGTATTTTTCAGCCTGCCGAACCGCTTTTACCACTCCTGGACAAAAACCGGAAGATGAATCTATTTCCAGTTTAACATTCATCAAAAATCCATATCAAACTTGGCCTTGAGCACCCAACCCAGCCATATCATCTGCTGGCTCACCGAGATATAGCTGTTATCAAGTACTACCGCATCCTCAGCCTGACGCAGGGGATTCATTTCACGATGCGAATCAATATAATCCCTCTCAAGCACATTGCGGTAAATCTCATCGAAATCAGCCTTCTCACCTTTGGCCACCAACTGATCAACACGTCTCTGCGCCCTGATTTTAGCATCAGCCACCATAAAAATCTTCAGGTCCGCCTCCGGAAAAACTGCAGTGCCGATGTCGCGACCATCCATCACCACTCCCATAGGACCATAGCCACGAAGGAGTGAGTCCACAAAATTACGGACGAATGGAAGTGTTGCTATCGGACTTACACTATTGGAAACATCCAGCAGGCGTATGCGCGACTCGACATTCACTCCGTTGAGACAGATCTCAGCCCTACCCTCAGGATTATCCCTGTTATAGGAAATCTCTACTTTACCTGCAACAAGATCTTGCTCTAGAGAGGGAGTATCTATTACATTGTCCTTAATATAGCCGTGCTGAAGAGCGAAAAGGGTAACCGCACGGTAAATAGCGCCGGAATCGAGGTAAATCAACCCCAAACGTGCTGCTATTAGCTTAGCAAATGTACTTTTGCCAGTTGAAGAATAGCCGTCTATTGCAATAATCATATCTCTCTCTATTTGGTGTTAAAACACAAAAATAGACAAAAAAACTCTATCTTTGTCCTTTACAACAAATATATAACCGCTCATGAAAATCCTGATTATTGATGACGAACGCAGTATCCGCAATGCTCTGAAAGATATCCTGGAAATGGACAATCACACAGTGGCGTTGGCCTGTGATGGCAAAGAAGGTGTGGAGGCAGCTCTCAGCGGTAACTACGATGCCATATTCTGTGATATCAAAATGCCGAGAATGGATGGAATAGAGGTGCTTGACACCCTCGCCAGGGAAGGTTGCGAATCCTCGATAATTATGATTTCGGGACATGGCACTATAGACACGGCCGTGGAGTGCATTAAAAAGGGTGCATTCGACTTCATCGAAAAGCCACTCGATCTCAACAGAATACTCATAACCCTAAAAAATGCCACTGACAAGACACAACTGGTAAAAGAAACCACCATTCTAAAGAAGAAGGTCAGCGCAAAATATGAAATCATAGGTGAATCGACAGCCATAAAGCACATTAAGGATATAGTGGACAGAGTAGCCCCAACAGAGGCCAGAGTCCTCATAACCGGATCCAACGGTACGGGTAAAGAACTTGTGGCCAGACGCCTTCACGAAAAGAGTACACGGGCCTCAGCACCCTTTATTGAGGTCAACTGCGCGGCCATCCCGAGTGAACTGATCGAAAGTGAACTTTTCGGACACGAAAAGGGAGCATTTACATCTGCGGTAAGACAGCACAAAGGTAAATTTGAACAGGCCGATGGCGGCACCCTATTCCTGGATGAAATCGGAGATATGAGCCTTGCTGCACAGGCTAAAGTATTAAGAGTGCTCCAGGAGAACAAAATCTCAAGGGTCGGTAGTGACAAGGATATCACTGTCAATGTCAGGGTTGTGGCCGCGACCAATAAAAACATCACCGAGGAGATTGAGAAAGGCAATTTCAGAGAAGACCTCTACCACCGCCTGAGCGTTATCCTGATCCATGTACCCACGCTTGCAGAACGCGTGGAAGATATTCCCCTTCTGGTGGAACACTTCATAAAACAAATAAGCCGGGAAATGGGCATCACTCCCAAAAAAGTAACTCCCGAAGCTTATGAGGAACTGAACAAACTCCCATGGAGAGGTAACATACGCGAACTCCGCAATGTCACCGAACGTCTTATGATCCTCTGCGGACCCAAAATCACCAAAGAGGATATAATAGCATACGCAACTCCGGCGATCTAACATAGATATCAAAATGAATCTGGTAGCAATAGTAGGCAGACCGAATGTAGGGAAATCTACCCTTTTCAACCGTTTAGTAGGCATGAGGCAGGCAATTGTTGATGAGACTGCAGGCGTGACACGTGACCGTCATTATGGTACCTGTGAATGGTGCGGCAACGAATTTTCAGTAGTGGATACAGGAGGATTTACATCCAAATCCGATGACGTATTCGAAAGCGAAATACGCAAACAGGTGATGATTGCCATAGAAGAGTGCGATCTAGTCCTCTTTGTTGTGGATGTGGGCACCGGCATTACCGACTTTGATGCTGAGATTGCGGGTCTGCTACGCAGGAGTAATAAGCCGGTCGTACTTGCCGTCAATAAGGTTGATACCGGCGACAAGATGTATGGCGCACATGAGTTTCACGCTCTCGGACTAGGTGATCCCTGGTGCATCTCCTCAGCCAACGGCAGTGGTACAGGCGACCTGCTGGACAGAATTGTGGAACTGCTTCCCGAAGAAAACACCGTCAAGGATGATCCCTACGCCAATGTGCCACGCATAGCCATAGTAGGTAAGCCCAATGTGGGCAAATCTTCACTCGTCAATGCCTTTCTGGGTGAAGAACGTAATATCGTAACTCCAATTGCCGGCACAACACGCGACTCTATTTCTACCTATTATAACAAATTCGGGCATGAATTCATGCTCATCGACACGGCAGGACTTCGTAAGAAGACCCGCGTCAAAGAGGATCTGGAATTTTATTCGGTAATGCGTTCCATCAGAGCTATAGAAAATTCCGACGTATGTGTGCTGATGGTTGATGCCTCAACTGGCATCGAAGCACAGGATATGGCCATTTTCAATCTCATCGCCCGCAACAAGAAGGGTTGTGTAATAGTTGTCAATAAATGGGATATCGTGGAAAAAGGCAACAACACGATGAAAGAGTTTACCGAAGTGATCAAAAAGCGCATTGCTCCATTTAGCGACGTTCCGATTATATTCACATCCGTAATCAACAAGCAGAGGATACTAGACGTACTTAATGCTGCGGCCACGGTATATTCCAATTATTCTAGGAAAATCCCCACTTCCGAACTCAATGAAGTGATGCTTCCCGAGATCGAAAACTATCCTCCCCCTGCCTGGAAAGGCAAATATATCAGGATAAAATATGTGACCCAGCTACCTACGCAGTCGCCCTCATTCGCTTTTTTCTGCAATCTGCCTCAATATGTGAAAGATCCTTATAAAAGATTTCTTGAAAACAGACTTAGGGAGCATTTCGATTTTAGCGGTTGTACAGTTCAGATTTACCTCAGAAAGAAATAGATTTTTTGGCAGGAAGAAGTATTGTAAAGCAAGCTCCTCCCAAAGATGATCTGGAGTAAGATATCGTGCCCTGAGATTGCTCCACAATGTTGCGGCAGATAGCGAGTCCAAGACCTGTACCTCCGCTTTTAGTGGTAAAATTGGGATGGAAAAGTCTTTCCATATGTTCTTCGGCGACTCCCAGACCGTCATCTTCGAAATCCACTTTGTAATAAACTCCTTCTTCATGCTCTACAGCATCAATTGTGATGAGGATATTTCCCGTCCCGCGTGCATTTTGAATTGATTCAATGGCATTCTGGATGATGTTGACAAAAACACGGGAGAGTTGTTGTTTCCTGGCGGAGACCACAGGGTCAGGAACATTATTGCGGATTTCGATGATAATATCGTCATTGGTATCAAAGAAAAAGACCTGCTCGGAAATAGCCGCATTCAGATTTACATCCACTACCTCTTCGTTATAGAATCTTGAAAATGACGAAAATGCATTCGCCACTTCGCTAAGATTGGCTATCTGTCCCATAATAGAGTTGAGAGTAGGCTCTACCTGCTCTTCCCATCCCGGGCGCCCCTCCTCCTTCATTCTAATCAGATACTGTATACGGAGCTTCATAGGGGTGAGAGGATTCTTTATCTCGTGCGCAATCTGTCGCGCCATCTCTTTCCAGGCCTGCTCACGTTCAGCCTGTGCCAGTTGTTGTCGACTGTGATCGAGGTCGTCCACCATCTTATTGTAGGCACTTACCAGCACTCCTATCTCATCTCTGTTATTGTGATAGGAAATATATCTATTTCTATTGGATGATGTGGTCAATCCCTGTATTCTCTCCTTGATCTCTACCAGAGGCCTTGAGAGGGAATTGGAGAGCAACACACTTATTATGAAGGCAAGAATAATCAGTACAAGGTATATGTTGATGATAGTAGCAATCATCGAAGAGGAGGCACTCAACATATCCGCCGAGCGAGAGAAGTAAGGAAGGTTGATTATAGCCACCATGGAGCCTTGATTATTGAAGAGTGGCGCATAGACCGAGAAATACTTCATTCCGGCCACCTCCTCCATGGTGGTATATTTAAGGGCGTTATTGTGAGCAATCTCATGATAAGCGTTGCCGTTCATACGTTTGCCCATCAGAAACTGCTCGTAAATATCGGGTTGGGTAGTACGGATAAGGCCTCCGTGAGTATCGTATAGGTTGATGTCGGTTCTGATCACTTTTGAGAGTTCATCCATTGCGTTGTAAAACTCAAGTGACTGCACCTGACTATAAACATTTGCATATTTGCAATACTCTGACAGCACGCTGCGAGCGGTGGTAATTTTCTCATCCATTTCACGTTCATTGCCGGTTCTATTCAATCTGCTGATATAATGGATGCTGGCTACTCCCAGGAAGAGAATGGAGAAGATCATCGCTGAAGTAATGATAATTGTGATCTTTCTCTTGATGGAATTTTTAGGAAGGGAGAAGAGCTTACTTTCTCTTCCCCAAAATGTCATTATTGAGAAGAAGAGTCCGAAGAAAATGGCTATATATGAAAATGAAACAACATTTGAAAAAAACTTGTGACTGGGACGGCTCACAAGTGTGATTTCATCAGATGAAAACTTGTTGATAAAGTGGACATAACCCTTTTTGATTTGCATTGAATACCCGTCAGGACAACTCTCGTCAAAGATTACTGGATACTCATAGTCTCCTCTGTAAGTAATAATACGTCCATTGCTGTATCTTGCAAAAGAATAATTGCGCGGAAGCTGCAGGTCATTAAAGCCCTCGTCACCACTCAAAATGGTCGGCAGACCCCCCAACTCTGAAGAATATTTGGATTCAATTTCCACAAATAGTCGGGTAACTCTCGAACTCACCGGATCAAAGAATGTAAACAAGCCAAGATATGAAGTCAGACCATTGTACTTGTTAATATAGAAAAATCTCGAATTAGGCGCCAGCGGTGTTCCGAACCTCGTTATCTGGTCCTGATAGAAGGGATAACATTGCACCAGTTCGCTGCCATGACCCAAATCTAACAGATCACTGGGAGAGCAAACGGTCAGTTCTATATGATATTTTTGTGCAATATTCCGGTAGAGGTAACGTTCAAGCAGACGACTACGTATCACTTCGCGCCTGTCAACCGCTATCAACAATGCAATAATAGGGTCATGGGCTATAGTCTCCTCAACGCTACGCAACTGAAGTTCAAGGCTCAGGTCTCTCTCCATCGCCAGTTTATTGGTCCTGACACGGTTTATCTCATATTCCTTTTCGAAACCATAGATCACTATCATCGTAACGCAGTATAGAGATATCACCAACACATAGAGTGTCATATTGAACCAGCTCAAGAGTGAGAAAGTCCGTCTATTGCGAAAAATCAGTACCAGTAGCTGCAGCATAAGCAGCAGCCCCAGAAATATCATAGCTGAAGAAAAATAAGCCAAAATGGAATACCATGAAAGCTCGTCAATTCGGAAGGGCTCCAGTACGATATTTGAGTTTATAACCAGTGAACGAAGCGTCATGTGGATATAAATCACCAGAAGGAGGGTCAATACTACAGCGACCCCGGAGAGCACACTCCTTACACTCTTACCGGATCGTTTGATACGCTTGACGATCTGGAGACGAGTTATGAATACGGCATAAGCCAGGAGGGAGATTAAGACATTATTGAGTAAGAAATTGCCTAGAGAATCAAAAAAGCGATTGTCCGCATAATATATCGGCGAAAATATTTCTCCTGACATATCGTTGAGACCAACTACAATGAATGCCACTATCCTAAGCGCCAAAAGAACGATAGCCGTTATTGTAAGTGACAACCAACTACGCTGCTTTACATGGAACAGGAAGAGAGCCATCACCGCAAAAAGCATCGAAATCCACATCGGAGTGAGATTTGCACTCCTGACAAGACTAGGGCTCTCGGAAACCAATGAGAAAAGTGGCAAACCCTCAATACCATATACAACACCGGCATCATCCACGTTGACACTTACCGGATCAAAACCTGCACCGATACGAAGTTTCTTATTTGAATAGTTTTTCAGACCCTTGTCATCCAGATATTCCGTTTTCACCAAAATACCTGTGATAACTTTGGTCTGATAGGAAGGTGAAACGTAGGTATTAACTATGTACCATGCGGAGCCGAGATTTACATACTGCTCCTCAAGCCCCAAATAAGCCAGCGGAGAACTGAAAAGGTTCGCATTGCTCAGATAGTGGAGGCGGTAGGTAAAAGCATAAGCATCCACTTCATCATTGCTTATCGGAAACTGATTGGCCCAAGATTGGAGCGTATCGGCTACATACTTATATATGACCATATCTTCCGGCAGGTCTCTGAGATCCACCCACTGGTCATCCGGTGTATTGATAGCACGGTGGGCATATCTTTCAATTATATGCTGCCGATTATGAACCTGCTTTTGTACTTTGCGCACTTCTCGGCGGAGATTATATGTACCTGTGCTACCCACAAAAGAGATGACGGCGAACACTATGGCCAAAACCGCCATCAATACCGTCAGATACCTGTTACCAGCTCCTGTAATCCGCTTATATATACTCCTTAATCCTTTCACTTGTGGTGGTATGGCTCGCCTTTAATGATAGTAAATGCTCTGTATAATTGTTCGACAAAAATCAGGCGCACCATCTGATGAGAAAAGGTCATCTGTGAGAGGGAAAGTTTTCCGTCCGCACGTTGATAGACTTTTTCAGAAAACCCGTATGCGCCTCCGACCACAAAGACCAGGTCTTTTGATCCGTATGTCATTTTTTGCTCCAAATGTCGTGCCCAACCTTCAGAAGAAAACATTTGGCCTCGCTCATCAAGCAGTATCACCTCATCCGAACTTTTAAGCCCGACAAGAATAAGGTTCCCTTCCCTCTCTTTGATTTGTTCGACAGAGAGAGCCGACGTCTGTTTCAGTTCGGGAATAACCGTCATTTCGAAAGGCACATAGTGCTTTAGACGGCTGGTATAGAGTCTGAGTCCCGACTGAAGCCAGTCCTCCACGCTCTTGCCTACAAGTAGAAGTTTGACTTTCATCCTACAAAAATAACATTTTTAGGGGGATTATTTCGTTCGATGGCTTGATTTTTGCTCATTTACGATATAATATGCAGTTTTGTTATTTCTTAAACCTATAACGCCAAATGAAGAAGATTTTACTCTTGGCCATGTTCGTGATATTCTCTCTTGCTGCACCGGCCCAGTCGATGCAGTTTTTGAGAACATCACAGGGCAATGTCCAAAGCAACACCGAGCAGGATGTATTCACCCCTATCGGCAAATATATCCAATCTGGCGACTATGAAAAACTCTCCGCCTGGTTTGCCGACAACCTTGAACTGAATATTTTGGGTGCCATCAACAACTGTACCCGAAATCAGGCACGTCTGATCATTAAGAACTTTTTCACCAACTATACTCCCAAAAAGTTCACCATAATCCACAAAAGTGGCAAAGCCCCTATGAAATATGCGGTTGGATCACTTACCGCAGGCGGCGAAAAATTCAGAGTCATACTCTACGTCAAGACTACTGACGGAGTCAATTCCATTCAGCAACTTAAGGTCGAACGGGAGTAGGAATATCCATTCTGCCCACGATTACACCTTGCCCTCCGCATTGGGTGATTACCACTTTGCGACCGACTAGGTTTTCTATTTCTACTGCGTTCTTGAGAAAAGTGTGGGAATGGCCTCCTATGATAATGTCTATATCTTTTGAATTTTGAGCCATGAGGATATCAGAAGGATGCTCCATTGAACCGCCCTGATGGCCGAAATGAGATAGAAGAATTACCAAATCACATTTTTTCTCATGTTTGAGCCAGTCAGCCCATTTATTGACCTCTGAGATTGCGTCCAAGCGTACAAGACCGTCAATATGGCTTTTCAGTACAACTCCCTCGAGGTATGATGTCACCCCAATAATGCCGATTTTCAATCCGGCACGGCGCACGATGGTATAAGGCTTTACATAGTCCTTTAAAACCGAGTCCGAAAAGTCATAATTACAGGTAACGGTGACAAATTCAGCCGATGAGAGACGTCTTGCAAGCTCTTCCTGGCCATTATCAAACTCATGATTACCCAGAGTTGCCACATCATATCCGAGTGCATTCATAAGCTCGATCTCCAGGTCGCCTTTTGCCACGGTAAAATAGGGTGTACCCTGGTTATAATCACCTGCATCAAGTAGCAGGACATTACGACGACCGACCTCTTTCCTTACGGAATTGATATACTGCAGTCGTCGTTCCACTCCACCTTTATCACGGTCACGACCGACTCTTACAGGCTCTATCTGGCTGTGAGTATCATTTGTGTGAAGTATTACAAGGTGTCCGGGCGAACAAGATACCGCCATTGCGGCTACTGCAACACACAAAAGGGTATATGTGATGATATTCTGTCTCATTTTCGGGAGTCCTCCATATTCTTTACAATCACGCGACCGTCATTTTTAAGAGAAATGATTTCACCACGTGCAGTCATCTCCCTAATATAATCCACAATGGCGTCACGGATGAAAATATTCTCCAAGTTGGTAATATTTTTAGCATAACCGCCCACACTCAACCTGTCACCACCATCCATCAGAAAATTAATGGTAGCAAACCTATAAATTTTTCCCGGATCAATCGGTTCACCTCCAACAGTGAGCGATTCTAAAGTCCGGCCGTCAAATACCACCTGCACATTGCTCAACGCCTCAACACGACCACGTGAGGCCATATTTCTTAGAAATTTATCCAAATCAGCTCCTAAAATGTCAAAGGTCACAAGATAGTTATCGAAAGGGAAAATCGAAAATACGTCATAAACCCTTACTGCTCCTTTCGGAAGAGAGGTGCGGATACCTCCGAAGTTGGTCATAGCCACATCCACCTTCAAACCGGTCTCCTTTTCCCCAATTGCACGGATTACATCCACTGCAAAATTAGAAAGCGGGCCTTCTGGAATGCCTTTATCATATTCATCTTCTGAATAACCGATGATTTCCATCAACGGAGCTACCATCGGCTCATATTTGCTGATGATTTTAGTAGCAGAGAAATCCTTTATATCACCCCAGGTTGCATCCATAGCAACCGTCGTCCAGCTATACTTGATCTGGGCATGTGCTGCGGAAATTCCAAGCAACAGCAGTACGATAACGAAGAGTCTTTTGATATTCATTGTTCTAATTCTTTGTTTTAACCCATTTCCAGAGATCTTTAAAGGAGGCCTTTTTACCGTAGGTTAGAATACCCACCTTATAAATCTTAGCCGAAATCACAGCCATCAGAAGGAAAGTCGCAAACAGCAGAAGTATCGAAAGGGCGAGTTCCCAGAATGGTACCACACCGAAAGGAATGCGCGCCATCATCACCATGGGAGAGGTGAAGGGTATTATGGATGACCAGAAAGCTAATTGTCCTGTGGGATTTTGGAAAGTGGGAATCATCAGGAAGAGACCCAGAATCAGAGGAATGGTTACGGGCATCGAAAGTTGTGTGGTATCCGCCTCATTATCCACTGCTGCACCTACCGCCGCAAACATACCGGCATATAGCAAATATCCGAGTACAAAATAGATTAAGAAGCAGCTTAATATATAGCCGAACCTCACCTCCAAAATGCCTTTCAGAATAGAACCCATGCCGGCTACATCTGTTGCCTCCATAGTGCCGACGATATCTCCACCCATCAGAAAACCTGCCACCATAACGAGAACCAGAGTGAGCACTACCCATATCAGAAATTGTGTCAGAGCAACGAGGGCAATACCTAAAATCTTACCTATCATCAACTCAACAGACTTAACGGAGGAGACAATCACTTCGACTATACGGCCGCTCTTCTCCTCTATCACTCCTCGCATCACCATATTGCCAAACATAAAGATGAACATATAAATCAATAAGCTCATTATGTATGATAGAGCCATGTAAATCTCCGCCGACTCCTCCTTCTCCCCCTCATCGGTGAGAGTCAGGGTTGTGATTTGCACATCGCTTTTCACCTCTGCAAGAATACGGTCGAGATCGGAGATATTGTAAAGTGAGAGTTTCATTGACTCCACAGCTTTGTTGACTTTGCGCGAAATATCACTCTTGATATCTACATTCAGAGGCTCGGCAGAGTAAGCCACCACCTGTACATTGTTGGCGGAGTCAAGCTCCGAGATTCCAACGAGCGCATAGACATCCAGACTATTGAAATCTACCTTTAGTTGCTCCAAAGTAGTGCCTTCAGGTGCAACGACATATTCTATGGTAGAACTGCTTTCAAGATAAGGAACCACTATGCCTGAACTGTCCTGTACCATGACCTTCTCTGTATCCTTGCCACCCACAAACATCAGTACGGTAGGCACGATGAAGAGTGCGGCAAGTAATACGGGAGTAAGGATAGTTGTCAGGATAAAAGATCTTTTCTTAACGCGTACCGAATATTCGCGTCCCAATATTATACCTATCTTATTAAAATTCATGGCTCCCTCCTATTTTTCGCTTACAAGTTTAATAAAAATATCGTTCATTCGCGGTACGAGTTCCCTGTATGAAACAATATCCACACTGCCTAGCAACTCCGAAAGTATCTGCTGCGATCCTGCGCCTTCGTTAACATCGAGTATAGCTCTCCTTAGATGTTTATATTCTTCATCCTTTGAGATAGTGAAATATTTGGACCAGGTGGCAATAGGTTGAGAGGAGCGATATAACACTTCTACCTGATTAGAGCCATATTTCTCACGAATCTGCCCTGTAGGGCCTGTTACCACCAATTTAGCGCGATTTATCAGTGCAATATCATCGCAAAGTTCCTCGACCGATTCCATATTGTGAGTAGAGAGAATTATCGTAGCCCCTTCTTCCTTCATCCTAAGGATCTCATTTCTGATGAGCTGCACATTGACCGGATCAAAACCCGCAAAGGGTTCGTCCAGTATTAACAAGGAGGGTTTGTGGAGCACAGTAGTGATAAACTGCACCTTCTGGGCCATACCCTTGGAGAGTTCCTCCACCTTTTTATCCCACCAGCTGCGGATACCGAATTTAACAAACCACTCTTTGAGTTCTTTCCTTGCTTCTGCCATGGATAGTCCTTTCAGACGCGCAAGATAGATTGCCTGCTCCCCTACCTTCATCTTTTTATAAAGGCCGCGTTCTTCAGGCAGATAGCCTATTTCACGTACCATTTCGCCGCTCATCAATCTGCCTTTGTAGATGACTTCGCCTTCAGTAGGGATGGTGATACGGTTGATGATACGGATGAGAGTAGTCTTACCGGCCCCATTAGGACCCAATAAACCAAAAACACGCCCCTTCTCCGCCTCTATCGAGACATTGTCAAGAGCCTTGAAGTCACCAAACTTTTTGGTGACGGATCTGCATTCCAACATTTTTTACTGTTTTTAACAAAAATCGCGTGTAAAGGTAAACAAAAAAATCGTCTGTCCCCTGTAATAAATATTATTTATGGTATTTCGAGAGTTTTGAACCCCTGTCGGGGGTCAGTATATTATTGAGCACAAGATCACCGAAACTCCATTGCGATGTATCTGTGACACTACGGTAACGAAGTATGCCCTTTGCGGCAAAAGAGCCGACATAAGGGTGTGCACTAAGCTCCTCTTTTGTCAAAGACCAGAAATCAAAACGCTTTATATGACTACTGTCAGCTTGAATGGAAGAGGAGAAACCATCGTAACGCTCCCGGTCTATACCATCAATCTCCATCAATTGCTGCGGATCGAAAAATCCGCCCAGGCGCTCTCTATATTCTATAATCCTGCGTGCGTAATAAGGTCCTATGCCTCTAAGCGTGACCAGCGCCGCACTATCGGCAGTATTGAGTTCCAATTTAGGTATGTCGATAAATGGCTCCAAACGCTGATACAAGGTATCCGACACCACATACATTCTGGCAAAGTCCTCTTTTCTGCGAAATATTCCACCTTTGCTTCGGTAATTGAGGATCACCTCAGCTTGGCGTTCGGAGAACCCGAGCCTTACGAGGTCCTCCACAGTGACTGTATTGGGATCGAATGGAAATGTCTCTACCTTCCGTGGTAGCCGGCTTGACTTGCGATAACTCTTTTGAGGGGCAGAATAGCCCCCGAAACGAGTCCGCCGAGCATTATCTGCAACTGGATTAATCCTGCCCGTGTTCCGGCTTCCGGAATATGTTCCGGAAGTAAACTCCGGAGAGTACTGTGATGAGGGGTGCAGGATGGAATCATCTGCCTCGGTATGGTAGCGTACCACATCTGTGGCCTCTTCCGATTCAGTTGGAGGAGCGGATCTGTTGATCACCTTTTCAAAGAAAATCGCCGCTTGAAATCCTACGATCAGAAATATAAGCGCAATAACACCTGATGCTGCGCTCTTTTTCACTTTTTCTTTTCTCTCCATATCTACCTTGCTCATAAAAGTGTTTGTTAACTATATTGTCGATTGTCAGCTTTCCGGCTCCTGATTCTTGGGCGTATGGTGTGCGGAGACCACTATCACTATTTCACCTTTGGGCTCATGTGCCGTGAAATACTCAGCCAGCGATGCGAGAGTGCCGCGATGCGTAGTATCGTAAATTTTGGAAATCTCTCTTGATACGCTTGCCTGTCGCTCCGCGCCAAAATACTCTGCAAACTGGCTCAATGTTTTTACCAGACGATAAGGCGATTCATAGAATATCATCGTCCTGGTCTCCTCCTGAAGTACCTTCAGGCGTGTCTGACGACCTTTTTTTTGTGGAAGAAATCCCTCGAAGACAAATCTGTCACAGGGAAAACCCGAATTTACCAGCGCGGGAACAAACGCGGTGGCACCGGGAAGGGTTTCGACCTCTATACCTGCCTCAACACAACTTCGCACCAGCAGAAAACCAGGGTCGGATATTCCCGGAGTCCCTGCGTCGCTGATCAACGCCACTGTTATCCCGGACAGAATCTTCTCCGTAACGGAAGCGACAGTCCTGTGCTCATTAAATTTGTGATGTGATTCCATTCGGGTTGTAATCTCATATTTGCGCAATAGTACCGAACTTGTCCTGGTATCCTCTGCCAAAATTAGATCCACCTCCTTGAGAATCCTTATTGCTCTCAAAGTTATATCTTCAAGATTACCAATTGGAGTAGGAACTATATAAAGTCTAGACATTTTTGATTACCTTTGTCTGGAGTTCTATGCAAAAGTAAGAAAAATGTTTATAGAAAGCGCAAAAAATCCGGGCTCGATAGAGGTCATATGCGGATCAATGTTTTCGGGCAAGACCGAGGAACTGATACGCCGTCTAAAAAGAGCTAAATTCGCCAATCTGAATGTTGAGATCTTTAAACCCAAAATAGATGTCAGATATTCGGACGCGGAGGTAGTATCGCATGACTCGAACACAATTCTTTCAACTCCCGTTGACTCATCCAACAACATCTTGCTACTTACGGGTAACGTAGATGTAGTAGGAATTGACGAGGCTCAGTTTTTTGACCAGGGCATAGTGGATGTCGTTCAGCAGCTGGCTGCACAGGGCATCAGAGTTATAATCGCGGGACTTGATATGGACTATCTCGGCAATCCCTTCGGCCCAATGCCGGCTCTTATGGCTGTGGCCGAATATGTTACCAAAGTACACGCAATATGCGTCAGATGCGGCGACATTGCAAACCATTCACACCGTCTCTCTTCCAGCGACAAACTTGTTGAACTCGGTGAAAAAGATATTTACGAACCCATCTGTCGCCACTGCTTCAACAAGCTCAAAAAAGCGACTTAGTCGCTTTTTTAGTTCTGAGTTCCGAATGTGTAGTTCCGAGTAACTACATACTACATACTACATACTACATACTACACACTACACACTCATAACTCCAAATTAAAAACGGCCTCATAATTGAGGCCGTTTTAATTTGTTACTCCCTTTCCACAGGTCTTTCACGCCTACGGGGTCTTGCAATATTCAGCGCCTTCTGTACATCTTCCATATTACCTACAACCAGTTTCTCAAATGAACGCTGTCCTGTACCGGCAGGAATAAGGTGTCCGCAGATTACAATTTCCTTAAGACCTTCAAGGGTATCCTGCTTACCACGTATTGCAGCATCACTCAATACCTTGGTGGTTTCCTGGAAGGATGCAGCCGACATAAAGCTGTTGGTCCTCAAAGCAGCACGTGTAATACCCTGGAGCACCTGTTTTGAGGTTGCGGGGGTAGCATCGCGTGCGATGACTATCTTCTTGTCCTGACGTTTGAGAATTGAATTCTCGTCACGGAGTTTGCGAAGAGTGACAATCTCTCCTTTATGCAGTTCGGTAGAATCTCCCGAATCCGTAACAACCTTCTTGTCGAAGATTTCATCATTCTCCTCCATGAATTCCCACTTGTCAACCAACTGCTCAGGAAGGAAATGGGTATCTCCCGGTTCAACTATTTCTACTTTACGCATCATCTGACGCACAATAATCTCGAAATGTTTGTCGTTAATCTTCACGCCCTGCATACGGTAAACCTCCTGAATCTCATTTACGATATACTCCTGCACCTTTACGGGACCCTGGATAGCCAGAATGTCAGCGGAAGAGATAACTCCGTCAGACAGGGGAGTACCAGCCTTAACGTGGTCATTGTCATTTACAAGTATCTGCTTGGAAAGGGGTACCAGATAAACCTTCTTTTCACCGTTCTTGGGGGTGATGATAACTTCCTTGTTGCCGCGTTTGATCTTGCCGAGCGAAACTTCACCGTCAATCTCAGATACAGTAGCGGGATTGGAAGGATTTCTCGCTTCGAAAAGCTCTGTAACACGGGGAAGGCCACCTGTGATGTCACCTGACTTACCGATTGCCCTGGGAATTTTATGAATAATATCACCTGCTACAATCTTCTGCTTGTTCTCCACCATTATGTGGGCATTTACAGGGAGGTTGTATGTCTGGATGACATCTCCACTATCATCAACGATGATGACGCAGGGAGTTTTGGACTTATCACGGGACTCAATAACAACTCTCTCTATATGTCCTGAAGTTTCGTCTCTCTCTTCACGGTAAGTAACACCGTTGATGAGATGCTCATAAACTACAGTACCGGTATATTCGGAAATGTTGAGGGAGTTATATGCATCCCAACTGCAAATCATGTCACCTTTGGCCACAAGGTCGCCGGGGACTTTAAAGAGCTCCGCACCATAAGGAATAGTGTACTGTGAGAGGTTAATGCCTGTGGTATCGTGTACAATCTTCATTTCTGTAGCACGACTTACCACGATGGTACGTTCACTCTTACCTTCCACTTTGGTTATGGTCCTAAGATCTTCAAATTCAAGTTTTCCTTCATACTTGGAGATGATTTCACTGTCGGAAGTAATAGTTCCGGCAGTACCACCTACGTGGAAAGTACGAAGGGTAAGCTGGGTGCCCGGTTCTCCGATAGACTGTGCAGCGATAACGCCCACTACCTCTCCCTTTTCCACCATACGGCCGGTTGCGAGGTTACGGCCATAACATTTGGCACAAACACCCTTGCGTGACTCACAGGTAAGCACTGAACGGATCTCAACGCTTTCAATAGGAAGAGTGTCAATAAGATCCGCAATCTCTTCGGTAATTTCTTCACCTGCAGAAAGAATTTTTTCAGCGGTCAGCGGGTTGTATATATCATGTACGGAAGTACGACCGAGAATTCTCTCATTGAGAGTCTCGACAATCTCATCCTTATTCTTGATAGCAGTAGCTATAAGTCCTCTGAGCGTACCGCAATCCTCCTCATTGATAATAACATCGTGAGAGACATCCACC
>JAKQLB010000253.1 GCA_029567375.1 Bacteroidota bacterium | reverse complement strand
TAATCCGCGGCTGAAAAGCCAAATCCGGAGATAAAAACTGATACGTTAATCAAGAGTTGGCCAAATAAACAGCTGCAACAGCAGTCAATGCCGCCGTCTCTATACGCAACCGTGAATCCCCCAGCGAAACGGGCTGCCATCCCAACCGGATGGCCAAATCCATTTCCTCACGTGAAAAATCTCCCTCAGGTCCAATCATTACAACCACATCCGAACCTCCTTTTTTCAACGCTTCGGTGATTGAGATCTTTACTGCACCCAAAGAGTCTACCTCATCACAGTAACATATCAGCCGCAGTGGAGCCTTTTCGGAGAGGTGCTTTCCCGATTTTACGGATGAATTGGCCTCCAGAAATTCCCGCACCGTCAAAGGTTCATTAAGCAAAGGCATGGCACCTTTATGAGATTGTTTCGCGGCTGAAATAATAATACGCTCAGTACGTTCCCTTTTGAAAATGCGCCTCTCCGAATAATCACCAAAAATAGGGGAAATCTCATCTACACCTATCTCTGTGGCCTTCTCTACAAACCAGTCGAAGCGTTCCGTATTTTTGGGCGGAGCTATTGCAATGTGAAGTCTGTAGGGATGGCTGCCATAGCCCTCCTGACGCTCCAGAACTGCAAAAACGACACAGCGTGGATTGTCATCTGTGATTTCACATTTGAAAAGAGTCCCTGCTCCATCAACGATATTGATTATGTCACCTTGACGATGCCTGAGTACCCTGATACAGTGACCCGACTCGATTGGATCAAGTCGGTTTCCACCCCTCGCTACATCCGGTGAATAAAAAATTTCCATTTCAATCCCTTTTGACTAAGCAAACTTACATAAAAAAATTCATTTTTTACGCCAGTTGCAATAAAAATCAAGACCACTTACCTATCTTTATGTAGAGATTTGCCTTTCACAAGGCTGTCTCAATAATTTTATTGTTTAACAGAGGTCTACGCCTCATAAAGTATTTATGCATGAGACAAGTATGTGGTCTTGACGTACACAAAGATAGTGTTTTTGTGTGCATTATCAATGAAAATGGAGTTTTATTTCAGGACAAAGTTGGTGTCCTTACTCCTGAACTTGAAAAGTTGGTTGTCATACTCAGTGAATATGAGGTCACGGAGGTTTGTATGGAAAGTACAAGTATCTATTGGATGCCTGTATGGCGTATATTGGAGCCATATTTTTCTTTGAAACTGGTTAACCCCTATTTTATCAAACAACTTCCCGGCAAGAAAAGCGACGTTAAAGATGCAGAATGGATAGCCACATGTCTGCTAAAAGACCTCATTCGTGGAAGTTATGTTCCGGAAGATAGGATACAACAATTGCGTCAATACGATCGTCGTATATTCGATTTAAATAAAGAGATAGTTTATAAGTTGACCAAACTTGATTCAGCTCTTCAAAGATGCAACATTAGAATTAGTAATTACGTGTCCGCACTGAATAGCAAAAGCTATCAAAAGGTGATAGAAAAGATATCTGAGGGCATGACAGACCCTAAAGTTCTTACAGGTCTTATACATGGACGAACGGCAAACCGTTTTGGACGCGATGTCATAACAGCTTCTCTGACAGGAGTTATAACTCAAATAGACATTGATGTCATTCGGCAATTGCGAGAAGAGTTTCAGCTGGCTAATAAGCATCGTGAAGAATGTCTTGTTAAAATGGAAGAGCTTTGCAACAAATGGTTTCCGGCACAGATGAAGAATCTTCAGACAATTCCGGGCGTCAAGGTAAGGAGTGCCACGTCTATTATTGCAGAATTGGGTACAGATATGTCATCATTTCAAGATGCTGCTCATCTGGTATCATGGTGTGGACTCAAACCAAGAAACGACGAAAGTGCAGGTAAGGTGAAGTCTCGAAAGATCACTCATGGAAATAAATATTTGAGAAAAACTCTAATTGAGTGTGCATGGGCCGCAGCCAGAACACAGGGATGTTTCTATAATAAGTTTAGTTATCATCAGGTCGTTGTCAGACGTAAAAACAAAATGAAAGTGCAAGTTGCGATAGCACGTAAGATGCTTACCGCCATATGGTTCATCCTAAATGAAGATGTTCCATATAGAGATTTCACTCCTGATATTGTTCCGGCTGAGTAATCAGCTGTCAATATATACCGCATACTGTAAGGTCACTATCTTTGTGGTGGTAGCACCCCGTCATAACAAACTGGCTAATGCTTTATGCGGCTTAGGACGCCTGTTTGAGCAACACTCGTAGAGGAAATTCAAATATTAAATAAGAGCTCTGAGATCATCAGAGACAGAATTGCTATGTGCACAAATAAAACTTATAAGCCCTATATGAATATCTGACGAAAGGTTGGTAGGATTTATAGAGGAAAGGTAGTACATTTGGCCAAAACTAAAAAATGTCATAAATTCGCAGAATAAAGTAGAAAATCGGGTATGACAGAACGACAATTGTGTATAAAGTATCTCGAATATTCATCCGCTTCAAAGATGCCCTCTGAAGATGGAGAACTCCTCGAAAGTGCTATCAGCGCAGCGGAGGGTGCCTATGCAAAGTATTCGTCATTTAGGGTGGGAGCGGCTGTGCGGATGAGCAACGGAGTAGTCGTCATAGGTTCAAATCAGGAAAATGCAGCATACCCTTCGGGGCTTTGCGCTGAGCGTACGGCTCTATTTTATGCTTCAGCTCGTTATCCCGGAGAGAGTGTTGAGGCTATTGCCGTAGTGGCTCTGGATGATAAGGGTGTATTGACCGAACTGACTTATCCCTGCGGTGCCTGTCGTCAGGTAATGGCGGAGTATGAGATGCGTGCAGGTCGCGAAATGAGGATAATTGTGGGCAGCGCAGGCGTGGTGCAGGTATTCACCGGAGTTAGATCTTTAATGCCATTTATTTTTGATAATTTGGCATAAAAAAAGGGTAAGCTTGATATATCGCACCGCTACAACCATTTACCCTTGCTGCCTTCCGACCCTGGGGGAGTTCAATGGGAGCTGGTCGTATATGACTTACCCAACTACAAAATTAGCCATTTTTTTTGAATTAACAATCTTTTTTGACTCTCATTGATACCGGAAAAATCCCATAAGATAGCGGTAGGCCTTTCCGGAGGCGTGGATTCCAGTGTCGCGGCGCTGCTTTTAAAGCGTGCCGGCCTTGATGTTTTCGCCCTATTCATGCAAAATTGGCACGATACGACCGGGACTCTTCACGGTGACTGCGAATGGGAAGAAGATCGCTATGTAGCGGAAATGGTGGCCAAAAAAATCAATATTCCCTTTCATTTTGTTGATTTGAGCGAGATATACCGTGAAC
>JAKQLB010000373.1 GCA_029567375.1 Bacteroidota bacterium | reverse complement strand
CCAAGGTGTTTTTTACGCCTTACATATACATCCATTGCTGAGAATGGACATGTATCTTCATGTGGACAGCCATCGGTACATCTGAATGGTGCGCCCTCCGGCTTATTTTCCGCTTTGAATAAATGGAGTGACCCTTCCGCTGAAATGACCTTGCAAGGCTTATCAATCAGCCAACGCAAGATGTCGAGGTCGTGACAGGATTTTGCGAGAATAATAGGGGTTGTTTCCTTCTCCACTCTCCATTTGCCACGAACATAAGAATGCGCCATGTGAGCAAATTCTATCGGTTCCATATGTTGAATGCTCACAATTTCTCCGATAGCTCCGGACTTGAGATATTCCTTTAGTGCAATGAAATATGGTGCGTATCTCAGCACATGACATACCGCCACTACTCTGTTGTATTTTTCCGTCTGACGCAGTATGGCCCTACACTCTCTCTCGGTTTGAGCGATGGGTTTTTCCAAAAGCACATCATAACCCAGCTCCAAGGCCTTCATGCAAGGTTCATAATGCAGGTCATCCGGAGTAGCAATGACTACAACATCTGCAAGCTTTGGTTGCTCTAAAAGCTCTTTAAAGCCTACAAACGCATTTTCCTTGGGAATGCCATGTTTTTTAATCATTGCATCCCTACGACCTTCTATCGGTTCTGCCACACCCACGATCTTAAAGTTCTCCGGGTATCTTTCCGCATAAGCCGCATAGATTCTTCCCCGATTACCCGCTCCAACTATTATTCCCGTAATCTGCTTACCTCCGGTATCGGGCCTCAAACTGCGTAATGGAAAATGAATCAGTTCTTCCGGCGATAGTTTTGTAAGCTCTTCGGCCGGCATGCTTGCCATGCTTCTTGCCATTGCAAATGGGTCTGTTAAAGCCATTCCTGCGGTTACCAGACCTATACGCTTAAGGAAATCTCTTCTAATCATGATATTTAGTGTTATTAATTTCTAAAATTCCTTAAATCGCAATTTACACAATTCCGCCCAATCTTCAATAATAATTTTGCTAATTATTGCAAGGATAAGGTTGATGACACCCGCCTCCCGGCTCGTGGGAGTACCAGTACCCTTTGCCGTGGTCTTTGGATACGACATATTTTTTAAGGCCGGTATCCCACCTGTATTCGTATCGAATGTCATACGAAAGATCGTAAATTCTATCAAAAACAGCAGGTCTGACAGAACAGATGTTGTTTTTTCCACAGTGTAAGCTTGTCAATGCCGTACAACTGCTTACATCCAACGAAGTAAGCTTATTGCTATAGCAATTTAAAGTTTGTAATGCCGTGCAGCCGCTTACATTTAACGAGGTAAGTTGGTTTTCGTGGCACATCAAGGATTCTAATGTTTTATATCCGCTCATATCCAACGAGGTAAGCTTGTTATTATAGCACGATAAATTTTTCAATGCAGTACATTCGCTGACATCTAACGAAGTGAGCCGGTTGTCGTAGCACCATAAATATTCCAACGCCTTCAACCCCTTCATCTTTAAAGAGATGAACTTATTGTTATAGCACAGAACGCTCTTCAATGCCGTACAGCCGTCTGCATTTAGTTCGGTTAGTTGATTGTTATAACAATAAAAAGTTTGTAATGCCGTACAGCCGCTTACATTCAACGATGTAAGTCGGTTATCGTTGCAGGCTAACGTATGTAAAGCAGTACAGCCGGTTACATTTATCGAAGCAAGTTGGCTGTCGAAACAAGATATTATCTCTAAACTCTTGCATCCGCTTGCGTCTAACACTGTGAGTTGGTTCTTAGTGCAATTTATTCCTTTTAAGGTTGTGCTGCCGCCTAAATTTATAGCGGTGAGTTGGTTATTCTCACAAGTTAAATGAGTTACGGGACCGTAAATCCGGATGGTTTGCGCACCCAATGTATAAGTTTTTTTGCTACTATAATCTTTTACTTCTTCTCCCGCCTCTTTTTTACCGTTATTATTTAAATCTATCCACACACCGGAGGAGAGAACATTATACATTATTTGCAACTCTATGGTTGCCCCCACAGCCTTGGAAGTGGTAAGGGAAATATAGTTATCCGATTTGACCACTAATCCGTAATAATCAAACTCTTCAATGCTTCCATCCCCCCAAACATTTTTAAGCGCAAATTCCATACGAAGTTCCTTATTACCCGGCACTTTGAAAAAATCGGACAATGTAGGATCAAACTGCTTGCGCGACACATCTTTAAAATCGTCACCTTTTACCGTATAAAAACTGTTGGCAGGAGGAGTAAATTCTGCAACATAGTGTTTAAACGCACCTCCGCCAAGGTCCATATCAAGAAGCATGGATACCGGTTTATCATCTGCGTTATAAACTCTCATTGCCACCTTTAACTGCGTGGGAGAGTAAATAGTGTCATTCCCGACATTTTTTTCGTCATATCCAATTTTTCCCCAGCCTATTCCGGTGGATTCTTTGGGATCGTATTTCGGGAATACCTTGCGTGATTTTCCGTAAGCCTGCATCGTGAAGGTCAAGTCAGCACCTGTAGGACACATTTGGTTCTCGTTATCTGCTGCCGGAATCGCTATGGTTTGTAGTATAGGGTTATCCAGCATGGGTTTATCTGCATAAATAATATAAATGGCATCGCCCCGGAACCAAGCCTCGTTAAAATTCACTTTCTTCAAGTAGTCATCCCACACTATCCATTTGTACATATCTCCGCTTACTCCTTGAGGATCGTGAACGAGAAATGAAGTAGCGCCCGCGTTTGCTCCTTTTTTATATCCTATGACAAACAAGACATGTGTCCCGTAGTTTAAAATTACCGGATGCCTTTTTTTAAGAAGTTTTACCATTTCGATTGCAGCGCTTTTTGTCCTGCGGAAGGAGGAAGAGGAGATTTTAACATTCCCGTCAATTTTTTCTTCTATGGCATCTATGATACTTCCCGTATCGTCACTCCAAAAGGTAATGAAATTGGTATTCCATCCCTGGTCGAGCGTAGTGTGTCCAATATCTTTCACAAACCTGAACAAGCTATTGTCTTGTTTGGGATCCAAATCCCGGTACGAGCGTATGAACATCATGGCGCAGGCTGCCCAACAAGTGCTGCCCACCTGCTCCAGGTAGGGTGCCTTCATGGTAATGCTCTCCGTCTCGAAATTATAACCGGGGGTAATGGTAACGGCGAGATGACTGTACCTGCCACTTCCCGATTTCGTGGGGCTAAAAGGCTCATTTGCTTTAAAAGAGAGGGTTAATTTCCCCGTTTCCTTGTCGTATTTAAAATCAACCTTCTTGTATATTCGTCCATTTGTCGCTACAGCACTTTGCCGGTCTGTCGTGAAAAGGCTGCAATCAATATCTTCCTCCGCATTAAGTCCTTTATCCACCACCGTTTCAACATCAACGGTGTAAGCCGATTTCGTTTTCGAGAAATCGAGGATGACATGTTTACCCAAATTGAACATTTCCATCTCTTTGGCTTCGGTAATGCTGATCTCCTCTTTAGGAGCTCCTTTGTTCTTGGACGCCTTTATGGATATTTGAAGATTGGAAGGGAATTTCATTACCAAATCTTTGCCCTTGTAGTTTACTGTAACCGTTTCACCCGTCACTACAATTGGTTCGCCGCTTGTATTTCCGCCTATTCTCTCCGCCACGCCATCAGCCTCATAATAGATTTCCCCCATTCCAAAGTACTCCTCGTCGGTAATGAACATGCCATTGTGCAGATCGTAAATCTCTCCCTCTTCGATCCTGCCGGAATAGAGCACAACTCCATTTATACTGGTGTTGTCGTCAAAATAGATCTTCGTCGAAGCATACAAGGTAAACTTATCATCCTTGCCGCTAATCACCATCGAATAGGTGTTTGAATAACTCTCGGTTTCCAATTTCAATGTTGCGGTGAACTTGTCATTATCTTGATCACTTATCGTCAACACCTCATCCATGAATTTCGTTCCGGGAGGAGTATCGTTCCCAATGTTCGACATTTTCAAAGTCTGGTCATCTGCCAGATATGTTCCCTCAATATTGGGCGGGTTGGTGCCGTAATGAATCGGCATACCCATCTCCTTGATGGTTTTCATCATTTCGGAGGAAAGCACGCTTTTCAATTGTTTGTCTAAAATGCTCTTCTTGGGGTCGGAAAACTCCCCGGGACAGGCGATAAGCAGCAGGAGTGATGCTGCGATCAAAAGGTAACTGAGTTTTTTCATAGCTGATGTCTCTAATTTTCTAATACTAACAAAGTTAACTATAACTGAGGATTTTTATGGGCTATTTTTAATAACCGGTATGTTTTGCGTAACCACCGGTACGATTTACGTAACAACCGGCAGAATAAGTGACTGTTTAGTGCTATTAAATGACAATTATTGTTATTTTTGCAGACTAGCTACCTAAAGTTAACGAATAGCGGTTAAAATGTCTGCCTTTTTAAAACGGGTGTGCCTTGTTTGCCTCTTTGGTCTTGCCTTAATTCCCATAAAGGCGGGGGCGCAGCATTTGCCTGTTATCAACTACAATACGCACAATGGTTTACCGCAAATACAGGTGCAGAAGTTGCATCAGGACAGCAAAGGATATATTTGGATAGGCACAAAAGGCGGGTTGGCAAAATTTAACGGTTCCACTTTCCAACAATTTCTTCATAACGAATATATATACGGCATAGGTGAGACCCTAAATGGGGATCTCTATTTTGTAACGCTTTATAATGTGTACAAACATGAAAGGGGAACAATGAACAGCGTGGCATCACTCAATGGAGAAGGAATGAATATAATCACAGGCAAAAAGCGCTATTGGTTGTACACGGAGAGCGAAGTGAGGGAATATAGGGCAGACACGCTATACAAAACCATACAAAGTAATATCGACTTTGAAGGGAGTTTTACAGGCAAGGCATATGATCGTAAAAACGACTGTTTTGTGTTTTCGACCTCGATGAATAAAGTTTACGGCTTAAAGGAGAAAGAGATAATGGAATTGGCCAAATTTGAATCGCCGGTTAGGGTTTCATCATTCCCAAAAGGTTTTGTCTATTATCATCTTCTTACATCACCAACAGAGCATATATACATCGATCCGGAGAGTCGGGAAATATTATTGCGATATAAGGAAGATAAGCATATCCACGACGTTGAAATCCATAAACTTCCCGTCCGAAAACATCTGTTATACAAGTTTAATATAAGACAATACCTGTTGCTTGATAGTGCGACAAACAATGTACAACCCATTGAATTAACATTTGAGGAAGAGGTCTATCCCTTTCTCATAGACAAAGACGATAATTGTTGGCTGGGAACCGACAACGGTTTATATCAAATCAATAACAAGTCTTTTCGCACCTACCCTCGCACATTTATGAACAATTTTTGGACTATGATACGAGGTAAGGATGGAAACTATTACGGCGGACAATACAGGGTAGGATTGTTTAAATTGGACCTGGAGAAGCAAGAAAAAAAGGAAATACCGGTGGAAGGGGCTGTTGACACGTATAAAAAAGCTTTTTACTACGGCTCATCGATGGATAAGCAGGGAGACCTCTATTTTCCCACGCATTGTGGCTTGGTAAAATATGATTACAAAAAGGCAGAAATTTTCGATACCGGTGTTTCGATGATATCCAAATATGATCCCTATGAGGATAAGATTGTGTTTGGTCACGATTATGGTATCGGGTTTATTGATGGCAACGAGAAAATTGAGGCTTTTATTGATGACTCAGGTGAAATCCTCACCTTTCATCCCTCAGCTCTGGAATTTAAAGCCGACGGCAATATCTGGATTGGAAACCGCTCGGGACTGGTACTTTTCGATAAAACCGACAAGCAACTAAAACATGTATCTAAGCTGAATTACGATGTCTATCCCAACCAACAATTGGTTTCGATGACAAAAGACCACAAAGGAAACATATGGATGGGAGGAAAATCAGAATTATGGCTCTACAAAGGGCGAGAAGAGACTTTCACGCATATTGGAGAAGATTATTTCAACACAAAAATCCTCAGTCTTCTCTCTCCCGACTCCACTCTGTTGTTGATAGGTACTTCGCGCGAGATATTTGCCATGAGATTGGACAAGTTCTATCAGGATGGTACGATTGAGTTTAAAATGTTCAATCATCGCAACGGTTTTTTCAGCGAAGAGGTAGCGCAAAACGGATTTCTACTCGATGGCGACAAGATATTCATACCCTCCTCAACCTCCACTAGTGAGCTTTACTACAAGAAAATATCCTTTACACCTGACCACTTTAACCTCTTTGTAACCTCCATCAACGAAATAGGATTGAGCGATGAGGAACAGAGTGGCACGCAACCATTTTTTGCCGGAAAAGGCAATAACAGATTGACGATTAATTATGAAACCGTGGGGTTCGGATTGCCTACCTATCCTGTTTTTAAATACAAATTGGAGGGGAAAGATAATGAGTGGAGCGAATGGACCCAAGCTAGAAGCGCTCATTATTCGGGTTTAGGTTCGGGAAAGTACATTTTCCGCGTCGTTGCTAAAACCGGCGACAAGCTTGCGCCCCCCGAAGAGAAAGAAAGTTCGGTGGATATTATCATTAACATGCCTTTCTTTAGAGAACCCGATTTCTTCAAGTATGCCTTTTTCGTTTTCGCCCTGCTGACAACTATCGTGGCCTTCCTAATATGGAGAACTTATAAAAACCGTTTGGCGGTTCAGGCGCGCGAAAGAGATATAAAGCTCTTGGAAATTGCAACCTTGCAAACTCAATTAAGTCCTCATTTCATTTTCAACTTTTTGTCCTCAATTCAAAACCTTATCGGTCAAGATAAACCCGAAAAAGCCAATAATTACCTAGTGAAGTTTTCGCGGCTGATTCGCGCTTACATGGAATCTTCCATAAAGTCCTCTCAGTTGCTTAGGCGATCAGTTTTGGAAAATGAAAATAGTATCAGAGAAGAGATAGATTTACTGACGACCTACGTGGAGTTGGAAAAAATGAAGTATCCCGATGAAAAAATAACATTCGCAGTTGAGCCGGAATCCGACTCGCTATTGGATCACTCTATTCCTCCCATGCTCCTGCAGCCATTTGTGGAAAATGCCATCAAACATGGGATTCTACCAAAAGAAGGATCGGGAAAGGTTGTTGTCCGATTTGAGCAAGAGGATGAAACGCTTGTTTGCAAAATAATCGATGATGGTATTGGGCGTAAACAATCTGCAATAAACAAGGGTGAAGCTGTTAAGGTGCACAAATCGAGGGGATTGGAGTTGATTATGCAGCGGGTAAAACTGCTCAACGAACTTAATTACAACATAAAAATAGAGTTTGAGGATCCGGAATCAGGCGGAACGATAGTTATCATTACCATTCAAAATTAACCCGTTATGGAGAAATATAGTGCGCTTATCGTGGAGGATGTAAAAGAGACCTCCGATTATATTTACCGGCGAGTATCATTGCTTTGTCCCTCAATCGCGAAAATAGATCAGGCATTGACTCTGAGCGAAGCAGAGAATTTAATCGAAAGCAATAGTTATGACATCCTTTTTCTTGATATCCAAATGCAAACCGGTACCGGTTTCGACCTTTTGAAACGCCTGTCGGATAAGGGTGAGATTAACTTCGAAATCATCTTTATTACCGGCGAAAGTGACAAAGAGTACGTTTTGAGGGCCATTAAGTTTTCAGCAATAGATTTCTTATACAAACCCTTAGATGACGGAGAACTTGTGGTGGCAGTGAACAGGGCGCTGGAGAAACGCAAAAAACAAGAACTTAACCATCAGGTTAAATTGCTCTTACAACAAATAGATGAGCACTCCGCGGCAAAACCCGATAAAATAGCGTTTCATCTGCATAGCGGAATCTTGCAAATGATACCCGTTGATGAACTCAAATATATTGAGGCTGACGGAGTAGTATCTAAAGTGTTCTTGAAAAGTGGCGAAACGATAAAAGTGAATAGGAATTTAGGGTACTATAAGGACCTTTTAATGCTCGAATATAACTTTGTTTCCCTTAGCAACAGCATCTTGCTCAATAGGGATTACATCAAGCGATACAACCACCAGACACTAAAAATCACACTTACCGATGATACCGAACTTCCGGTATCGCGAAGGAGAGCTAAAGAGTTGAAAGAAACTTTAAGCGAAAGAAAAGGATTAAGCGCCATAATCTCCCCGTTTATCTCAAGGTACGGAGAAAACAAAAAAAGGTGACTACAAGAGCAGCAGATCGCTATTAACCTAGGTGCAGGCTAAAAAATATAATTCACGACAGCCTCGCCATATTTGATGAAAAGAAAGGTCCAAAGCAGAAATCTCAGACCTCTGCCTAAAAACATAAAGAGGGAACATTTCCAGAATGGAACCCTGTAAAAACCGAGTGCGATTGCAAAAACATCACCTACAAAGGGAAGCCAGGTGACAAGGGCCAGAAGCGATCCCCAGCGATCTATTTTTGCTTTTTGTGCAATCAGAGTTTCCTGTTTTACCTTGAACCACCTCTCTATCCACTCCCATTTACCGAGACGGCCGACACCATACGTAGTGAGTCCGCCCGACCAATTGCCCAATGTGCCAACCAAGAAGACTATCCAGGGATTGACTCCTGTCAGAAGTATGCCTATATAGAATACAGTCGAATTGAAAGGCACCATGGTCGCAGCCATAAATGTGCCCAGAAAGAGTCCCAGAAGACCAAGCCCTTGAAGCCATTCCATAGGATTATCTTCTTTTCTCTTTGAAAAAATCCGTCATAAACTCACCACACTCACCGGCGAGAACCCCTTTGGTCACCTCCGTCTTCGGATGGAGCAAAGAGGGTGCAAAGAGCGAATAGCCCCTCTTGGGATCATCGGCTCCATAAACAAGACGCCCGAGTTGTGCCCATGCCAATGCTGCAGCGCACATTGGGCAAGGTTCTACAGTCACATAAATAGTGCAATCCGTCAAATATTTGCCACCGAGAGATTCCGTAGCCATGGTAATCAACTGCATCTCCGCATGGGCGGTAGGATCTCTAAGAAGCTCGGTAAGATTGTGACCACGTGCAATGATATGACCCTTACATACCACAACCCCTCCTATAGGCACCTCTCCCTGTTTTAGGGCCAATGCTGCCTCTTTGAGCGCTTCGCGCATATATTTTTTATCATCCATCGTTTAAAAAGAAACAAAAAAGGGGAGCAACCTCACACGGTTGCCCCCGCAAATATAATATTTCTTCCAATATGGGAACTACTTCATGCCCGAAGATCTTCCGCTCTTACCATATCTGCATCAGGTTACCAACGTTGGGAGGAAGTGCAAACAGGGTATCTACCGGAGCTTCGGCATCGAGGCTCTTCAACTCTACATAATAATTCTTATTCCTGCCGGTTTTAAGAGCGTACACTTTCGTTCGCGACTTATTGAACTGTAAGCTATTTTGGTGCTCGTAGGGAAGATTCTTGAATTTAATCACTTCCAGTTTACCGTTTACTTCTTGGTGATAATAATTGTTGTTTGTTCCACCGGCCTGAAGGAGACCTTTATCGTCAAGACGTATATGGTTGTTCATGGATAAGCCGGACATGCCACCAAAATCACTCGGTAAACGAGTTACTTTTCTGGTTTTGAGATTATATTTAAAATGGTGGCTGAAGCCATAGCCATAGTTACAGAAATAGAGAGTTTCGTTATCATTTAAAATAGTTATAAAAGAGGGGGTGCCTTCGCTGTCACCTACTATCTCATCGAACTTACCCGTAGGAATATCGTAACGGAAAATTTTCGTAGCTCCACCTTGCCAGCCGCCAAATCCCCCGTAAGCAAGATTGTATCTAATCGTTCCGATCAACGTTTGGCTGTCAGGTGTAATACAATTAATAGCCAAAGACCAGCCATGGGACCTTTTCATACCATACCCATCAGTGTAGGTAGGAATAAATCCGACCGCATTTAATAATCCTTGCAATTCGACATTACCGGTCTCTCCTGAATTCATGTTGTAAACGATTAGGCCATCGTCGGCAGCATAATCGTCGTAAACATAACGGACATATGTATAATAGACTTCCTTTCCATTGGGTGATACAAAGAAACTGCTCATAGAAAAGAATCCATTCTCCTTACTTCCCTTAATATGCGGCATATATGTCCATTCACGCGTTTTGAGATCTATAAGATAAGGAACGGGACCACCGGTCCAACCATCTTTATGATATGCTCTACATACCGACTCCTTACCGGAACTGATCAACATATAGTTTCCGGCTTGTCCCGATCTGGTGGGATGATCACCATATCCCAATGTTATCCCCTCTATAGGTTCTATAATGGGCTGTTTGCCTTTTGTCCAATGTATAAAACAGGGGGTTTGCGTACCTTGTCCTACACCACCATCTTCTCTCTCTCCTATTGTACCTATAAAGGTCATCTCATTTGATTTACCCGATTTACCCGAATTGCCCGAGCCAAACAGCAAATCACATGAAACAGATAGCACCATAACTAAAAAAAGTGCCATAAACGGTTGTAAAACTTTTTTCGTCAATTTCATTATTTTCTCTTTTTTATGTTATTATTCTGGCTTAATATCATATTGTTTTAATAAACAACGCTCCCAAATTTATGGATTTTTTCCGTGATAAGAAAAAAAATCCTTTTTTATCACATATTATCCATTATACGAAACAAATAAAAAAAGGGGAGCAATCGCGCTTGCGAAAGCTCCCCAAAAACATCTATATTGTCACTGTCCGATGTGCGGGACTACATCATACCCATACCGGGGGCGCCACCGCCCATCGGCATCGGAGGCATTTCCTCCTTAATATCTGCGAGTGCGCACTCGGTAGTGAGCAACATTCCCGCTACTGAAGCCGCATTCTCAAGAGCTATGCGCATCACCTTTGTTGGATCGATTACACCTGTACTGAAGAAGTTCTCGAAAGTGTCGGTGTGGGCATTATAACCGTAGTCACCTTTACCTTCCTTAACCTTCTGTACAATTACACTACCCTCTTTACCCGCGTTTTCGCAAATCATCCTGATGGGCTCCTCAATGGCACGTGCGATGATATTGATTCCTGTGGTTTCGTCATCATTTTCACCCTTGAGGCCCTTAAGTGCTGAAGTGGCTCTGATAAAGGCTACGCCACCGCCGGGAATAATGCCCTCTTCAACTGCAGCGCGGGTAGCATTGAGAGCATCTTCAACTCTATCTTTCTTCTCCTTCATCTCAACTTCGGTGGCGGCACCCACATAGAGTACTGCTACTCCACCTGCAAGCTTACCCAGACGCTCCTGGAGCTTTTCACGGTCATAGTCGGATGTAGTTGTCTCGATCTGCTTGCGGATCTGATTGGCGCGGTCGTCGATCTGCTCTTTCTTGCCGGCACCATTGACAATGGTGGTATTCTCCTTGTCGATTACTACCTTTTCTGCCTGTCCGAGCATTGCTACGGTTGCATTCTCGAGGGTAAAGCCTCTCTCCTCGGAGATTACGGTTCCTCCTGTGAGGATTGCTATATCCTGAAGCATCTCTTTGCGACGGTCACCGAAGCCCGGTGCCTTTACTGCAGCAATCTTGATAGTACCGCGAAGCCTATTTACTACCAGAGTAGTAAGTGCTTCACCCTCCACGTCCTCTGCAATAATGAGCAGGGATTTGCCATCTCTTGCTATGGGCTCGAGCACGGGAAGGAGATCCTTCATAGTGGAAATTTTCTTATCGGTAATAAGAATGTAGGGATTCTCGAGTACTGCCTCCATTTTATCGGGATTAGTCATGAAGTAGGCTGAAATATAGCCTCTGTCAAATTGCATTCCCTCTACCAATTTCACCTCGGTGGTGGTACCCTTCGCCTCCTCAACGGTAATGACGCCATCTTTCTTAACTTTGGACATCGCGTCTGCTATAAGCTTGCCAATGGCGTTGTCATTGTTGGCAGAGATGGTTCCGACCTGCTCGATCTTTGAGTAGTCGTCACCTACGGGAGTGGTTTGCGACTTGAGACTCTCTACGACAACAGCAACTGCTTTGTCTATACCGCGCTTGAGGTCCATGGGATTGGCACCTGCGGTAACATTCTTAAGCCCTACGTTGATGATGGACTGAGCGAGAACTGTAGCGGTAGTGGTACCGTCACCGGCCTGGTCGTTGGTCTGGGAAGCTACCTCTTTAACCATCTGTGCGCCCATATTGGCGAATCTGTCCTCAAGTTCAATTTCTCTGGCTACGGTAACTCCATCCTTGGTTACCTGGGGAGCACCATATTTCTTGTCAATAACTACATTGCGGCCTTTGGGTCCGAGAGTGACCTTTACTGCGTTGGCCAAAGCGTCTGCACCCTCTTTGATGAGATTACGTGCTTCTATGTCAAATTTGATTTCTTTTGCCATAATATGGAAATTTCTTTAATTATTTAAGTACTGCGACTACGTCTGACTGACGCATTATTAGATAATCTTTACCGTCAACACTGATTTCAGTGCCGGCATATTTACCGTACAATACGGTATCGCCCACAGTGAGCTCCATGGGTTCATCTTTTTTACCGTTACCTACGGCTACTACAATGCCCTGCTGGGGCTTTTCTTTTGCGGTGTCCGGGATGAACAATCCGCCCGCGGTCTTGGTTTCCGCCTCTTTAGGTTCAATCAGAACTCTGTCTGCCAATGGTTTAATCTTCATAATATGAAATGTTTAATTTTTTAAAATCTTGTGCTTTTATTTCGGCAAAATAAATGCCATTGACATATTTCTGCCAATTTGTCACACTATTTTCTATACATTTGCAGAAAAATTGTTATACGATGACAAAACAATCATTGATATCCCTCTTTCTTGCATCATTACTGCTAGTTACTGGTTGCAAAAACGGAAATGAAGAACCGGCCAGACCATTTCCCACTCCTCAGGTGCCTGCAATGCTTGGAAGCAATCTGCAGCAGGCATTCCAATATGTCTCCCTGCACTTCTGGGACAAACTATACGCCCCCGGAGTTGAATATTCCAAAGATACCTCGCTGGTGATGGGAGTCACTCCCGATGATTTTGAAGAGGCATTCGCCACATATCTCACAGCGCTGGACAATGTGACCCTCCCTGTAATGAATGATGCTCAGGACACAATGCTTATCCGAGCAGCCAGACACCAACTCTCCCATCCTGAGAGTAAAATTTGGAAAACCATCACCGAACTCTCCGAGAAATATCTCTACGACCCTAATTCTCCCTACAGAAACGAAGAAATGTTTCTTCCCGTGCTGACTCATCTTAAAGAGTCGCCTTTCAGCACCGAAAAAGAGAAAACACATTACACCCACTTACACCGCCTATGTTCCTACAATCGCATTGGAACACCGGCTGCAGACTTTAAATATACGCTCAAGAATGGCCGGACAGATAATCTACACCGGATAAAAGCCGAGTATGTGCTGCTTTTTTTCAGCAATCCGGAGTGCCAAAACTGCAAGGAGATAATTGATGCCCTCGCCACTTATCCCGAATTGTCGCAACTGATCGACCAGAAAACGCTTGTTGTACTCAACATCTATCCTGATGCCGACCTGGCTGAATGGTACGATTATCTGCAGAACTATCCCGAGAACTGGATCAACGGATATGATCAGGATCTGGCACTAAATATGCAAACCATCTATAATATCCGCGCAATACCCTCACTATATCTTCTTGATAAAGATAAAAATGTCATTTTCAAGGATGCTCCACCTGAGAAAATCATCTCCTGGTTGACCAGGATAGCGGACTGAGACCGGTTTTTCAACTATTTATCGCAAAATTACTATCTTTGAACCCTTATTTATGAGAATCACATTCCCTGCTGGTCGTTTTGCCCTCCCGGCACTACTCTTCGCAGTCCTTTTGTTGTCACAAAATCGGGCTGCGGCGCAGTATTATACATTAGGCAACGACCCCGCAAGCGCGAAGTGGTCCGTCATACAGGGGGATACATACAAGGTGATTTATCCGCAACAGACAGATTCCCTGGCAAGAAGATACCTCTATCTTTTCGAGAAACTCCGGCACACCAATCTCACCGGACTCAAGATTGAATCACCTAAAATGCCCATAATCCTGCACCCTTACACCACAACGAGCAATGCTACCGTGGTATGGGCTCCCAAACGAATGGAAATATTTACCTCGCCACCGGCGACCGGCGGATATGCCCAGAACTGGGAAACGCAGCTTGCTCTTCACGAAGGACGGCATCTCGGACAAATGCAGCACTATACAAAGGGTGTTTTCAGTTTTTTCAACATACTCTTCGGAGAGCAGTCGTTAGCACTGGGCATAGGATTTTACCCTTCGGTATGGCTACTCGAAGGTGACGCAGTCCTCAACGAGACTGACTTTTCCAATGCCGGCCGAGGTCGCAGCGGAGAATTTCTGATATACTACAGAACGGCATTTTTGCAAGGCGACATACGTTCATATGACCACTGGAGGTATGGTTCATACCGCCATTATGCTCCAAACAAATATGCCTTCGGCTATATGCTGGCAAGTATGATGAGATATTCCTCCGGCAATTACTATGCTACCGGTGACGCAATGAATATCCAGGTAAAGAGATGGTGGGACTTCTTCGGCGTATGGAATACCAGCTTTATTAGGGCCACAGGATATACACCGAGAAAACATTGGCGTTTTTTAACCCCATTTATGAGTGAAGTATGGCAGAAAGATTATCTCAGCAAAGGACCCTATCACATAGCAGAGCCATTACTTGCCAAAGAACCCCGTATATACACCGATTATACCGATATTATCCCGACTAAAAAGGGTATTATTGCAACTAAAAGCGGGTACCACGACTCCAGGACACTTGTATCGATAGACTCTCACGGAAAGGAACGCAGGATAAGACCCTTCGCATACACCACAAGCGATATCATATCTGACGGTGATAGTACCTTAATCTGGGCGGAAACAGTACCTGACTTGCGCTGGGAACTACAGAACTACTCCATTATACGCAGCTATAATCTCAATACCGGTAAAATAAGGGATATTACCTCTCGCACCAAATATTTCAATCCTGCACTCTCTGCCGACGGACAATCTCTCTATGTCGTGGAATATCCCATCGGAGGCGGTTCCCGTCTCGTGCAGTTGGACAAAAAAGAGGGACATATGACAAAAAGCATTCCCGCACCGCCCGGAGGCCAAATTACAGAAGTAGCACAGATCGGAAACTTGCTTTATGCACTGATTATTACAGAATCCGGAATGGGACTTTATAGAACTGAAGTCTTAAAAGACGACGGTATCTGGTACAACGAAATCCCTGACCAACATAAATATATACAGAACCTGACCGTCAACGGCAAAAGCCTCTACTTTACATCCGTTCTTGATGGCCTGGTCAACAGTTATATCTACCACCCCGACATCAAACTGATGCGCAAACTCACAAACTCGCGCTTCGGGGCCAAATATCCATATATCGACAATGACTCCGGATGCCTCTACTGGGCTGACTTCGGATTAAAAGGCTATCACCCCGTATCGGCTCCTCTGGACTCACTCGACTGGAGAGTTGCGGACTTCGATAAACCCTTTGTAAATAGTATTGCCGAACACCTTTCACGTCAGGCAAGACTCAATACCGAACCCCTATCCGAAGAAGAAGATGCTGCACTAAAGGCAAGAATAGATTCCATCCCCGCACAAAAATACAAGAAATTGCCGCACCTACTCAGAATTCACTCCTGGGCCCCTTTCTATGCCAATATCAACAGGATTATGAATATGAGCTACGAGCACTTCTATCAACTGGTATCAGCCGGTGCCACAGTCATTTCTCAAAATGATCTGAGCACAGCAACAATGCAGCTGGGATATTCATATCATAAAGGATTTCACTCCGGACACCTCAACTTCAACTACTCAGGATTATATCCTGTATTCGAGGTAGCGGTGGATTACAATGACAGATATCGCACCAACACCACTATTGAGGAGGTACACCACAACCTCCAAAGCCAAATCACCGAATTAGACGACGAGGAACCTATCTCCGGGGAGATATATCCGATCAGATACACTATTGATAGTACTGATATCCCCTCCTGGGATGTTTCTTTAAGAACTTATGTCCCCCTCAATCTCAGCAAATCGGGATGGAACAGCGGTCTGATACCCCAACTGAGGTATGATTTCAGTAACGATAAATATTCCCTTTTCGGACACAAGAGTATCTATCGCCACAGTCTGACCTACGGAGTACGCTACTACAAGATGCTGCCCAATCCCAAGAGTCGCCTTTTCCCCAAATGGGGTTTCGGCGTAGAGCTTAGTGGGGCTTATTCTTACGGACCACACAACTCTTCCGGCAATATTGCATACGTCTATACATACGGCTATCTTCCCGGCATTTTTAATAACCAGGGCATAAAACTCTCGGCCGCATACCAGAAACAGTTCAACAAAAGAGCTTTCGGATACCTTCCTAATCTCGCTTCAATGCCTAGAGGTTTCAGCAGCATAGTACTTATGGATTATGCCAAATTCACCGCTGACTATGCCATCCCAATCTATCTCGGAGATGTTACCTGGCCTTGGCTTTACTATCTGAAGCGCTTACAGATAATACCTTTTGGTGATTTTGCCATCAACAGAGCATCCTGGCATCCTCAGAATGGAGTTATAAAACCCGTTGACCAAAAATATCTCTATTCCTACGGAGTAGATGTGCTGGTCAACGCACATCTCCTGCGTATCGGCAGTGAACTTTCATTTGGATTCCGATATGCAAGAACAAGCGTCGGGACCAATTACTGGAATGCACTTTTCAGCACAGGCCTCTTTTAAAACTCTCTTCAATGAACAACTATTCTGCACTCAAATTACACTGGTTTGACTGGTTTCTTATATTGGGAGTCACTATCACAAGCATCGTCACATCTGCATTTGCGGAGCGTTTCGACTGGCTGGGTCTTATAATCAACATCACAGGCATCATCAACCTGGTCCTTTGTGCCAAAGGCAATCTGATAAACTACTTTTTCGGCATCATATACAATGCACTCTATGTCTATGTGGCATTTTCCACTAAACTTTATGCCGATTCGGCCATATATATGCTCTACTATCTGCCGATGCAATTTATAGGATGGGCAAACTGGAAGAAAAACCGGAGCAAAGAGAGTGGAGCGGTAATCACCAGACGTCTCACCATGAAAACTGCTGCCCTGCTTATAGTGATAGCCGCAGTGCTAGTACCGTTGTTTGCCCGGATACTCTCACTGCCGGCCATAGGAGATTCCCAGCCATGGGCCGATTCCGCAACCACCGTAGCCTCAATCATAGCGATGTATATGATGGTCAAAGCCTATGTGGAACAATGGTATATCTGGCTTGTGCTCGATGTGATTCAGAGTGTTAAATGGCTTGTAGAGACCATCCGAGGGGGAGAACATGCCGCTATGATGCTGATTATGTTTCTGTTTTTCACGGCCAATGCCATCTATGGCCTCATTCAGTGGAATCGTCTTGAGAAGAGTGAAAGTAGTCGGAAATGACCTTGGCAAGATGAGGTCCGACGCACTCTTTCAGCTCCTCAAATGAGGTCCGGCGGATACGTGCCACGCTCCTGAACCGTCTGAGAAGTTTTGTCTGAGTGGCCTCTCCCACCCCTTTGATCTGTGAAAGTTCGCTGCTGATTTGACGTTTACTGCGCTTGCCCCTGTGATGAGTCAGACCGAATCTGTGTGCTTCGTCACGTATTTGCATAAGCAGACGTAGGGATGTGGAGTTTTTGTCGAGCCAGAGCGGTGTAGGGTCTCCGGGGATTATGATTTCCTCAAGCCTTTCGGCAATACCTGCCAGTGCCACTTCTCCGGCGATGCCCAGCTCTTCCAGTGCCTCATAAGCAAAGTTGACCTGTCCGCGACCTCCGTCAATGATTACAAGTTGAGGCAAAGATTCCCCTTCGGCAATCATACGCGAGTAGCGACGATTGACCACTTCTTTCATGGAGGCAAAGTCATTGGCCCCAACCACACTCTTAATATTGAAATGACGGTACTCTTTTTTGCTTGGAACGCCATCTCTGAAAACCACACAGGCTGCAACGGGATCCGTGCCCTGGATATTGGAATTGTCGAAGCATTCGATATGGAGAGGGAGCTTATCCAGCCTCAGATCTTTTTTGAGATTGAAGATTATGCGTTCTCGGTGCTCATCGGGTCGGAGAACTTCTTCTTGTTTGAGACGATTGATCTTCATCTGGGCTGCATTTTTACGGCTGAGCTCAAGCAATGACTTTTTGTCACCTTTCATAGGGATATGGAGGTTCTTGCCCTCGAACTCCTGGTCGGGCAGAAAAGGTACCAGCACCTCCGGAGAGAGTTCTCCGAATCTGGAGATTATTTCTGCTATTATCTCGCTCAGGATTTCCTCTCGACTTTGCTCGATACGCACCTTGAGCTCCATATTGAAGGAATGCACAATGGCACCCTGCCGGACGCGGATAAAGTTTGAAAAAATGTCGTTCCCCTCTTCTACAAATGAAATTGCATCAATATCCCGACCTCCGAAGCCCACTATCACAGATTTGCTATAATACTGTTCAAGCAACTGAAGTTTTTCTTTGTATTCCTGTGCTTTCTCAAATTCCATACGTTGCGAATGGATGTTCATTTTATCTTTGAATTCCCGCTTAAGAGCGGAAAAATCTCCTTTGAGCAAAGAAGTAATTCCATTAATCTGACGGTTGTACTCCTCCTCTTTCATCAATCCCACGCAAGGGGCGGCACATTTACCAATGTGGTGGTTGAGGCAGGGACGATATTTGCCGGAAGAAATTTTTTCAGGAGTAAGCGAAAGCTTGCAATCGCGCAATTTATAGAGACCGGAAATAAGGTGGATTAGTTGATTTGCGTGATAGGCCGAACTATAGGGTCCGAAATAGAGGGATCCATCCTTGACATATCTTCTGGTGGTGGTTATTCTCGGAAAAGGTTCGTTACGGATGCATATCCATGGGTAGGTTTTTCCGTCCTTCAGGAGAATATTGTATTTCGGCTGAAACTCCTTGATTAGCAAATTTTCGAGCAGAAGGGCATCTTGTTCGCTTCCAACTACGGTAAACTCCAGATCTGCAATTTTAGAGACCATAACCCGTGTCTTGCGATCGAGGGATTCCGGCGGCGCAAAATATTGGGAAACCCTTTTCTTCAGGTTCTTTGCTTTGCCCACATAGATGATGACCCCTTCTGAATCGAGGTATCTGTAAACACCCGGATTTTGCGGAAGAAATTCTATTTTATCCCTTACTTCCATTTTTTGAGCAAGATATGAGCAAAATATGTATATTTGTGGCAAACTAAAACCAAATGCCGGCCGATGGATAGAACAAAAGTAATCAATAAATCGGACATAATGAAAGTCATAAAGATGAAGGGTCCGATTGGTTGGATTGTGTCCACGCTGGCCATGTCCGCTCTGGGATTCAATAAGGTGAATCGCAGTTTTTACCGCTGCAGACATTTATCCGGCCCTGATTTTTCCGAAGCCATACTTAAAGATATAGGCATCTCCATCGATGTCAACTCTGCACAGCTCGATTATCTGCCACTCGAAGGACCATTCATCACCATATCCAATCACCATTTCGGCGGAGCCGATGGATTGATGCTAAGTTCGATAGTGGGTGCAATACGTCCCGACCTGAAGATTCTGACCAACTTCCTCCTCTCAATGATTCCCACTCTGGAGGAGAGTTTCCTACCGGTAAATCCCTTTTCCGACTCCACCAGCAAACGCAAGAGTATTGCAGGTATCAGGATGGCAATGGAACACATCGAAAAAGGAGGCTGCCTGGGTCTCTTCCCCGCAGGTGAGGTTGCCACTATTCAGAAAGGAGAGAGCCGCACTTCACTCAAAAGCGGCAGAGTGGTAGAAGATATTCCCTGGCCCACCAATATTATCAAACTCATAAAGAATGCCAATGTACCGGTAATTCCAATCTACTTCGAAGGCGAAAACAGTCGTTGGTTTCACTTTCTGGGCAGGATACACCCAATGCTCAGGACGCTCTCGCTGGCCAACCAACTCTTCAACAAGCGTGGCAAGACAATCCCTATGCGCGTAGGCTGGCCTATTTTCCCTTCGGAAATAGCCGACTTTGACAATCTCGAAGACCTGGGAAACCATCTCCGTAGCAGGGTATATGCCCTGCAAGTGGATTTCGCAGATCCCAACAAGGAGAACAAAATGGAGCATGTTTCTCCTATCGCACTCCCCAAAGACCGTAAAGCGATACTAAAGGAGCTGGCAAGGATTAAGGATAAGAAACTCTATCAGACAGCCCAATACCACTGCTTCCTTGCAGACTATGAAGACATTCCCAATTTAATCCACGAGATTGGCCGCAGACGCGAGGAGGCCTTCAGAGCCAGCGGAGAGGGCACCAATACTGCTCTCGATATAGATGATTTTGACCCCTACTTCAAACATCTGATCTTGTGGGACTCCGCCCAGAAAAAAATTGCGGGTGCCTATCGTCTCGGCATTGGAGAGGAGATATTTGAAAAACACGGCGGTATCAGCGGATTCTACTCATCCAGCCTTTTTGTCTATAAAGAGGAGTTTGAACCCACACTGCGCAAAACCATAGAATTGGGAAGGAGTTTTGTCAGCGTTGAATACCAGAAAGAAGCACTACCTCTGATGTTACTGATCAAGGGACTTATGCACTCCCTGATGCTCTTTCCCAATACCGAATATTTCATTGGCCCCGTTAGTATATCCAACTCCTACCCCAGATTTTTCCAGAGTCTGATGTACTATTATATCAAGGAACAATACAGTACAGAGTTCGGACGGGACCTGGTATCACCGCGCAAACCATTCGTGCCCGACTATCTCAAGACCAACCCCGAATATCTGCTAATGGGTAAGATGGTCACTCTTGAGAAATTTGACAAATATCTGATGCGCCTTTCCGACAACAGATACCGTATGCCCACCCTTGTCAAGAAATATGTCAAAATCAATTCGAAGATCATCTGTTTCAATGTTGACCCGCTTTTCAACTACTGTCTGGACGGACTTGTACTGCTTAAAATCACTGATTTCCCCAAACAGGAACTTCTGATGATGACAAGGGATATCGAGAATCCTTTTGAGCGCGAAAAGATATTCAACCGTTTCGGCTATTCACTCAAGGAGTAAAGAATCAAATCTCTTTTCAAGGTACGGGATCATATCCGGAACCTCCCCAGGGATGGCAGCGCAGAATTCGTTTTACTGCGAGGTAACTCCCTTTGAATACTCCATGTTTACGCAAGGCTTCCATAGCATATACCGAGCAGGTTGGAGAAAACCTACAGGCATTGCCTACGTATGGAGAGATGAAAAATTTATAAAACTTCAGCAGCATCAGCAGAGGAAAGATCACCACTTTGCGTGCTACCGTCAGCGATTTTGACCAGAATCTCTCCCATTTTTGAGAAAATGGAGCCATAATCCTTTATATCTTTTGCCACATAAATGAACATCAAGTCGCAGAATGGCTCTCCTCCCAGAAGGTGTTTCAAGCGTCTGTAAGCCTCACGCATTCTCCTTTTGAGGAGGTTCCGCGCCACAGCACGTTTGAAAGATTTCTTGGGTACGGAAAAGAGAGCGCGATGACATTCTGCTTCGACGTTTTTTCTATATAAAACTCTTAAGGGGTACCTGAACACGACATCCCCGCTTTCCAAAAGAGCATCTATCTCCTTTTTCAAGCAGACCCTCTCGTGTTTTGGAAACCCGAAATTCATCTAATGCAACTTTTCGAAATAATTGAGCAGAGCCTTTGCAATTGAAGGAGCCTCGGGAGTAGGAGCCTCTATCTCAGTCCTGAGCTTTGCATCCTTCATAGCTTTGGCAGTAGTAGAGCCGTAGGTGGCGAAGAGCAGTGAACCCTGTTGGAATTCGGGGTAACTTTCGAGAAGAGACTTCACATCTGAAGGACTGTAGAATACCACCATCTGATATTTGTTCAGATCGAGAGAACTCAGGTCGGAACTGACCGTTTTGACAAAAACTGCGCTGCCATGTTTGAGTTTCGCTTTGGTGAAGAGCTTTTTTACATCCGGACGAAGTCCGTCCGTACAGGCAATCAAGAAGTTTTCCCCTCTGTGTTTTGCTCCGATATTGTCAACCATCGATGAAATTGTTCCGTTACCAAAAAATATTTTTCTCTTTCGATAAACAATATAGGTCTGCAGATATTGCGCTATCAATTCGGACTGACAAAAGTATTTCATCGTCTCAGGGACGGTCACTCTGGTCTCTTCGCATATTCTGAAAAAAGCGTCGATTGCAATCCTTGAAGTAAAGACAATGGCCGTATAGTCGAGAATATTGACCTTATTGGCTCTGAATTCTCGGGCCGTGACGCCCTCAACCCTGAAGAAGGGATGAAAATCCACATTTACGCCATATTTTGAGATAAGCTCCGTATATGGTGAGGCGTTTGTGGGAGCAGGTTGGGAGATTAGGATGTTGTCAATTGTCATATATCAAAATCTTACTGCTATGTCTGCCAAAAGGATGACAGGCAGCAATTCCAAGCCACAAAGATACAAAAAGCCTAAAAAATGCGAAAATCCTGAAGAAATAAATATTCCTACACACTTGATTAGGTAGAGCAGATACCATACAAGAAATATCACTCCCAGGCCTATCAGGACGGCAATATGTCCCATATCCGGAATAATACGTAAGGTAATAGGCACCAATATCGACGTCAACGTCACCATTATCATTGCCGCAAAATGGAGGCGATAAACTGTCTGAACCGCCTCCTTTTTACCCCAAAGCCACGATACTGTAAAAAACGAAAGTTGCTTGAAGATGAAAAAAACGACAAATGTAACTAGTGTGAGCAAAAAACCACGTGCTGCTACTCCTGCTCTGCAGATAACAAAACTAAGTAGAGGCAAACAGATGAGAAATGTCACCCGCATTGAGACATTGTTATAGTTTTCGTTGAAGACTTCGCGAATCTTTCGTTTGTCTGTCAAAACCAAAAAAGAGCAAAAGGTCGCATTTATGACCCTGCGGTTGAAAATGATGAAAATAACCAGCAGAGAAGCAACAACTATGGAAAGTATCATATCGCTCTCAAGAGGCTGTATGGAGGTAGAATAAGGTTCAGCCATCAGAGAGAGACGGCTCCCCGGCCAACACTCCTCTATTCTGCGTATGGTATCCTGAATATTCATCAGTTGCCTCTTCCGGCATTGTAGCCCATAGACTTCAGTAGAGAGACGATCCTGTCGCGAAAATCGCCCTGAATAATTATTTCACCCCCTTTAACAGAACCTCCCACACCACATTTACTTTTAAGAATTTTGCCTAGTGTGGCTAAATCCTCTTCACTTCCGACAAAACCCTTGATGAGGGTAACCTGTTTGCCGGCCCGATTGCGACGATCAATTGAAACAATCAGTCGTTGCTTTTCCACAGGAAGAGTCTCCACCGTGGCATGATCTTCGTCGGTCTCATATCTGAAGTTGGGATTGGTTGAAAAAACTACGCCCAATCTGCTTTTCCAATCATTCTCTGCCATAGTTGTCCATTTTTTGCAAAGGTAGTCATAATTATTTTTAACTTTGAAGTTTATAAATAAGTAAATAGATTATAAAAGATATTATGAATTCCAGGAAATTCACTCTTTACAACAGGATTATTTCGTTAGTTATCCTATTGGTTGCGGGCTTTGTCTATCTTTCAACCATCGAGCCTACCACCAGTTTTTGGGATTGCGGTGAGTTTATCGCATCCTCCTACAAACTTGAAGTCGGACACCCGCCCGGAAACCCTGTTTTTCAGCTTTTTGCCCGATTTTTCACGATGTTTACCGACAATATGCACGCTGCGGCGGCTGTCAACGCTATGAGTGCAATATGTTCGGCATTCACCATATTTTTTCTCTATCTTACAATTGTTCATTTGGGCATGCGGCTCAATGAAAAAAGTGGCAGAAGCCTCTCACTAGCCAATGCGATAGCTATCTATGGTGCCGGAGTTGTGGGTGCACTTGCATACTGCTTTTCCGATACCTTCTGGTTTTCGGCAGTAGAGGCTGAGGTGTACGCTATGTCGTCCCTCTTTACGGCAGTCGTCTTCTGGGCAATCCTTAAATGGGAAGAGGAGGCTGAGAGCAAATATGCCAACCGATGGATTGTTTTGATATCATTTCTGATGGGCCTCTCCATAGGAGTACATCTGCTCAACCTTCTTGCGATTCCCGCCATCACTTTCATAATTTATTACAAAAAATCGAAGAAGGTCAACTGGAAGAGCGCTACCGGAGTATTACTGCTCTCAGGTGCGATAATTTTGGCTGTGATGATAGGTATCGTTCAATATCTTCCCAGGGTTGCCGCGTTCTTTGACAGGATATTTGTCAACGGCTTAGGAGCTCCATTCAATCTGGGCGCAGTGATATTCCTCGTATTGCTCCTTGTGGCCTGCTTCTTTGGAATGTACCGGCTCAGGAAGAAAGAGAAGGCGATTATGCATACCATCGTACTCTCTTTTACCACTATTCTTATCGGTTTTTCGACCTTTGCCGTCGTGGTTATTCGCGCAAGCGCAAATACTCCTACCAACGAATACCAGCCGGATAATCCCTATACTCTGGTGAGATATCTCAGCCGTGAACAGTACGGCAGCAACCCCATTATATACGGACAAGCTTACACGGCTCCTTACGACATCAAAACGGTGAATTATTACACCCCGCTGGACGGTCGTTACTACAAAGCAGAAAACATAGAAGTGGTATTTCCCTCGGAGGGCAAAATGTTCTTCCCAAGAATGTGGAATGCAACAGACCAAAAATATGTCAAATTATATGATACCTATGCAAAGGTCAAGAACAACCGCACTGTAACAGTCAGAGGTCAAAAACAGGTAGTTCAGATGCCCAAATTCAAGGACAATCTGAGGTTTTTCTTCGATTACCAGCTCAATTACATGTATTTCCGTTACTTTATGTGGAATTTTGTCGGAAGGCAGAACGATTTCCACGGGCAGGAGCCCTCAGACCTGATTTCGGGCAACTGGGAAAGCGGTATCGGATTTATAGACCGGATGCGTCTGGGAGATCAATCCGAGGCACCGGAAATTCTAAAGAATAATAACGCCAAGAATCATTATTATTTCCTCCCTCTGATACTGGGTCTGATTGGTTTCTTCTTCCAGCTACGAAAGGATCCGCGCAACAACTGGGTAACCTCGCTGCTTTTTATTCTCACGGGAATAGCTATAGTAGTATATCTCAACCAGCAACCCTTCCAGGTTCGTGAACGTGACTATGCCTATGCAGGTTCTTTCTATGTCTTCACCATTTGGATAGGTCTGGCAGTATTGGCGATTCAGGGCTGGATTGAAAAACTCCACAAAAAGGAAGAAGGTGGCGCTGCGATAGCAGGCGCAGGGGTGGCAACAGCTCTCTGCCTCTCCGTAGCCATACTGATGGGATGCGAAAACTGGGACGATCACGACCGCAGCGGACGCTACACGGCACGCGACTGGGGGTATAATTTTCTCGCCGGTACGGACCCTAATGCCATCCTGATTACCTACGGAGACAACGATACCTTCCCTCTCTGGTATCAACAGGAAGTTGAAGGAGTGCGTACTGATGTGCGCATAGTCAATACATCGCTTCTCGGCACCGATTGGTACATAGACCAGATGCAGTGCAGACAATATGAGTCCGATCCTCTGAAAATCACCATCCCGAGAATCCAGTATCTTTATGGTACAAATGACTATCCTTATGTAATAAACGCCATTGAGAGACCGATCCTGGCCTCACAAGCTATAGATATTTTCCGCAATCCACAATATAAACTCTCCGACGGCAAGACTGACTTTCTCCCTGCCAAACAGTTGTTGATTCCCGTCAATAAAGAGAATGTCAAGAAGTATGGGATTGTAGCTGAAAAGGATTATGACAAGATCGTAGACACCGTAGTGCTCAATATTAACGCCGACAGGATAGGCAAGACCTCTCTCATAATCCTGGACTTCCTCTCGACCTACCAATGGGACAGGCCGGTTTACTGCGTTACGACCGGAACCGACCTGAATCTTGGTCTCGAAAATTGGCTTCAGATTGATGGTATGGCCAATAAATTCGTGCCCATCTACACCCCTGATATGCGTGAGAATCCCCAGATTGACGAGGACAAAATGTATAAAATCCTCACTGAAACATATAGGTTTGATTCGCTCAAAGACACTACAATCCACGTGGATTATCAAAACATCTATTCCTTTATGGCCGTACAGCCGATAAGGGAGATGTTTTCCAAAGTTTCCAATAAACTTATAGAAAGCGGCAAGGTCGATCAGGCCGAAGTAGTGCTGGATATGGCTATCGATATCATGCCCGGAAAGAATTTCCCCTACAATATATCGTTTTTGCGCTCTTACAATGAGCTTTCGCTTATCGATATGATGGAACAATACCTGATGATAGGCAAGAGCGAAAAGGCAATAGTGCTCGCCGACCAATTTGTGGAAGAAACACTACAGATGGCCAAATTCTTCGCTACATCTTACGGTAGTTCATCTCTCTCGACCAAGGAGATGGATTCAAATGTGACTCTGCTTTACTATGTAATAAACATTTTCGAGCGTTATGATCAAAAAGAGTTCGCCAACTCAGTCAAACGCCGGCTGGTAGAGTTATAGGATAGTTTCGAGTGGGTAGTGGGTAGTATGTAGTGGTACGTGGTGCGAGATGCAGGGTACGTGTTGAGATCATGAGTTCTGAGTGAGCAACAGCAACAACAAAGCCCCGAATTTTTCACTTTCGGTGCTTTGTTGTTAGGAGATATAGTGATTTACTTAATACTCCCTACTCGAAACAACTCTACATCCCGTAACCCGCAACGCGTAACGCGCACCACTACTCTGCTTTTTCCAGCTCTACGGTAAAGTGCCTCATGATCGGCAGTTCTTTCGTTATGACATAACCCCTGGTGATGCTCTCCCTGCGATCATACACATTCTTTAGAGCAGCAGCAATATAGTCCATATGATTGTTGGTATAGACTCGACGGGGAATGGCGAGACGTAGCAATTCGAGTGCGGGATAACGATTCTCTTTGGTCACGGGATCACGATCCGCGAGAAGCGCTCCGATCTCAACGCTTCGGATACCTGCCTCCAGATAAAGTTCTACACCGAGAGTCTGGGCTATAAACTCCTCTTTAGGAACCTTTGTCAGAATCTTTTTGGCATCTACGAAAATAGCATGCCCACCGGCCGGTCTCTGGTAAGGAATACCGTACTCATCCAGTTTTTTGCCAAGATACTCCACCTGTCTGATACGTGTCTCGAGATAGTCAAACTCGGTACCTTCGCGTAATCCTTGTGCAAGCGCATTCATATCCCTGCCGGCCTGTCCGCCATATGTGAGATATCCTTCATTCATAATGCAGTACATATGGCATTTCTGCATATCTTCTTCAGTCCTGAAGGCCACAAAGCCGCCTATATTTACTATAGCATCCTTTTTGGACGACATCGTCATCATATCTGCGTATGAAAACAATTCACGGGTAATCTCCCTGATCTCCTTGTCCTGATAGCCATCTTCGCGGGTTTTGATAAAATATGCATTCTCGGCAAAACGGGCCGAGTCAATAAGCAGTTTCACACCATATTTCTTAGCCAAAGCAGCTACACCTTTGACATTTGCCATGGAAACAGGCTGACCTCCGGCTGTATTATTGGTCACCGTAAGTACGATTGCAGGAATCTTCTCTACGGGATTGCTTTTTAAGACATTCTCAAGCTTGTCAAGGTCTATGTTGCCCTTGAAGGGAATCTCGAGTTCCGTATCTTTGGCTTCATCGATTGTGCAGTCAATAGCATAAGCTTTGCGGAATTCGATATGACCTTTTGTCGTGTCGAAATGTGAGTTGCCGGGAAGGATGTCTCCCTCTTTGATAATTGCCGAGAATAGTACGTTTTCAGCCGCTCTGCCCTGATGTGTGGGGATGAAATATCTGAACCCCGTCACCTCCTCGATCGACTCTTTAAGGGCATAATATGACCTTGCGCCGGCATAACTTTCATCGCCTTCCATAATGGCCGCCCACTGTTTGTCACTCATCGCTCCGGTACCGGAATCCGTCAGCAGATCTATGAACACGTAATCGCTTTTGAGGTTGAAAAGGTTGTACTTTGCCTCGGTAATCCACCTCTCTCTTTCTGCGCGTGTACTGCGCTTGAGGTTTTCAACTGTCTTTATCTTATAAGATTCTGCGAAAGGTAACTTCATGATTACAATTATTAAAGTTTAACGGCTACAAAGTTACAAAAAATAAGAGCAAACCGAAGATTTGCTCTTATTTGAAACTAAAATTATTCTTTCGGAATATTATTATTTCGCAGTTTTTGCTGCAAGCTTCTTTTCCTTGCGAGTATTGAGATCATACATAATCGGAGTTCCCACAAAGATGGAAGCGTAAGTACCTACCGCAACACCAAGTGCAAGTGCGACTGAAAAACCGCGAATGCTCTCACCGCCGAAAATAGCGATTGCAATAAGCACAATCAGGGTAGTGAGGGCAGTGTTTATTGTTCTGGATAGCGTACTATTCAGGGCCTCATTGACATTCTGATAAAGAGGACGCTTGGGATAGAGACCCCTGTATTCGCGAATACGGTCGAAAATCACCACGTTGTCATTAATAGAGTAACCGATAATGGTCAGTACCGCTGCGATAAACTGCTGGTCTACATCAAGGGTAAAGGGAAGAACGCCTGTGAAGATTGAGAAGAATCCTACTACAATTATAGTGTTGTGAATAAGAGAAGAAACACCGCCGAAGCCCCAGGTCCAGTTGCGGAATCTGATCGCTATATAGCCAAATATGGCAACGAGCGAAAGGACAACTGCAATGATAGCATCTCTCTGCATTTCACTTGCAACGGATGCATCCACACGGTCCGAACTGATGATACCGTTGGGATTATCCAGAGTAGATGTAAAGCCGTCAAGTGTAAGAGGTGTAGCGTAAAACCCCTTGAGAGCCTCATAAAGTTTGGCCTCAACTTCCTTGTCAACCTCTTGAGATTGATCACTTACTTTGTATTTGGTGGTAATTCTCATTTGACTGGCTCCGCCAAATTGTTTTACCTCTGCAGCTTCTCCAAATTCTTCCATTGTGGCTGCACGCACTTCTTCTGGAGTTACAGGAGCATCAAATCTTACCACATAAGTACGGCCTCCGCTAAAATCCACTCCATAAGTAAACCCTTTGGTAAAGAAAGATACAAAACAGAGTAAGCATACAGCACCGGAGATGATATACGCCCACTTTCTCATACCGAGGAAGTTGATCTTTGTATTTTTGAGGAAGTTCTTTGTTGCAGGAGAATCGAAAGAGATATCCTTATTTCTCTTGAGTCTTGCCTCCATGAGGAGACGGGAGATAAAGATAGAGGTCAGAACTGAGGTTATGATACCTATAATCAATACTGCGGCAAAACCCTTTACTGCACCTGAACCGAAGAAATAAAGAATGATACCTGTGATTATGGTCGTCACCTGACCGTCTATAATGGCCGAATAAGCATTCTTGTAACCGTCGGCAATAGCGAGACGGAGTGCCTTGCCTATTCTGAGCTCCTCTTTCACACGCTCATAAATGATAACGTTGGCATCGACCGCCATACCCATGGTCAGTACGAGACCTGCAATACCGGGCAATGTAAGTACTGCACCGAATGAAACAAGGGCACCGAAAAGGAAGAGTACGTTACAAAGCAACGCAATATCTGCATAGATACCTGCCCTCCTATAGAAAAATGCCATATAGATCAGAACGAGAAGGAACGCAAGTGCAAATGAGATCATACCTGATCTGATGGAAGCACTACCGAGTGAGGGACCAACAACTTGCTCCTGAACGATGCGCGCTGGAGTTGAGAGCTTTCCTGACTTAAGTACGGTAGCAAGGTCATCGGCCTCAGCCTGAGTAAATCTACCTGTTATCTGGGAATTTCCTCCGGTGATCTTGTTTTGTACGTTAGGATATGAATAAACGGAACCATCCATAACAATGGCTATCTGTTTGCCGATGTTTTGCTCGGTAATTACCTCCCATCTGGCAGCACCTGTGCTATTCATTGTCATACTAACCTCTGCAGCGGCGGTCATCTGATTGTAATTGACTCTTGCCGATGTAATGACTGAACCGTCGAGAACGGCACCCTTACCGGCTATGTCCTTAAGAGCTACGAGCTCAAAAAATGTATCGGGTTCCACTTCGGGAGCGCTGAATGCCTTAAAGCTCCATGCTGGTACAAAGTCGTTGGGAAACTCAATGTGACTTTCACGGAACCAGGCATTAATGGCTGCGGTATCACGATAGTGCGCAAGACCGAGACAGGCCGTATTCCCACCGAATGGCTGGAGCTTTGCAAAAAGAGGGTTAGCCTTCTCTACTGCAGAAGTGGCAGTAGTTGCATCACCGGTAGCTGCTGCAAGTTCCTCTTCAATGCTCTTGAGTTCGCTATCTTCACTCTTTTCGGGCTCTGTTAAGGTTGTCTCAGCTTCGACCGCTTCAATACGCTCTCGGATTTCATTGTTGAGCTCAAGCAGGAAGGGCTGAATCTCCTGATATGTATAGGTCTGCCAGAATTCAAGGGAAGCTGTTCCCTGGAGAAGTTTTCTAACGCGCTCGGGCTCTTTTACGCCGGGAAGCTCCACCAGAATTCGGCCTGTACGAGCAATTTTCTGGATATTAGGCTGTGCTACACCAAACTGATTAATACGCCTTTCTACTACGGTGTAAGAGTTATTGATAACAGCATCAGCTTCTGATTGAAGTAGGGAAATTATCTCCTCGTTGGTTACCCTGGATTTATTCCTTACATCACCGCTGAGCTTGTCAAGGTCAATATCGAAAGACATTCTCTGATTGGGAGCCACTTCATTCCACGCCTCAGCAAAGAGGGTGATGAAGTCTGTGTGAGTTTCAGCTGCCCTGGCTCTTGCGAGAGCCATTGCCTTGTCAAACTCAGGAGTGGTCTTTTCGCGCGCACAGGAACGTACCAGTTCAGCCATATCGAGCTGAAGCATTACGTTCATACCGCCCCTGAGGTCAAGACCCAGGTTGAGTTCTTTTTCCTTTACATCTTTGTAAGTGTAACCTAAATAAACCTTCTTGTTGGCTATAGAGTCGAGATATAAGCTCTTGGCCTCTGTTCTTATTCCGTCAAGATAAAATGCTTGGTCCAACTCTGAAATTTCGCTGAACGAAGGCTTGGACTGCTCTGCTAGAACGATTTCCTCTGCATATTTGGAGGCTTTGTTCTCGTGAATGTATGTAACAGCAGTAAATGACAACTGGAAAATACAGGCCAGTCCGATCAAAATTGCCACAAATGT
>JAKQLB010000370.1 GCA_029567375.1 Bacteroidota bacterium | reverse complement strand
CCATGTCATATCTTTGGGATAATTAACAAATTAAGAAGTCATGAAGAAAAGAGTATTTCTTGGAATCATTTTTATCGCGCTTGTATCAATTATGGCGCTAAAGCAATTAATGGCTGTAAAGGCTATTGATGCTGGTGAACTATGTAACACGTGGTGTATAGTAAGCCCGAACAACAATTGCATGTTGCTTGCAGGCGATTCAAATGGCACCTACACAATAATTTGTCATGACAAATTATGGCCTTGATAATACTAAATTGAGTATGCCGGCCAGCGTATCGACCTTCTAGCATTCAGTTTTGCTTCAGATAAGTGAAAAACGAAATAACTAAACTGGGATTATCTGCAGTTTTATTCTGCATATTTCTATCCTGTGGTCGTGACAAGGTAAATGAGGACCTTTTCAGTAAGGAATCCTTCAAATCCAGGATGGACGTAAGAGATGGCAGACCGATACTTTTTGATGACCTTTTCCTTGGACAACCTAAAACAATAACATTTCATCCTGATTCCTTTCTGGTCATTGAGGAAATGGAAGCTCCAAGACTTATAAAAATACTTGACCTAAAGAATAACAAGATTCAGGAGCTTATCCCACGTGGCAGAGGACCGGGGGAGATGCTTGTAGCGTGGGGAGTTAAAGTGATCGATAAGGACATCTTTCTCTTCTGTGGTCAACTTAGCAAAGTGATCATTCTGACCATGACCAATGACCGCCACTTTGTTATTGATGATGAATTCTATATTGAAGAGAAACAGTCTCAAAGACTGATTCCCATGTCTCACGACAAATTTGTTTGCTTAAGTGCTATCGGAGATGAGAAAAGATTTTCAGTGCTCACCGGTGGTGGGGAGATTATAAAGAAATTTGGAGAGTATCCATCGTTTATCAATGACAATGAGGTCAAAGCCAATAATGATATCTTCCTGTCTGTCATTGATGCCAAACCTGGTGGTCGCTTGTTCGTTGCAGTATGCATGAAATCCGATCTATTCGAGATTTATGATTTGGAAGTGGGGCTGAGAAGGAGGTTTCAGGGTCCGTTAGGGTTAAAATTTTCCGTTGAAACTCAATCAATGGGAGGTGGATATATGCTCAGGCCTGTACCACATTACCTGACATACAGGACGTTGATTGCCGGAGAAAATGAATTCTGGGCAGGCTATATCGGCCACAAGTGGGAACCGGGAAAAGTAGTTCCGTTAACAGAGCAATGCACTAAGGAGATTTTTTGCTTCGATTGGGAAGGAAAGCCTTTAAGGATCTTGTCGCTGGAATATCCGGCAATCCACTTCGATTTCGATTGGAAAGGCAATGTATTGTATGCTCTTGAGTTGCGTGAAAATGATCCGGTTATTGCTGCCTATAGTTTGGATACATCTCTACCGGATAGCAAATGAAAACATTAAGATTATTGTTTGTCCTCCTGCCTCTTTTCTCTTGCAGCAATAATCTTACAGTCATTGCTAATCATACTCTCTCCCCCCTTTTCCTGTAGATATACCAGTACGCCAGCGGAATGAAATAGAGGCTGACGAAGGTGCCGAGGGTCATGCCTCCTATCAGCGCGAGTGCCATGGGACGCTGCAACTGGTTCCCCAGTCCTGACCCGAACAGCATCGGAAGAGTCGAAAACAATGACGCCATAGCAACCATGATAATGGGCTTCAGCCTCCTCGAGCCGCCGGTGTATATCGCCTCCTTCAGCTCTACACCCGACTTCCTGAGATTATTTATCGTATCTACCTTTAGTATTGAGTCGTTGATTATTACGCCTGACATCACAATGATCCCAATCATGGTCATAATGTTTATAGTCCCTCCCCATAACCATACCAGGAAGAGCGCCCCGGCAATGTCTATCGGTATCTCCAGCAAAACTATCAGGGGCTGGGTGAGTGACTCAAACTGAGCGGCAAGAA
>JAKQLB010000369.1 GCA_029567375.1 Bacteroidota bacterium | reverse complement strand
GTCTTGCCTATTCTATACAATGGAGCTCGCTCTCTTTCAGCGATTCTGCTGAGTTCATCCACATCCTCGCTCTTCATTACCAGACCCATGCGTTCCTGGGATTCGTTACCTATAATCTCTTTGGCTGAAAGTGTAGGATCGCCGATGGGGAGACAACTGATGTCTATGGTACCTCCGCTTTCCTCTACAAGCTCCGAGAGACAGTTCAGGTGTCCGCCGGCACCGTGGTCATGTACAGATATGATAGTGTTGTGTTCCTTCTCTGCAACAGCTCTGATGGTATTATAGACGCATTTTTGCATTTCAGGGTTGGAGCGTTGAATAGCATTGAGTTCAATAGCGTGGCCAAATTCGCCCGTAGCCACCGATGATACGGCACCTCCACCCATTCCGATACGGTAATTGTCACCTCCGAGTAGAACTATTTCATCTCCTGCTTCAGGGGAGTCCTTGAGCGAGTCTTTCTTTTTACCAAAACCTACACCTCCTGCGAGCATTATCACCTTGTCAAAGCCGTAATCACGCCCCTCTTCCGAGTGTTCGAAGGTGTAAAGAGAGCCGCAGATGAGGGGTTGCCCAAATTTATTACCGAAATCGGACGCGCCGTTGGAGGCTTTGATGAGGATCTCAAGGGGAGACTGGTAGAGCCACTTCCGTGGAGGTCTGCACTCCCATACTCTTTGAGTTTCACCTTCGAAACGGGGATAGGAGGTCATATAGACCGCAGTTCCCGCTATGGGAAATGCTCCCTTACCACCGGCTATGCGGTCTCTGATCTCACCTCCCGTTCCTGTCGCCGCTCCGTTGAAGGGCTCCACTGTTGTGGGAAAATTGTGTGTTTCCGCTTTCAGCGAAATGACGGTCTCATGTTTGCTTTTAACAAAATAATCGGGCTTGTCACCTGATGCGGGATGGACAAGGTGTACAAGGGGCCCTTCGACAAATGCGCAGTTGTCTTTGTAAGCAGAAACAATCCGGCCAGGATTGAGTTTAGAAGTCTTCTTGATCAGGTTGAAAAGGGATGAGGGCATCTCTTTTCCGTCAATGATGAACGTACCGTTGAAAATCTTGTGGCGGCAATGTTCCGAATTGACCTGTGAAAAACCGAATACTTCGGAGTCGGTCAAAGGTCTGCCAATACGGTCGCTAAGATCGTGTAGATAGCCAATTTCATCCTCCGAAAGTGCCAATCCTTCCTCGATGTTGTATCTTTCTAAATCAGTGATATGTCTTACAGGTTCAAATATGTTGTCTGTAGTGAAAATTTCCTGGTCTAGCCCGTTGTAGAGACGCTGGAGCATCTTATCGATATCGGCCCCGGGGCCGGATACCGGAAAATACTCTTCCATTCTCACAATGCCTTCTATATTCATATTGTGCGTAATTTCCGTGGCGGTTGTACTCCAAGGAGTTATCATTTCCCTTCTTGGACCTGCAAAATATCCTTTTAAATTATCAGTACCCAGGTGTTCTGCTCCTGAGAAAAGCCATTGGAGAGCCTGAATATCATCATTACCGAGTGCATTGATACTTTTAACGGCTATGATAGTGCCTGTAGTACATCTGAAGAATGAAATCATATCATTAGAGATTTGGAATATATCACACAAAAATAGTGCTTTTTGAGAGATATATCAGTTTTATTACCCAATTTTGTGACAAGGATATAAACAAGATATCAAATGCAATATTCAGAGAGTGCATACGACGAGATGCTTGAGTGGCTTTTCACGCGATTTCCCTCTTACCAAAGGGTCGGAGACAGGGCTTTCAAGCCGGGGCTTGATACAATGCGTGCATTCATTTCATGGCTGGAATTTCCCCAATTGCAATATAAGGTAATCCATGTGGCAGGCACCAACGGAAAAGGTTCTGTGTCGCATATGACTGCTTCCGCTCTTGCATGCTGTGGGATGAGAGTGGGACTCTACACGTCGCCTCATCTGACGGATTTTCGAGAGAGGATGAAAATCATATCGAAAACCGATTCAGGATGTTCCTATGAGATGATTTCAAAAGAAGAAGTCTTTGCTTTTATGGAAAGGTGCCGCGAATTCCTTGATAATTATAATCCCTCATTCTTTGAAATCACAACGGCAATGGCGTTTGACTGGTTCCGTAGTAGTGGTGTTGATATTGCTGTAATCGAATGTGGCCTTGGAGGCCGTCTGGACTCCACAAATGTCGTCAATCCGCTGCTCTCCGTCATTACCAATATAGGATTGGAACATTGCGAATACCTTGGTCATACGCTTGAAGAGATTGCCCGTGAGAAGGCCGGTATCATCAAACCGGAAACACCTGTACTTGTAGGAGAGAGAATACCGGAGACACGTTCGGTTTTTGAACAGGTCGCCACTGATGTGGGAGCTTCGGAATTCTTTTTTGCTGAGGAATTTCCGCCTTTCTTACTTCTTTCTCCTGATAAAATAGATCTCAAAGGAGATTATCAGCACCTTAATCTTAGGACTGTTTCGGCTATTTTTGCATGGATATATAAGAAAGGATTGCTCAACATGCCTGATTTGGGGCTTTATATGGAGAAATTGTCAAACGGGGTCTCAAACGCTGCCACTTATACGGGTCTGCGTGGAAGATGGGAGAGTCTCAGAAAGGCGGCAAATGAGGGTGGGATTCCCGGTAAAGCTCCCATCATATGTGATACGGCTCACAATGCCCACGCCATACGCTGGGTACGCGAACAAATAGACAAGATTTCCTGCGATTATGACAATATATTTTTTATCTTGGGCGTCGTAGCTGACAAGGATGTAGATAGCATAGCCATGTATCTTCCCAGAGATGTACACTTCATTTTTACAAATAGTATAGGGGAGAGGGCTTTGCCTGTGGCAAAACTGGCAAATCTACTTTTAGATCATGGCATCAACGGTCGCATAACCACTTCCGTCAAGGAGGCGCTGGAGATGGCAGATTCATTGGCAGGAGAAGAGGATTTGATATTTATTTGCGGCAGCAACTTCGTTGTAGCAGAGGTATTGGAGATAGTGTGTAGTGTGTAGTAGGGGCGGTGCGGGTTACGGGTTACGAGTTAAGGGTTGAGAGGGGGGGGTAGAGTAAGTAAAGTTAGCAATAAGTAATTAAAGCTAAGTTATTTTAAGTAAATAATTAATAAGCTTCAGTTAGTAATATTTAATATAATAAACAGTAATGCAAAAGAGAAGATTTATTTCGGTAGTTTTAGTGGTTTTAACAGCGTTGTTTTCTTCGGGTTGCGCTGAGGAGACGGTTGATGCAAGAGTTGCGCGCCTTCACAAAAAGATGTTCACAATTGATACTCACAACGATTTTTCAATGTGGCTTGCTCATCCGGATGGTGATTTCGGCGTTAAAGGAGGACAGGTCTCATTTCAGCAGATGCAAGATGGTGGATTGGATGCTGCTTTCTTTGCAGCCTATCAGGACCAGGGACCTATCGACCCGGAGTTTCACCGTTTTGCGCGCGAATATGCCGATACATTGATATTGTTACTCAAGCAATATGCGGAGCAGAACAGCGAACTCGGGGCTGTTGCCACCTCTATAAAGGAGATGAAGGCTCTTAAGAAGTCAGGGAAGGTTTCACTTTTTCTTTCGATAGAGAATGCCTGCTGTCTGGGCGATTCACTTCCGCTGGTTCAATACTATTATGACCAAGGGGTGAGAATGATAGGGCTTACACACAACGGCAATAATGCCATAGCCGATGCAGGAACCACAAAAGTTAAATTGCACGGGGGCCTTTCCGATTTCGGAAGAGCGGCAATTGCCGAGATGAATCGTCTCGGTATTGTGGTTGACTTGTCGCACGCTTCGAGAGATGCTACGCTTCAGGCCACGCAGGTGAGCAAAACGCCCATTATTGCAAGTCATTCCTGTGCTTTCTCCGTGCGTGAACTCTCACGCAATCTTACTGATGAAGAGATTGTCGCCATTGCTGAAAAGGGCGGCGTGGTACATCTGGCCCTTGATGCCTGGCTACTTCGTTACGGCCCTGATTACAGTGCTGCTTCGTTGGATGATTTCATGAATCACCTGTATTATATCATAGACCTTGTGGGGATTGATCATGTAGGAGTCGGCAGTGATTTTGACGGCGGTGGCGGAGTCATCGGTTGCAAGGATATGAGTGAGTATCACAATCTGACAAAACGTCTTATCGAAGAGGGTTTCTCCGATGAAGAGATCATAAAAATTTGGGGAGCCAATTTTCTCCGAGTGTTTGAAGAAGTAGAACGGTACGCTGAAGAGCAGCGATGAGAGTTCAGAGTATGTAGTTCTGAATATGTTGTTCTGAGCTCCGAATTCCGAGTTCCGGGTCCGGAGTCGGAGAGTCCTGAGTTCCGAGTTCCGGGTCCGGAGTCAGAGAGCCCAGAGTAAGAATCCCAAACAGATAATTATGCCTGAAATCAAAAGATTTATCAGGCAATATCCCATTATATCTCTGGCTCCGAGTTTGGCTATTGCAAGTGCGGGAATGGCCCAGAAAGGCTGTATCAGATTTGTCCAGGCATCACCCCAGGCAATCGCCATTCCCGTAATGGCGGGAGAAACTCCCAGGGCAGCTCCGGCCGGCATCATAATAGGTCCCTGAACGGCCCATTGTCCTCCGCCGGAAGGAATGAATATATTAACCAGACCTGCGCTTAGAAAGGTCAGGAGAGGGAATGTATGTTCGTTGGAAACACTGACGCAAAGATGGCTGATCTCTCCTGCAAGTGAAATACCTTCTGCAGAAGTTCCCGTCATTATACCCATGATACCGGCATAAAATGGAAATTGGAGCAAGATACCCGCACTGCCTACGGCTGCTTTATTGAGTGATTTGACATAGGCTATAGGGGTTTTGTGAAATACAATTCCGAGGAAAAGGAATAGCATTATCACAGAGTTTAAATCCAGAGATTCACCGCGTACGAAGAGCTTCATTATCAGGAAGGCAAATCCCATTAAAGATATGATAATGGAAATTACCATACTGTTTTCGGCCTTCTCGGCCGGAGTTGAAGGTTTGAATGATCTCTCATCCTCTTCTTCTTCAAGGAGTCTCGGATCTACCTCTACCACACCTTTGCCCTTCGGATGCATGAGAGAATTGACCATTACCAAGGAAATGATGACAATTGCGGAAATTGCCAGGTTGTAAAGCGAGAGAATGGTATTACTGATGGCAATCGGTTCCGTAACTACACCCATTGTAACCGTAGCCAGTGCATCGCCCGGCGTGGCGAGTGCCAAAGGAATGGAACCGGAGATACCTCCGTGCCATACCACAAACCCGCTATATGCAGAGGCAATCAGCAGACGATAATCTACACCACGCATTTTGCGTGCAATGGACTTTGCGAATACGACTCCTATGATAAGGCCGAAACCCCAGTTGATCCAGCAGGCAAGTGCCGAAACTAAAGAAACCAGAGCAATCGCCCCAACAGGTCTTTTGGGCATGGAAGCCAGTTTGTTAAGTCCCTTTTTAATGGCCGGTGCATCGGCTAAAGTAGAACCGCATACGAGGACAAGTGCCATTTGCATCGAAAAAGCAAGCAATCCCCATACTCCATTGCCCCAATTGGTCAATACTTCCAAAGGTGTCTGTCGGCATACAGGCATCGCCACCGCAAATGAAATAAAAGTCAGCAACAGAGCAAAAATGAAAGGCTCCGGCAAATATCTCTGTACTAAGCGCACACTGGCGTTGACCATTTTTCTGAACATAATACAGGCTTTTGATAATTAATTTTCAAAGTTAGTTTAAATTGGATACTTTTGTGCTCAAATTCTCAAAAATAACCGGACTTATTTAGCATTTCAGATGAAAACCAGACTGTCACAGCTCTTCAGGCCCAAATTTTTCGAACTTTTTAAGAAAGGTAATTACAATAAAGAGACCTTTATACAGGACTTCATTGCAGGTGTAATTGTAGGTATAGTGGCTTTACCGCTAGCAATTGCTTTTGGTATTGCTTCGGGAGTTACCCCTCAGCAGGGTCTGATTACTGCCGTCGTCGCGGGCTTCCTCACATCACTTTTGGGAGGTTCCAATTTTTTAATAGGAGGTCCTACCGGAGCTTTTATCGTAATAGTAGCCGGTATTGTTGGTGACTTCGGCATTCAGGGGTTGATAATATCCACCATATTAGCAGGTATCATGCTGGTGCTAATGGGCGTTTTCAAACTCGGTACGTTAATCAAGTTTATTCCTTATCCCATAGTAATAGGTTTTACTTCGGGTATTGCCGTAACTATATTCTCCACCCAGATTAAAGATTTCTTCGGACTGACAATAGCGGAAGTACCTTCAAGTTTCCTGGCCAAGTGGGGTTGCTATTTCAGCAATCTGGGATCGATCTCCATCGCAGAAACCCTGATGTCACTATTCTGTTTAGCGATAATCATTTTCTGGCCTCGAGTTACTAAGAAAGTGCCCGGTTCACTGATTGCCATTATTGTGGGAACATTCATTTCGCTGATACTTTCCCGTTTTGCCGGACTCGAATTTGCCACAATTGGCAGCAAATTTCCCGAACTTGCGGGCGGAATAGCCATTCCCGAGCCCGTAGCTCCCAAAATTACTCTTGATACAGCTGTCAAACTCTTCCAGCCTGCATTTACCATTGCCTTTCTATGTGCAATAGAGTCGCTTCTTGCAGCAATGGTTGCGGACGGTGCCACCGGCAAGCGTCACAATTCCAATACTGAGCTCATAGGACAGGGTATAACAAACATCATTACCCCTCTTTTCGGCGGTATTCCGGCAACCGGAGCTCTTGCACGTACAATGACCAATATCAACAACGGTGGAAAGACTCCTGTCGCTGGTATTATTCACTCCCTCGTGCTTCTGCTGATTTTCCTTTTCCTCATGCCCTATGCCATCTATATTCCGCTCTCTTGTCTTGCAGCAATCCTGGTCATGGTGGCCTACAATATGAGTGAATGGAGGACATTCAAGTATTTGCTCAAAGGAGACCGAGCAGATGTGATAGTGTTGCTGATTACATTTTTCCTGACCGTATTGGTCGATTTGACAGTTGCAATTGAGGTGGGGCTCTTGATGGCTATCATTCTCTTTGTTAAGCGTGTTTCCGAAACCTCCTCAATCACGGTTCTCGAGAGTGACTATCTGGCTGCAACCGAGAATGAAGAAAGAGCCCAACTGGAGAGTACCGAACAACTATCCGTTCCTGATGGTGTGGAAATTTTTGAAATCGACGGACCTTTCTTTTTCGGACTTGCCAGTAAGATCGACGAGGTTGACCGCTCTACCAAAAAAGGTCATCTCAAAGTTCGTATCATACGCATGCGCAAGGTGCCTTTCATCGATTCGACCGGAATCAATAACCTTCGCAGCCTCTACAAACGTTCAAAAAAGGCCGGCATAAAGCTTATTCTTTCCGGCGTCCAGGACAATGTCTATGACTCCATAGAAAAGTTCGGTTTACTTCATGAAATAGGCAGAGATCATGTATTCTCACACATCATCCCTGCTCTGGCCAAAGCTACCGAGATAGTGATGATAAGCGAACAGAAAAAGAAATCTACTCTTTAAGAGATTACTTAAACAGATTTTCAACTCTGGTGATTATTCCTTCGTCTGAAGCCAGCGCGATGAGGGAGGGCTTGAGGTAAACAATCTTATGGTCGCGTTTGAAACGCTCTTCTCCTCCGCCCGTAATATTTAGCATAGTAATCGCATCTTTCGGCATTTTACCTGCATTAAAGGCATTGATCATACCTTTTGTGGCTACGGCAGATGCCGGATGAATATCGATCCCCTCGGTACGCAGGAAGAGTGCCTGCATCTCTTTGATATCGTTGTTATCCGCCAGTTCAACATCTCCTCCAGCATCGCACATTGCATCATAGAGGCCTCCACGCACAGCGTAAGGAGGTCTTCTATTGGAAAGCACTTTGGCATCGATAGCAGTTGCCTTAATGCGCGCCTCTTCGTCATTCATCGGCAGGAGGGTTTTGCTGCCGGCTTTCCACGCATCATACATGGGTGTGAAGGGAATATTTTGCGAGGGGAAAAGTTTCATCTTATGGTTGCCGAAACGGCCGTCTTCTATCAGACGTAAATTGGCCTCCCAGGCGGCAATAGCGCCTGTGCCACTTCCTATGGATTGGAAATAGCAGTCGGGAATACGTCCGATTACCTCAGCCGCAGAAAGCACGGTCGTACCCATACCATCCCTGCGGGCTACATTCTTTGCTCCGCCTTCGGCAAAAAACATCTCGGATGTGCAGACTTTGTCGGCAAGAGCTATGGCGTCGTAATAGTCGCTGCCTTTGGGTGAGGAGATAAGCTTAACGCAGTCGTTGATAGGTTTTTCAAACCACAAAGCATCAATATTGTCTTCAGGAACACTTAATAGTAGCGGAATGTTGTTTTCGGAGCATACTTTTGCAAATGATCTGGCCGTGTTACCTGCCGAGGCCACTACCAATACCCCTTTCTTATTGTGAGAGAGCCTGCCACATACAGAATAGGCCTCTGTCTCCTTGAATGAACCGGTGGTCATAAATGCACCCTTCTCCGGCCAGTAGCCGGAAAAAGAAATATAGAGATTGGGTAGACCCAGTTCCGAAGCAAGGGCCTTACTTTTGTAGGTTTGTGTTGCAGCAGAACCTTTGAGTGTGTGGTTGATGGGAAGCCAGTCGGCAAAACGGTAGATGCCCTCTTCCTGACTTCCAAATTCTATCTGTTTCTTTTCGTAAATGGCTCTGATGAGTGAGGGTCCTTCCCCTTGTGGGTCTTCCAGAAGCCAACCTGTGTCTTCAAATCTGCGGCCGGTAGCCAAATTTTCAAGTACGTACTTTGTGGGTTTGAAATTCTTCATAGCGTTTTTATTTTATTCTTCTTTTTCTTTTTCGACCAAATTCTCGGCAATTACCTGGGCAAAGTCTACAACTTTAATCTCTGATTGTCTGCTGAAGGTCTTCATACAGAGCGGACATGCAGTCACAATCCTATCGGGAGAGTTGGCGGTAAGGTTGCGGATGGAATTCTCCGTGATGCGTCCTCTCTCTTCATGAGTTAGCGTCAGACTGCCAAGAGAGCCTCCGCAGCATATACTTTCCTTACGTTCTTTTGCAGCCGGTACGAGGTTGGCAACCCTGGCCAGAGCCTTGCGGGGAGCCTCATAGATGCCGCAGCCACGACCTAGTTCGCAGGGATCATGATATACATATTTAAGCTTCTCCTGTTTTCTTAACTTTATGACTCCTTCAGCAGCCAGTTGTTCAAAATACTCGGTATAGTGCATCACCTGAACTCCATTCAGATCATAATCCTCTTTGAATATTCTGTAACAGATAGCACAAGATACCAGCAGTATAGGAGCACCGCTTTCCTTAATTATCTGTTCATTCTTCTCTATAAGTGCCTTTGCCTCTTCCGTGCGGCCTGAGAGCAACAGCGGTCTTCCGCAACATATAGTTCCTTGCTCATCCATTAGGGTGAAATCTATCCCCGCCGTTGTGAGCACCTTCTGTACTGATTGAGACACCATCGGTGTCAAAGAGCTCATACAGCCGGAATAGTAGAGTACTTTTTCTCCGCCGACTGAGATTGCTGATGTCAATGCTTCATTAGGGATTTTGTCGAGGTAGCTGAAGTCGTGTTCTATATTGTAGGGCTGTTGCTTGCGTAGCGCCAAACGGAGATCGATGGCTGAGATATTGATGGGGCAGAGAACAGAACACTTGCCACACATCAGACACTTATCGGCAATTGCCAGCGCACGCGGCTGATTTCTTCTTTTGACCTGACGTATATAATAGACGGTGGTATTCTTGAGTCCCGCTTTATCGACACTCATAGGGCAGGCATCCAGACAAACTCCGCAGCTGGGGCAGGAGTAGAGTTCTGCCAAAGCGTAGCCTTTGCGCGGTCTGCGTACTTTAATGCCGGCGTTTTTGAGAGGAATCAAGAAGAACTCCGCGGGAATATGCATATATCTGGTATATGGCAGCACTATCATAAAGGTGCCCAGTGCTATCGAGTAGGCCCACCAGGCGATCGTGAAGTTCTCCGGTTTGCTGAGGATACTGGCAAAGAGCCAATTGACAGGTACGGTGAGGAAACTTCCACCACCTACACCTGCGGTAAATCCTTCCGCTATCAGCCTCAATGGAAATATTGCCCAGAGTGAATAGAGGCCGACGCGATCCAGGAGAGTGAGCTTTGTGGTTCTACGCATTCCCATCAACTTGGAACGGAAACGTTTGATAATGGCCAGAATTATACCGCTGAGAACCACAAGCAGGAAAAAGTCCATAAGGAAGAAGAGTAGCGAACCCTTGAGGGTTGTACTTTCGACTGCCATGAAGTAGCGGAAAAATATGGGATAATAGAACAATCCGCCTCTTTCGGGAATATAGAGGAATGTCTCGATATGACCGATGACTATGAGCATAAACCAGCCGAAAGCAATACTGGAGTGCATATATCCCAACACCTTATTGCGTCTCCAGAGCTTAACGTGGAACAGACAATCTCCAAACCAGTCGCGAACATTCTTACCCATTATCACGGGATTGACCAAAGACTTATAAACTTTGATGCGATCTTTGCGCTCAAGCTGGACCATAATCTTGATAACTCCGATAATGCACCAGAGGAGAACGAATATCATGCCCACCATGAATGGTAGTACAAAATGGTCGTAACCCGATATGAATCTTTCCCTCATCATAGTATCAGATATTGTAAATCTTGCAAATTGAAAGAATCAGATGCCGGGTGTTGATGCCTCTGGGGCAGACTATATGGCATTTACCGCAAAGCATACAGGATTTGAGTTGTGGGAGCACATCTTCTTCGCACCCGCGCTGAAGGCCGAGCAGCACCTTTCTCAGATTGAGATCAGTAAAAACGCCCGCGGTACAACTGGCAGCGCAAGATCCGCATGACATACACTTAATGGCATCGGGTTCTACTGCGCATAATTCATCAAATAGACTCATGTCAGCATCGTCTATTTCAATTGTCGAACTTGGGGTGAGACTATATCCGAAATCTATCATTAAGCCTTTTGTTTGAAATAGTGATCAATGGCCATAGCTGCTGCTCTGGCTTCGTTGAGAGTTTCAGGAATGGTCTTGGGGCCGGTGGCGGCACCGGCAAAAAAGATCCCTTTGCTGTGGCTCTCCACGCTCCGGTAAAGTAAATCCCTGGGCATGAAAAATCCATCTTCTCCGATATGTACTCCGGTCATAGAGGCAATTTTAGGGTTCTCCACGCATGGAGACATACCGGCCATAAGTACAAGCAGGTCCATAGTAATACGTATAGGTTTGCCTACCAGAGTATCTTCCGCCTTTACGACAAGTCTTCCATCAATATCTTCAGATACCTCTGAAACCCTGCCACGGACGAATAATATCCCATATTTACGCTGGGCGTTCAGATAGAGGTCCTCGTATTTGCGGCCGAACATTCTCAAGTCCATATAAAAACAGTAGATGGTGGCATCCGGATAGAGTTCCTTCATCTCGCAAGCCTGTTTGAGAGCTGTGGCGCAGCACACTTTAGAGCACTGGCGATTGCCGGCTTTTTCATCTCTTGAGCCGACGCAGTGAACAAATCCTATAACCTTTGGTTCTTTAATCCTTGGGTCTTTTCCGGTATTGAAAAAATGCTCAAGGTCAGCATTTGTAATAACATGGTTATATATGCCGTAGCCATATTCTTCCTTTTTTTCAGCAGGGAACATGGAAAACCCCGTTGCAAAAAGAATGGCATCCGCCTGTACTGAAATGCCATTGGAAAAGATAGCCACATAGAGATTCTTAAGTTTGTTGATAGAGACGATATTGGTATCTGTAAAGTAGTTGATTCCTTCCATATCGGCTGTCAGGGAAGTCAGAAGTTCCTCCGTTGACTCACCTTCGGGAAAGAGTTTGTGCCACTTTGCCAGATGACCTCCGAGACGGGACTCTTTTTCGATAAGAATCGGGGTGTGGCCGTAATCGCGTATTCTGCGTGCGGCTTCCATACCGGCAGGACCTCCGCCAATTATAAGTACATTTCGTTTCATTTAGTCAGATATTATATCAACAACACTTGATGTTCATGGGAAATTCCGGGATCTTGAGGATTTTGCCTCCGCTACCTTTGTATTTATCTTTTTTGTTGTATTTAACGCCCATTTTATCCAGCAGGGGTTCAACCGCTACCTGATGCATCTGGAGTCCAAGATCCCAGGGGTCATACCCCAGCACCAGACCGGCAACCTCCTCATAGGTGAATACGGGAATGCCATATCCGTTTTCACCATAAGTCTTGCCTGTTTGTTCAGCTATCACATATTGCCATCTGTCCATGAAATAGGGGCATCCCGGACAGTTCGTTATGATCATGTCAGGCTTGTAGGGCTCCATCGATTCAAACTTTTTGTGGGTGTTGGACATCGAGTAGCCGCGGTTGGCCTTAACCAGATATTGTCTGAAACCGAATCCGCAGCAATGCCTGCGTTCGGGATAATCTATCACTTCTCCTCCCCAGGAATCAATCATGCCGGCAAGAACATAGGGATATTCCGCTCCGCCTACGCCTTTGGAGGGAAACATCTTGGAATAATGACATCCGATATGCTCTACAACTCTTAGCGGTTCACCTGTAAACTTGTTGACCAGACGGTGTTTTGCCTTGGCTGCTATCTCATTGCGGAATTTATAAATAATGTCGCTGGCGTGGGCCAGATATTCCGGTTTTGTCAATTCGCGTCTGCATGACTTCCAGAGATGTTCCCGAATTTTATCCTCAAGATCCGGAAAGGTCCTCCAGTCCTCCAACACTTCGGTATAGAGACCGAATGAGGTTATGCAGGAACATACGTAGTTCTTGTAGCCGTGTTCACCCATCAGAGCAAATTGGCGGGCGATAATGGTCATCATGGTCTCCTGCGGAAGAGCCTCGGCATGGTATGCAATTCCTCCGCAAGTGGTGTGGTGCTCTGTTTCGAAGAAATCTTTGCCAAGTTTGTTACGACATATGTCGAGAAATGCCACTTCCGAACCCGGGAAAAACCCTTGGCGAATGCAGCTTCTCACATAAAACCAGTGGTCATCAGGAATCTCTTTCTGATAGTCGGACCATATTTTCTGTTTTCCCTGAAATATCATTTTGATGCTGTTTTCAAATTAATGGTTGAGATGGTCCTTTTCGGTATCCTCAAATGCCTTTCTTTCATATTCGTCGTAGGGGATACCCATCTCTTTTGCTTTAAGTTTGGAGGCCTCTTCGATGATTTCCATACGGCGTGTAGCACCGGTTTCATCAAATATTGCCTTGAGCTCGGCGAGAGATTCGTCGGGAATTTTTCTCAAAATTCCGGGGCCTTTCCCATCGAGATTTGCACCGAGACGTTCATATACATCTTCCATATTTTCAATCACCCACTTACCGGTGAGGCCATATTCGGGGTGATCTTTGTAGAGAAATGTGCGGGGATAGACACAGTAGCCGTAGTTTAGGATATTGCTCTGCATACGGCGTGTGAGAGGGAGCATCTGTCGTCCCTTTTCGCTTTCTACAAAATAGCCCAAATCAATGGAGAGCGATCTTAACGCCATGACTACAAGTCCCGGAGCGTTGCGCCTCGGACACCGTGTCACACACGACATACATTCGCCGCAGTACCAGATCTGTTCGCCTTTTAGCAGTTCTTCAATCTGAGCGTCATCCTGGCTCTGAACGATGTTGACTATGTTTTTTGGGTTGTATTTGTAGAATTCGGCAGCAGGGCAGATGGCCGTACAGGTGCCGCAGTTTATACAGGCTTTCAGCCCCTCTTTTATGCGGTAATCCCGGATTAATTGTTCGTATAGTTTGCCCATACAAGTTAGGTTTTAGTCGAACAAAGTTAACAAAAAACCTATACAAACCACAGATTATGCAATAAATTGACATAGGCTGTGTTGCCAAAAGTGAATCCGGTTGACAAAGATAAGCCCAATAATATCCGGGAAAAACTACGGCAGTTATGATGCATATTCGTCCCAACTCTTGATCTGAATCTCCTCAATGGGCAGATTGCAGAACGAGATGATGAAAGCAGTAGCCAGTCGGGTATTGGTGATCAACGGAATGTTGAAGTCCACTGCCGCGCGACGTATTTTATAACCGTTGCTCAATTCTGATTCGGTAAGATTTTTGGGAATGTTTACTACAAAGTCTATTTCCTTGTTCTGTATCATATCCAATGCACTGCGCTCATTTCCGCTCTCGCTTGGCCAGAGAACTCTGGTGACGGGCACATTATTTTGTACAAAGAATTTGTAGGTACCGTCCGTTGCAAAGAGTGTGTAGCCGTGTTGTACCAGCAGACGGGATGCATTGAGCATTTCGGCCTTCTGGCGTGCATCTCCGGTGGAGAGAAGGATGTTCTTTTTAGGAATGGTGTAACCAACTGAGAGCATCGATTTCAGAATGGCTTCGTTTGTATCATCGCCAATACAGCCAACTTCTCCTGTGGATGCCATATCCACGCCCAGTACGGGGTCCGCCTTCTGTAAACGCGAGAATGAAAATTGGGAGGCCTTGATGCCGACATAATCGAGGTCAAAAGCACTTTTGGAGGGGGGTACGGGATTTTCTCCAATCATCACTCTTGTGGCAAGTTCGATAAAGTTGATCTTTAGAACTTTAGAAACAAATGGGAAACTCCTCGATGCGCGCAGGTTACATTCTATCACCTTTATATCGTTCTCTTTTGCAAGGAACTGGATATTGAAGGGGCCGGATATATCGAGTTCCGCTGCAATAGTGCGGGCAATCTTCTTGATCCTTCTTGCGGTCTCTACGTAGAGTTTTTGAGGAGGAAATTGTATGGTGGCATCACCGGAGTGTACTCCGGCAAACTCTATATGTTCGGATATTGCGTAAGCTATCACTTCGCCGCGATTGGCCACAGCGTCAAACTCGATTTCCTTTGCATTTTCTATAAATTCGCTAACCACTACAGGATGTTTCTTTGAAACATTGGCTGCCAGGGAGAGGAACCTGTCCAACTCACCTTCATTGGAGCAAACATTCATTGCCGCACCTGAAAGCACATAAGAGGGGCGCACCAGAACGGGGAATCCGACTGATTCTACAAATTTGTGAATGTCGTCGAGGGTGGTCAGTTCCTGCCATTTGGGCTGGTCAACTTTGATGGAATCGAGCATTGAAGAGAATTTGTGTCTGTCTTCGGCTCTATCAATGCTTGCTGCGGAGGTTCCCAGGATGTTGACACCGTTTTCGTCAAGACGTAGGGCCAGATTGTTTGGAATCTGTCCTCCTACGGAGAGAATGATGCCGTGCGGTGATTCCAGTTCGTATATATCCAGCACCCTTTCGAATGTCAGCTCGTCGAAATAGAGACGATCGCATATATCGTAGTCGGTAGAGACGGTTTCAGGATTATAATTGATCATAACGCCTCTCCATCCCAATTTACGGATAGTCTGGAGCGCATTTACGTTGCACCAGTCAAACTCTACAGAGCTACCTATGCGGTAAGCTCCGGAGCCGAGCACGATAATTGACCTGCGGTCATTTTTATATTCTACATCATGTTCCTGCCCATTGTAGGTGAGGTAGAGATAGTTGCTCTGTGCCGGAAACTCGCCCGCCAGGGTATCGATTTGTTTTACATAGGGTACAATGCCGAGCGATTTGCGGTATTTGCGTATGCGAATAACCTGTTCTTCAGTATCCAACCTATCCTTGAACACAAGGCGGCCTATCTGAAAATCGGAAAAACCAAGTTGTTTGGCGAGTTTTAGGAGTTCTAAATCAACTTCCTCGGGTTTATTGGCCTTTTCCAACTCCTTGGACAATACAACTATGTTATATAACTTTTCAAGAAACCATTTGTCGATTTTTGTGAGATCACATATCTCATCCACCGTATAACCCTTCTGAAAAGCCTTGGATATAACGAAAATGCGGTTGTCTGTGGGTTCGCGCAATGCCTTGTCTATGTCGGGTACCACAATCTCCTTGTTGGCCACAAATCCATGAGCTCCCTGTCCGATCATTCGAAGACCCTTTTGAATTGCCTCTTCGAAATTTCGGCCTATGGCCATAACCTCCCCGACGCTTTTCATGCTGCTGCCAATCTCTCTCGAGACTCCGTGAAATTTGGAAAGGTCCCAGCGCGGGATTTTGCAGATCACATAATCGAGAGCAGGTTCAAAAAATGCAGAGGTGGTACGGGTAACGGAATTTTTGAGCTCAAATAGTCCGTAGCCGAGAGCAAGCTTTGCCGCAACCGTGGCGAGGGGATAACCGGTGGCCTTTGAAGCCAGAGCGGAACTCCTTGAAAGGCGTGCGTTTATCTCTATGACTCGATAATCGTAAGATTGAGTGTCGTATGCAAACTGAACGTTACACTCGCCGATTATACCGACATGACGCGCTATTTTTATTGATAGCTCTTTGAGCATCGAGATGTCGTGGTAATCGAGCGTCTGACAAGGGGCTACCACAATGCTCTCCCCGGTATGGATGCCAAGCGGATCGAAATTCTCCATATTGGCGACGGTGATGCAGTTGTCGTATTTGTCGCGCACCACTTCATATTCTATCTCTTTCCAGCCTCTAAGCGATTTTTCCACCAGCACCTGTGGAGAGTAGGAAAATGACTTTTCCGCAAGGATATTGAGCTCCTCCTCATTTTCGCAGAATCCGCTGCCGAGGCCACCGAGTGCATAAGCTGACCTGAGAATTACCGGATAACCGAGCTCGGCAGCCGCTTTGCGCGCATCTTCAATATTCTCCACTGCGTGGCTCTCTATAATCTTGATGCCGATTTCCCCCATCTTTTTATTGAAGAGATTCCTGTCTTCAGTGTCGATTATTGTTTGGACAGGCGTTCCAAGTACCTTGATGCCATATTTCTCGAATACCCCCGCCTGGAAAAGTTTTACCCCGCAGTTGAGGGCCGTTTGGCCTCCGAATGCCAGCAAAATACCCTGGGGACGCTCTTTTTCTATTACCTTTTCCACAAAGTAAGGGGTAACAGGGAGAAAATAGATTTTATCTGCAACAGCTTCGGATGTCTGCACGGTAGCGATATTGGGGTTGATCAGAACTGTATATATACCCTCTTCCTTCATTGCCTTGAGGGCCTGGGAACCTGAATAGTCAAATTCGCCTGCCTCACCGATCTTAAGTGCGCCTGAACCCAGAAGGAGGACTTTCTTGATGCTTGTATCTATCATAGTGCTGTCAGAAAAATGTCAAAAAGGTAGCTTGTGTCTTTGGGGTTTTCGGTCATGTCGGGATAGAATTGGGTGGAGAAGAATTTTTTGCTCTTGTGCCGGATACCTTCATTAGTGCCGTCATTCATATTGGTAAAAATGGGCTCCCAATCCTTGCTGAGTGTATTCGTGTCCACTGCATAACCATGATTCTGTGCGGTAATGTAGCATCTGTTGTTATCTGTAGCCTTGACAGGCTGGTTGTGACTGCGATGGGCGTATTTGAGTTTGAATGTCTTGGCGCCTGCCGCCATTGCGAGGAGCTGATGGCCCATACAAATGCCGAATATAGGTTTGCCGAGCGTCATTGTATGGCGGATGTGGCTTAGCGTGGCAGTGCAAAATTCGGGGTTTCCCGGACCGCTGGAGATAAGAAGGCCGTCATAACGTCCGATTGAGCCGTCGTTGAAATCATAATCCCAGGGAACCCTTATTATCTCGATGTTTTTGGAGATGAGAAATCGCAGTATGCTGTGTCTGACTCCGCAATCTATTAGCACTACTCTTTTGGATCGTATCGGTCCGGGGTAGGTGATTACCTCTTTGCAACTCACTCTGGCCACGAGGCTTGTGGTGTTGGGGTCTTCCACATCCCATTGGGGAGATTCGCCCTCGGGAATAATCCTTCCGAGCATCGAACCGTTGTCACGGATCACTTTTGTGAGTTCGCGTGTATCCACTCCGTAAATGGCAGGTATCCTGTTTTCGCGGAGCCAATGGTCAAGGCTTTTTACTGCGCTCCAGTGACTATATTTCAATGAATAGTCGGATATGATCAGACCACGGACGTGAATCCTCTCAGACTCGAAATATTGTTGGACTCCTCCGACAGTTATCGCCTTGGGTACTCCGTAATTGCCTATCAGGGGATATGTAGAGCAGAGTATCTGACCTTCGTAAGATGGATCGGTAAGAGATTCAGGATAGCCGGTCATAGTGGTGGAAAATACCACTTCACCATCCGCAGGGGCCATATAACCAAACGAATAGCCTTGAAATTCAAGGCCATTATCCAATTGAACGATAGATCGGGATCTGTTGAGCAGTTGCATTGTGCGATGCGGTTTAAGATTGTGCAAAGATAGTCATTTCATTGTGACTTGTATGATTTTTTCATTATTTTTGCCGCCTAACAGTTTACCAAAATCAGAAACAATACTGCAATATGAAATTCAAAAATTCCATACTATTGCTCATATCTCTTCTTCTCTTTACCGGGAATCTTTACGCACAGGAGCTTTACGATCGTACGGATGATCAATATAAGGAGAGTTGTACTTCAATCATGGTAGCCTCAGGGGCCTCATCCGATGGGTCAGTGATGATAGGTCACACTTGTGATGCCAATTACCGTACCTGGCTCACGATGGAGCCTCGTAAGAGATTTTCGCTTGGCGATATGGAGCCGGTCTATGAAGGAATGATGCACAATGAGGAGCCCTGGGACATGCGCAATGTGGTAGAGAAGGGACGTATTCCCGTGGTTGGAACAGAAACTTACAGATTTTTGAATGTGGCATATCCCTCCCTGAATGAAAAACAGCTAGCCATCGGTGAGACCACTACCAGTGGACGACCGGAATTGCGTAATACGGCAGGTATGTTTTATATCGAAGAGCTTGAAAGGATGGCGCTTCAATATTGCACAACCGCACGCGAAGCCATTGCATTGATGGGACGTCTTGGGGAAGAGTACGGTTATGCCGATTGGGGTGAATGTCTTACCGTAGCCGATAAAAATGAGGTATGGCATTTTGAGATATATGGTTCCGGCCCGGGTAACCCAAGTGCAATGTGGGTAGCTCAGAGGATTCCCGACGATCACGTAGGCATTTCAGCTAATATTCCCCGAATCGGTAAGGTGGATTTCAATGATAAAGAGAATTTTATGTATAGCCGTGACCTAAAGGCAAATGCGAAGAAAACCGGATTTTGGGATGGGAAAGAGGATTTTATTTTTCACAAGGTGGTGTCGGGAAGAAAACCCTTTTCCATACGGGAATTCTATGTCTTTTCGACTCTTGCACCTTCACTCGGTCTGAGTTATGATGCTGAAGAACTGCCTTTCTCTGTAAAACCCGATAAAAAGGTGACTCCGGAAATGGTGTTTGAACTTTATCGTGCAACATATGACGGTACCGAGTATGATATGGTGAAAAATCTCTCCTATACAGCCCACCGCCGTGAACGTCAGGCTGACGGTTCATACAAGGAGTATGATGAAAAAGTCTATCCTCTCTCTGCATTCATGCCACGCGATCTTATGAATATGCTCAACGAGATCAACCCCGGCATTATAGAGCGTCAGCGTACTATTGCCGTTATCCAGTGCTCATATTCGCATGTCATCCGCCTCCGCAACTGGCTTCCGGATGAAATCGGCGGCGTAGCCTATTTCGCATTCGACAATCCCGCTCAAAGCCCCAGGATTCCCATTTATGCCGGAGCTACGGAATTGCCACAGAGTTTCGGAGTGTGCGGACAACATCGTTATCGTGAAGATGCCGCGATCTGGGCATTCAGGGAGACAAACCGTATCGCCACCATCAACTGGGACAAGACAAGAAAGATAATCGAACCGGAGATTGCTGCATACGAACGCAATATGATGGCCTCAAATGCCATGGTGGAAGATCAGGCTGCTGCTCTTCTCAAAGAGGGCAAAAATGAAGAAGTAACAGAGTTGCTCAACAAACATACAAGTTCATTCGCAGCCTCCGTAATGGCCCGTTGGCGCGAACTGAAAGGAAAGATGTTGGAAATATTTATTCGTAGTATGTAGTATGTAGTATGTAGTATGTAGTGTGTAGTGTATAGTGTGTGGAGAGGTTTGTTTATTGAGTTAGTTATGAAGAATGGAGTATTAAGTATGAAGATAAAAGGATTGAAAAATTTTCGTGATCTGGGTGGGATAAGGGCGGGGAAGAAGCATCTGAGAAAGGGGCTTATATTTCGTAGCGAAGTACCGGTTAAAGTGCCGGATGATGAGATGGCCAAATTGAAGATGGAGTTTGGAATCGATACGATTATTGACCTCCGTACATCTCAGGAGATTAAAGATAATCACTATAATGTACCCGAAGGGGTGGAATATCTCCATATTCCTATATTTAAGGAGTCAGTAATAGGCATAACCAAGGAGGTTGGCTCAAATTACCGTCAATTCATCATCAACACACGTGATAAAGAGGTTTTAAGGAATGCTATCCCCGATATCGATATCCTTTACTCCGGCATACTGAAAGAAAGCTCCGTAGTAGAGATGACAGGTAAGGCCTTTCGACAAATAATCTCCAATGTTATGGAGGGAAAGGCTACGCTTTTTCACTGTTCCTGGGGTAAGGATAGGGTAGGGGTCATGGCAGCATTTCTTCTTTCGCTTCTGGGAGTAGGTATGCACGATATTTTGAAAGATTATCTCTTCACTAACAGAGCCGTCAAACGCAAAGCATGGCGTGATACATTGCTTATACTGTTTTTCAAACGGGATAGGGTTGTAGCAAAAAAGGTTTGGCGTGGCTCGATTGCAGCACCGGAGTATCTCAAAGGCCTATACGAGGGAATTGAAAATGATTACGGCTCAATCGAAGTTTTTTTTAGAGAGGCTCTCAGAATAAGCGATGAATTGCGCGATTCTTTCCGTAGCGCTATGCTGATATAAGTCTGGATTAGGGCAGGTTATTCTTTCTCCTTCTCGATTAGTTCGAGAAGTTTGTCGATGGCCTCTTCCTGGGGTACGGAGCGCATTACCGGTGTTTTCCCACGGTAAAGGGTTACTTTGCCTCCACCTTCGCCAACATAACCCCAATCTGCGTCCGCCATTTCACCCGGACCATTGACGATACAGCCCATTATCGCAATGCGAAGACCTTTGAGGTGGGATGTACGTCGTTTCACTTCATTGAATGTCTCTTCCAGATTGTATTGTGTACGGCCACAGCCCGGACAGGCTATATACTCCGGTCTGGTAAACTTCCTGCGACTAGCCTGCATCAAAATATCTCGGAAATAGTGTTGCTTCTCTGTTGAGAGTGGTTTACCGGCAATGGTAGCTCCTGTAAGGTCAATATCATCAATCTTGCAGTCAAGCAGTGCAGGACCATATTTGCAGGAGGCACGGATTATCCAATCATTCCAGTTTTCTGCAGTCACAGGCCCTTCGGTAGCCATTTGGCAGGATTTGACAATCTCCTTGCCCGCCGCTATCTCATTGACCGGATTTTCGGTGAGGGAGACGCGGATGGTGTCTCCGATTCCCGCACTCAGAAGCGCGGAAATGCCTACGGCTGACTTGATACGTCCCTCATCGCCGTTACCGGCTTCTGTGACTCCCAGATGGAGCGGATAAATCCTTCCTATCTTCTCCATTTCTTCATAGAGAAGGCGGTAGGCATCGGTCATAACTCTGGTGTTACTGGCTTTGAGTGAGATAACCACCTTGTGGAAATCCTTTTCAATGCACATTTGAAGCCACTCCATCACAGCTTCTTTCATTGCGAACGGGGTGTTACCATAGAGTTCGGTAATCCGCGTGCCGAGAGAACCGTGGTTGAGTCCGATCCTGATGGCCGTACCATGTTCACGGCATTTGTCCAGCAGTTGTGAAAACTTGCTACAGGCCTCTTCGTGAACCGGAGCAAAATTGCCCGGATTGATGCGTACCTTGTCTGCAACCTCAGCAGCTGCAAGAGCCACATTGGCTGAAAAGTGAACGTCTGCAACAAGTGGCGTCATTATACCCTCGGAACGCAGTTGTGCCTTGATCCGGCGCAAAGCTTCCACCTCTCTGAGTCCCTGAGTGGTAAGGCGGATGATATCCGCACCCGCAGCAGCCATTTCACGGCACTGTGTCACAGAAGCAGCAATATCACGTGTATCGGTATTGCACATTGTCTGAACCGATACAGGAGCTCCTCCTCCGATGCGTACGCCGCCAATTTCAAACGCAACTTTCTTCATAATTTGAATTATCACCAAAGATGGACGAATAGTCCAACGCTAAGCATTATGTTACGAGGATAGCACAGCATCCAGTATTCGTCGCTGAATTTGTTTGTGTGATAGATGCTGCAGAGCGAATATTTGTAATTGCCCTCAATCTGAATTTCAAAGGGCTTAAAAACCACAGCCAGACCGGCTCCTGCCAGGATGCCATAGTCATGGCGAAGATCATACCGGTCCCATCCGCTCTCCCTTTCCGTTGAAAGACGATATCCATAATACCCGCCGGCGTTTACCAATAGTCTGAACCTGGAAAAGTCGATTTTGAACTGTGAAACCAATGGAACTTCAACAATCTTATATCTTTCCCCCCACTGCTCATATTTCGAAGCATAGCCCTCCTCGCCATATTTAACACCAAACTGAACACCAAAGTTGAAGAGCTGATCCCAAAGTGCGTGGTAGTAGGTATAGAGCAGGGAAAAATTCATGGGGCAGTATATATACTCTTCGCCTACCGTAGGGGAGGAACTCACCGTACAGAAACTGTAACCATATCTGACTCCCAACATATGAATGCTTTTGTATTTTTGCGGAGGTGCAATGGTATCTATACTGGCAAAATCATCGTCAAGATCACCAATGATTACATTCTCCTGGCCGTACAGCGGGAAAAAGAGTAGTGAGGCAAAGAGTGTCAAGAGTAGCTTTTTCATTTGAACATCTCCTTTATGTCAATGGTTTGTTCGAGGTCCGTCAGCTCAGGTAATGTCAGAATATAGACTCCGGGCGAAGGCTGGTACATCCGTACTTTCTCGGGCTGCCTTCTGTCGAGGAAATTGCCCGAGTCAAACAATCCATTGCTGTTGCGGTCTTCAGTAATTCTCACCGAATAGTCCTGTGGTTTGAGATAGGGGAAAAGAAGCGAAGTATCCCTTGAAATGTTGTATTTTCTGAAGACGTTCTTTCGGTCTTTATCCACAAGCTCGACAATGTATCTGGTATCGACACCGTTCAGTACTAGAGTGATGGAGCAGGCATCCTCACTCTTTGGAAGAGTGAATTTGGTCTTTACCTCTGCATTTGGGAGATTGTCAAGATTGACAAAGGCACCCTGTGGTACCGTAAACTCATATTCATGGCCATCTTTGATTTCCCTATCCATATACATTGTGAAACGTCGGATTTCCTGAGGATCCTGTTCAAACTTAAATGTTATGGTATCCGTCTGGTGTCGAGGATTGGTCTCGGTCAGAAAGGACATTTCTCTATTCCAACGCAGTATAGGAAGTACGGATGTGAGACTGATGCCATCCTGTGCTATGGTTTCATTCTTTGCAGCTACATTGAACTTGAAAACGGTATCTTTTGGCTGTTCTTGTCGCTGCTGTCCGCCGGTGGGAGTCTGAGGTCTGGGAACTGCCAGGGAGAGATTTTCTATGGTGTCACGAAGATGTCCCGTGGAGTCGGTTCTCTTATAGCTCAATTTGAGCAAAAGACTATCTTCGAGCCTATATCGTGTATTGATCCAGAAATCAAGGCTGTCCTTTGCAGGAGAGTATTGGACTATGACGCAACTGTCTGCCACTCCGAAAAAGTCCATACCCGATATTTCGACATCGGGAGCGTTGAAGGAGAGGAATCCCGATTTTTCACTTCTCATGCCGCTATTTTTAAGAAACTGGATGCTTTGTTGCTCTGTAAACATCAGGAGTTCATACATGGAATGTCTTTCCAGGCAGGCGAGTGTGTCTTTTTTATCGAAAGATTTCAGTTCGTAGATTGAGTCGCTGACTACATCCATAGGGCGGATTAGTGTATCCAGAAAAGCAATTTGGTCCTTTATCGGATCATATTTGCTATCATTGTCACTATCTGTAAACGCAATAATGCGATAGAAAGTGTCCCGTATATTTCTGATGGAGAAAAACCCCCATTCGTCACTCTTTGTAGCCGCATCGGGGAATACCTTGAAACAAGCAGAGTCGGAGTGATCTGTATAGAGCGCCACTAGTGCCTTTTTAACCGGTTGAAGAGTCTGGCAGTCGATGATATTGCCGGTGATATAGAGAGAATCCAGAGTGTCACCTGTCGAAAAGGCATAGACAAGTCTGGGAGCTATGTTGCCCTCATTGTTGTCAGCCAGAGCCTCGCCGAAATCAATGGTGTAAGTTCTGTTTTCTGCCAGAGTATCGGGGATGGAAAAAACTATATTTTTACCCTTTATCTTATGGGTGATTCTCTTTCTCATCGGCGGTGAGAGATAGATGTCTCCGGCATTTTTAACCACGGTATATTCGTCGTAGGTAAGGGATATTTTTCCATCGTATCTGGGAAAATTCGTGGTATTGAAATCGGGGTTTACCTTCAAAAGAACGGGTGGTATAGTATCTTTAGGTCCCCCGCTCGGCGGTGTGGTGGTATTAGCGCACGATTTGGAAAAAAATAGGCAAAACACAAATCCGGCAAGGGCCAGCGCAGTTGTCAATACTCTTCTATTCTCTTGCATTGATCTCTTTTTACTATCCATTAAAGTTAAGTTCAACACGTTTAACGCTCTCGATTCCCTTTATGGCCGAGAGTGACTTGATGAGCTTATCAAGGTCGTCAGTATTGCGCACATATAGATCTACGGTCCCTTCAAATATTTCGTCGTGGGTTTCGATACATATTTTGCGCATATTCACGCCGAGCTGAAGTGAGATTACTTTGGACATATCACTGATAATACCCATCCTATCCAGACCTGTAATGGAAATCCGTGCCAGATATGACATCATGAAGTGTTTGCTCCATCTTGCCGAGACTATCCTATCGCCCTGTTTGGCTGCAATGTCGGTAGCTTTCTGGCAGCTCTTCTTGTGTACGAGTACACTACCGTCGTCTTCAATGAATCCAACGACATTGTCACCCGGAATAGGGGAACAGCACTCGGCTATAGTAAATGTTATAGTACCTTTTGAGAGGTCCTCTCTGAGTTCGTAGTCTCGTTGTTTGTCAATTTTGCCTGTGTTGCGAACCGGGGTAAGGAGTTTCACTCCCCACATTTGCACATTGCGTTTCTCAACATTGGTTTTAAGTGCCGTTTCCAGGTCAGAAAGGTCTATCAGCCCGATACCTATCTTGTGGTAGAGTTCGTCCTTGCTGCCTGCCTTGTAGTAGTCAATGAGCTTTTTGAGTACACGGCTCTTGGAGGTGATGTTCCGCTCCTTGAGTTTGGATGTGAGGAAGCGCATTCCCTCTTTGATGCTGTCTTTGGTTTCAGCCTTGATGGAGTCGAGGATAAAATTTCTCGCCCTGTTGGTGCGGATGAAGTCCAGCCACTCCCTCTTCGGCTTACTGCTATCCGAGGTTATTATCTCCACCTGGTCTCCGCTGGAGAGAACATGAGATAGTGGCAGCAGTTTCTGGTTGACCTTCGCCGCTATCGCCCTGTTGCCCACTTCTGAGTGGATAATGTAGGCAAAATCGAGTGCAGTTGAGCCTTTGGGCAGAGTCTTCGATTCGCCTTTGGGCGTAAATATATATATGTCGGAGCTAAGCAGTTCTTTGTGGAAGTTGTCGAGAAATTGCAGTGCGTTGGAGTCGGGATCTTCGAGGATATCTCGTACATGCTTGAGCCATAAGTCTATTTCTCCTTCTTCGGAGGGAGAGCTCTCTCCTTTTTTATACATCCAGTGTGCAGCTACTCCTCTCTCGGCGATGGAGTTCATCCTTTCGCTGCGGATCTGAACTTCTATCCATTTGCCACCGGGACCCATTACAGTCAGGTGCAATGCCTCGTATCCGTTGCTTTTGGGTTCTTTGACCCAGTCACGTGTCCTGTCGGGCTTGTACTGGTATCTTTCAGTAATAAGGGAAAATATCTGCCAGCATTGTTCCCTCTCGCTTAAACCTTGTTTGGCTTCGAAAATGATGCGAACGGCATATATGTCGAATATTTGCTCGAATGGAACATTTTTGGAGGTCATCTTTTTCCAGATGGAGTAGGGAGTCTTGAGACGTTTGAGTATCTCAACTTTGTACCCGATTGCCTCCAGCTCTTTTTCGATGGGAACTACAAAGCTGTCGATACTACCTGCACGCTCCTCCATTACTGTCTCGAGCTTTGCTTCGATCTCCCTGTAAGCCTCCGGCTCCCTATGAACCAGCCAGATGTTTTCCATCTCCGATTTGATGCTATAGAGACCGAGACGGTGTGCAAGCGGAATGAAGATATACATTGTCTCACTGAGGATCTTATCCCTTTTGTATTCGGGCATGAACCGGATGGTGCGCATATTGTGCAGACGGTCCGCCAGTTTTATGAGTACTATCCGAACATCGTCATTGAGAGTAAGCAGGATACGTTTGAAATTTTCGGCCTGCATACTCTTCGAATAGGTAATGTTGTCGCTGTCAAGAGCCGTCTTGATCTTGGTCAAACCATCTACCAGGGAGGCAATTTTTTGGCCGAAATGGTTTTTGATATCCTCGACCGTGTAGTTTGTATCCTCCACTACGTCGTGCAACAACGCTGCACAGATGGATTTGTATCCCAGCCCGATTTCTTGCACCACAATCCTCGCTACGGCTATAGGATGGAGAATGTATGGCTCTCCCGAACGTCTCCTTACGCCTTTGTGAACCTCATTGGCAAAATCAAAGGCCTTGAGCACCAGTTCAAACTCCTCCTGATTGGCGCAGCGCTTGAGACTGGACATCTTCAGCGTTTCAAGTTCCCTATTTATGACTTTATAATCCTCTTCTGTAAACATACTCTACTACCATTAAAAATAGAGGTCTCTCTTACCTTGTTTAACCAGTTCTATTCTCTTTTTAACAAGTTCTTTTCTATCTCCTTCGGGCATCTTGGCCACTTCTTTTTCAATAAGAGCATATCCCACCTTTTTGGTCTCTTCCGAGCTGTAATCCTCCAGATACTCGGAAAGGGTGATAATTGCATTGGGAGTGCAGAAATTGCCGATGAATCCGGGGATGGCAAATTCCATGAAATGCTCTCCTGTACGTCCCAGGCGGTAGCAGGAGGTACAGAAACTTGGAATATATTCTCTGGTGAGGAGCCATCTGATCACTTCGTCCAGGTCACGGGTGTCACCGATCCTGAACTGTTCTTTATCGAGTTGCTGCTCATATTCCTCTTTCTGATAACCACCGATCTCGAGTTTGGTGCCGGCATCAATCTGGGAAACCCCGAAATCTATCACATCATTCCTGACCTCACTGCTTTCGCGGGCAGTCATAATGAGTCCGGTATAAGGTACGCTGAGGCGCAGAATTGCCACCAGCATCTTAAATTGTTCGTCGGTTACTCGCCAGGGGAGATCCATATCCATTCCGTGAGCCGGCTGAATACGGGGGAAACTGATGGTGTGAGGTCCAACTCCATAAGTTTCCTTGAGATGAATTGCGTGAGCTACGAGCCCCAGCACTTCAAAACGCCAGTCATAAAGTCCGAAAAGGGCTCCTATACCCATGTCGTCGATTCCTCCTTCAAATGCACGGTCCATAGCATGCAGTCTCCACATATAATCTCCCTTGTGAGTGTTTTTCGGGTGTACCCTTGCGTAGGTCTCACGATGATATGTCTCCTGAAATACCTGATAGGTGCCGATGCCTGCCTCTTTAATAATCTTGTAGCCCTCTATCTCTTGAGGGGCGGCGTTGATATTGACGCGACGGATCTCTCCATTGCCTACCTTAGTCTGGTAGCAGAGTCTTACCGTATGGGCGATAAATTCCGGTGAGTACATCGGATGCTCTCCGTATACCAGTATCAAGCGTTTATGACCTATGTTTTCGAGATTGATTACCTCGTTAATCAATTCCTGATCGCTTAGGGTTTTGCGTACTGCAGTACGGAGCGAGCGGCGGAATCCGCAATATTTGCAATCGTTGATGCAGTGGTTGCCAATATAAAGAGGTGCAAAGAGTACGATCCTGTTGCCATAGATAGCCCTTTTGAGCTCTCTTGCCGTTTCAAAGAGCTCCTGTTTCATATCCTCTGACTCTATTGCGAGCAATTGTGCGCATTCGGAGAGAGTCAGCGGCTCTTTTGCCTTGCTTTTGGCAAAAATAGCCCTTATTGCCTCCTTATCCTCCTTTGTATCCCTTATCAGGGAATGGAGATGGTCTTCATTAATAAAATCAATGTATTTTTTTTCCATTTTTTATTGGTTTAATATGTTGTTCAAGAATTATTTCTGTTTCATGATTTTCATTGTCGCTGCTCTCCTCCAGCCACAGGGGATTGACCGGATGTTCGTAATCCACTTGTTGGAATCCGTATGAAAGCTGGGCTCCGAATAGAATTACGCCCCAGCAAAGATTCATCCATATCATAAGCAGCGGTATCGCAGCCAGAGCACCATAAACACCGCTCAGGCGTGTCACCATCAGCTGGGTGTTCAAGTAAACGTACTGTATTGCCACAAATGCCACTCCTGATACGATGGCGCCCTTTATGGCCGAACTATATCTTACCTTCGTGTGGGGAATGAATTTATAGAGTAGTGAAAATACCAGTACGGCCACTCCGTAGAATACCACCCAGAAAAGGTTTGTGGTAAGGAAACTGAAGGCCCCGAGGTTCTCACTTGCTGAGGTGAGGAATCTGATATAATATCCCCATCCGTAGAGGAAGAGTATTATCATGAAAGGAGAGAGCAGGAGAATGGCCAGATAAGCTACTATCCTTTTGCCGATACCCGTATATTCCTTAACCATCCAGATTCGGTTGAATGCCGATTCGACATTTATCATCAACCAGATTACCAACCAGGCAAACGCTCCGAAGCTGATCCATCCGAAAGTCCCCTTTTTCGTGGTAACCAGAATATTGTTTGCAAAGTTGAGTACGGCGTCAATCATCTGAGTGCTGGTGGGGAAGGAGGAGTAAAGCAGATCAGAAAGCATTTTGTCAAGTTTGAAGCCGCTGGCCACAAATAGGATCAGTGCCACAATCGGTACGATAGCCATTAATCCGAAATAACTCAGTGCAACGGCTTCACGTGCGATCCGCTGTCCTGAAAATCCCTTAAAGGTGATAATAAGTGCCTTCAGGTAGCGTATGGCTCTTCTGCGGCCCTTTCCAAACTCGCTGAAATCCAGCCTCCAGATATCTCTTGTGACAAATTTGAAAATAATCCGGTAGAGCTCTTTCAATCTTTGAATAAACAATTTCATGCCTTCTCTCCCTCAATTATTTTGAGAAAATCTTCCTCGGTTATCACTTTGATGCCGAGTTTCTCGGCTCTTTTGAGCTTTTCCGGGCCGCTCTTCTCTCCGGCCAGCAGATATGTGGTCTTTCCGCTCACGGAGCTCACATTTTTACCGCCGTGGGCGGCTATGAGAGCCTTCATCTCTTCGCGTGAAATGGAAAAATTACCCGAAATCACTATCGTGGTACCGGAGAGTCGGTCGGATAACGGACTTTCTTCCTCTTCGGAGAGGGCAAATTGCAGCCCGAAACTGCGCAACTCTTCTATCATACGCCTATTGGCGTCATTCGCAAAGTATGTCACCACGCTCTCCGCCATTATTTCTCCAAAATCCTCCACCTGCATCAAATCTTCCCTTGTTGCTGAAGCCAGAGCATCAATACTTCCGAATGTATTGGCGGCCATCCTGGCGGTAGCTTCGCCGATATGTCTGATGCCCAATGCGTAAAGGACCCTTGAGAAGGGCACTTGCTTGGATTGTTCTATGCTTGAAAAAAGGTTGTCAACCGACTTCTGCTGCCATCCATCGAGTCCCAATATATCCTCCGCTTTCAGACGGTACAGATCGGGGAGAGTGCGAATAAGTCCCTTGTCGTAGAAAAGCGAGATGGTCGCCTCACCTGCGAGTATGTCCATTGCCTTACGGGAAACGAAATGGATGAAGCGTCCCTTAATCTGAGTGGGGCAGCCGTCACTGTTAGGGCAATAGTGGCGTGCCTGCTCGGGATCTCTCTCCAAATAAGTACCGCAATCGGGGCAAATGGAGGGGAAAATTGGCTTTTGTACATCGGCATGGCGCTTTGAAAACTCTACGCCGGTAATCTTGGGAATGATCTCACCACCCTTCTCCACATATACCAGATCGCCAACCCTTATATCAAGTAACTCCATTTGATCGAAATTGTGGAGTGAGGCACGTCGCACCGTGGTGCCTGAGAGGGGCACGGGTTCGAGATTGGCCACCGGAGTGATCGCACCGGTCCTGCCCACCTGATAATCTATGGAGAGGACTTCGGTTAGCGCCTGTTCCGGCTTAAACTTGAATGCAGTGGCCCAGCGTGGAGATTTGGCCGTATAGCCCAGCTGACGCTGAAGATCGAGCTGATTGACTTTGATCACTATGCCGTCAGTGGCATAGGGGAGGTTTTTCCTCTGCTTTTCCCACTTTTCTATATAACATATGACCTCCTCTATGTCTTTGGCTTCAATGCTGTTTTCCGAGACATGAAATCCCCATGAGGCCGCTGCTTCAATTGCCTCGCTATGAGTGCTGAAGGGCAGATCTTCTCCGAGAAGATGGTATAGGATGCAGTCGAGTCCGCGTTCCTTAACCTTGGAGGGATCCAGCAGTTTGAGGGAACCGGAAGCAGCATTTCTGGGATTTGCGAAAGGTGCTTCACCTGCAGCAGTCCTATCTGCATTGAGACGTTCAAAGGCTTCATAGGGCATGAAAATCTCGCCTCTGATTTCAAATTCGGCCGGAATGTTTTTGCCATGGAGAATATGAGGTATGGATTCGATGCTGACGATATTGCGCGAAACGTCGTCGCCTTTGATGCCGTCACCCCGTGTAATTGCCTGTGCCAGCCTGCCCTCCTTATAGATAAGACAGATGGCAGTACCGTCAAATTTGAGCTCGCAGGAGTAAGTAAAGGGCACCCGGGCCACATTAGCCACCCTTTGGTGGAATTCGTATAACTCCTCTTCGTTGTAGGTGTTACCGAGTGAAAGCATCGGATAACGATGCTCTACCTGTGTGAAGCCCTCATTTGTATCCGTAAGGTCGCTACCCACCTTGCGGGTAGGAGAGTCTTCGCTTGCGAATTCGGGAAATCTGGCCTCCAGGCCCTGGAGTTCCAGCATCAGCATATCATATTCGAAATCGGATATGACAGGAGTAGCAAGGATATAGTAATTGCGGTTGTGCTCTTCGAGTTCATGTCGCAACTGCTCTATCCTCTCCTTTGCAAATGATTTGGTAATTTTAGCCATATCCGGTTAATTCACTAATAACTTACAAAATTAGTATAATTTTATCAAAAAGTAGTACATTTGCAGCCTGAAATACAAACACAAACATTTTATGAAAGAATCTATCATTATTTTGACCGGAGGAGGACCCGCTCCCGGAATAAACACGGTTATAGGAAGCATAACAAAGGCATTTTTGGCAAGAGGATACAGGGTTCTCGGTCTACATGGGGGTTACAAAGGGCTTTTTACTCCCAATCCATCATATACTGAGATAGATTTCGTGATGGCGGATACCATCTTCAACAGAGGTGGTTCCTACCTCATGATGAGCCGATATAAACCCACAGAGGAGGATTATGCAGGGAATTTTAACCACGGTCTTTTCCTAGACAACAACATTAAATTACTTGTTACGATAGGTGGTGATGACACAGCTTCTACCGCCAATAGGGTGACGAAATTCCTTCAGGCGAGAAATTACAAAATCTCCAACATTCACGTGCCGAAAACCATTGACAATGACCTTCCGCTCCCCCTTAACACACCTACATTCGGTTATCACTCCGCTAAAGCCGAGGGTACCCGTATCGCTACCACCGTTTATGAGGACGCGAGGACTTCCGGCATCTGGTTTATCGTAGCTGCGATGGGGCGCTCCGCCGGCCATTTGGCTATCGGTATCGGCTCTTCCTGTCACTATCCGATGATCATTATCCCCGAAATGTTCAACAAAACCAAAATTACCGTTGACAAAATCATCAAACTCTCAATATCATCAATAGTCAAGAGAAAATTGATGGGCATTCCGTATGGCGGTATAATGCTTTCAGAGGGTGTATTCCACCTTCTCGATGAAGATGAGTTGACAGCGACAGGAGTCAAATTTACTTTTGACGAGCACGGGCATCCGGAACTTGGTAAAATTCCCAAGGCACAGCTCTTCAACGATATTCTTGAGATTGAGCTTAAAAAGTTGGGAATGAATGTAAAGATGCGTCCCATTGAGATCGGCTATGATATCAGATGTCAGGCTCCCATCTCTTACGACCTGCTCTACTGTACTCAACTCGGTTGCGGAGTTTATGAATTATATACCCGCGGAGAATCGGGATGTATGGTCTATGTGGACACCATCGGTCGTATCAAACCCCTCTATCTGAAAGACTTCCAGGATCCCAAGACAGGAAAAATCCCTCCTCGTCGTGTGGACATTGAGGGCGACCAGGCACAGGGCATCTATAAACATATAGTACAATTTATCACACCTAACGACTATGAGGCTGCGAGGGAGTACCTCAGCAACCCTGAAGAGTACGACTTCCACAAGATTTTAAACTGGTAGCTGTGGAAGGGAAGGTGGTCATATACCAACTGTTATTGAGAGCTTTCGGCAAACGCAAGAGCGTATCCGGAGGCTCTTATAACTTAAACGGCAGCGGCAAGTTTGACGACATAACCGATGAAGTTCTCAAAAAGATCAAAAAGCTCTCGGTCAGCGCCATCTGGTACACCGGAGTCATCTCACACGCCACTAAAACCCATTTTCACGGCATAAAAGATTGCAACCCCTCCATAGTTAAAGGCGAAGCGGGTTCTCCTTATGCCATCCGCAACTATTTCGATGTAAGTCCCGCACTCGCAAACAACCATGACAACCGGATGGCGGAATTTGAAGCACTTGTCCGCAGAACACACAAGGCAGGCATGAAGGTTATTATCGATTTTGTGCCTAACCATGTGTTTCGTCAGTATGACACCTATTTTACTAGGGACAATTTTCATATTCTCGACGGGCCGCTCATCCTGCCGGAGTCTCTCAATTCCGATTATGTCGAAAACCCCGCCAAGGCTACCGGCAACGATGTATTTCACACATCTCCCTCTATCAATGACTGGTACGATACGGTTAAGCTCAACTACGACAACCATGATACCTGGGTAAAAATGCTCGACGTGCTCAAATTCTGGGCTGCAAAAGGGGTGGACGGTTTCCGTTGCGACATGGTGGAAATGGTGCCGGCGGAATTTTTCGGTTGGGCTTTCAATGAGATAAAATATATCTATCCTAATACCTTTTTCATTGCAGAGGTTTACGGTAAGGAGAATTACAGACGCTATTATGAGATAGGCGGCTTTGACCTTTTGTATGACAAATCGGGCTTCTACGACACCTTGAGAAATATTATGTGCGAGGGGGTAAGTACCCGACTACTTACCGGAGAATGGCAGTTTCTCGGCGACCTTCAACCCAGGATGCTCAACTTTCTGGAAAATCACGATGAGCAGCGAATTGCATCGGATTTCTTTGCAGGTTCGGGTAGGGCGGCATTCCCTGCTCTGGCGGTCTCTCTGCTTTTCAACAAGGCTCCTTTCATGCTCTATTTCGGGCAGGAGTTCGGTGAGCGAGGGATGGAGCAGGAGGGATTTAGCGGATTGGATGGTCGCACTTCTATTTTTGATTATTGCAATGTACCTTCGATAAGACGATGGCTGCTCGACCGTCTGACCGTTGATGAATTGGTGGTTTATAAGGAGTATAGCCGTCTGTTGAAGATAGCTACCTCAGATGCTATTTTCGCCCATGGTGAGACATTCGATCTTATGTATGCCAATCCCGATTCCGAGCGCTTCAACGGTAATCGTCAGTTTGCTTTCATGCGCGGATATGAGGATGCCTGTATGCTTGTGGTGGCCAATTTTGATGGCCGTCCCGTGGAAATGGAAGTAAATATTCCTTCCGAAGCTTACTCCTTTTTCGGTATTAAAAAAGCAGGGGAGAGGGTGCGTCTCAAAGTAGGAGCGAATGATTATATGCGACTGAATTTGGTGTAGTGTTACGGGCTAGTTATTGAGTTTCGAGTTTTGGGTTATTTTTTATAGCTTTGGAGTTTGAATAGTTGGTAGCGAAGAATATTTAGATAAAAAATTATAAATACATATCATGAAAAGGCTTTTATTGATTTCTGCACTATTCTGCATGCTGGCAAATGTCAGCATTGCTCAGAATATTATAGGTTACTGGAAAGGTACCCTCAGTTTAGGCCCGACCGAGCTTGAACTCTGTTTTGACATTAAGGAAACCAACGGTACCCTATCCGCCACGATGGATGTACCTGCTCAGGGAGCATACGACATTCCCGTTACATCTATTTCATTTGAAATGATGAAATTGACAATTGCGATAGAAGCAATAAGCGCATCATACGAAGGTACACTTGTGCTTAATAATATAGTGGGCGAATTTACACAGATGGGCATGTCGCTTCCTCTTACTCTCATCAAAGGCGAAAAAGCGGCAAAACCCAAGCGTCCCCAGGAACCCCAACCTCCATTCCCTTACAAGTCTGAAGAGGTATTTTTCAAAAATACCAGGGAGGATTTTACGCTTGCCGGCACTTTGACTATTCCCGAAGGAGAGGGTCCTTTTCCGGCAATGATCCTGGTCACCGGAAGCGGTCCCCAGAATCGTGACGAGGAATTGATGGATCATAAGCCTTTTGCCGTGATTGCAGATTATCTTACCCGCAACGGAGTGGCTGTCCTAAGATTTGATGATCGCGGAGTAGGAGCTTCCGAGCCCGGCAATCCTGACGGTACCTCCTTTGACTTTTCCTATGATGCGGAGGCGGCTTTTGATTATCTGCTCTCCAGGAAAGAGGTAATTCCTTCACTTTGCGGCATTACCGGCCATAGCGAAGGGGGTTTTATAAACTTCATGGTGGCTCAAAGGCGGCCTGACGTTGCTTTTCTTATTTCACTCGGAGGTCCGGCAGTGACAGGTGCAGAGGTTCTCAAACTCCAGCAGGTTGAAGTATATCGAGGAATGGGTATGCCTGAGCAGGCCATCGAGCAAAACAGAGTGATTTCAGAGCAATTTTTTGCCATAGTGGAGAAATATGATGCTCCGGATGAGAATTTCCGCAAAGAAGCACTGAGTTATCTTGCGTCTGTGGGAATGCCTGATGATGTCGCAGTTCCTATGATTGACCAATACAGCTCTCCCTGGATGTTTTATTTCCTCAAATATGATCCGGCCCCGGCTATCCGCGAAGTTACCGTACCGGCCTTGATTCTCAACGGCACGCTTGATAAACAGGTGGTATCCTATCAAAATATTCCTGTTTACCGTCAAATAGCTGAAGAGACAGGCAGAGATAATATGCAGATCGTGGAGCTCGAGGGGCTAAATCATCTCTTCCAGCATGCTACCACAGGCCTCCCAACCGAATATGCCACCATTGAGGAGACTATTTCCGAAGAGGTGCTGGCGCTGATGCTCGAATTTGTTAAATCCATAAAGAAATGATTATAGCTATTGACTTTGACGGCACCATTGTAGAGCATGCTTATCCCGCAATAGGTAAACCAATTCCTTTTGCCATTGATACCCTACTGCAGATGCAGAAAGATGGGCACAGGCTTATCTTATGGACTGTTCGTACCGGAGACCTCTTGCAAGAGGCTATAGACTACTGCGCTAAGAGAGGACTATACTTCTATGCAGAAAACGAAAACTACAGGGGAGAAGTGGAGGAGTTGCAGCCGGGTGAATATCATCGTAAGCTCGACGCTGATATGTTTATAGATGACAAGAACCTGGGAGGATTACCGGACTGGGGAGTTATCTATAATGCGGTAAAGGTTGCGCTCGATGGAGGCGATGCACTGCAAACAATGGCATCGGGCTCAGCAATGCCTGAATCTAAAAAGAAAAGACGTTGGTTTTTGTAAATTCCAACTGCCTGTATATTTTGTTAAAATTATAAAATAGCCCCTCAACGTTATATTTTTTTCAACATTTAGACATTTGGTTAAAAGATTTGTTGTATATTCGCGGGATATTATTTATGTTGTGTGCAAATATTTTTTACGAGGGAAACTAAATTATTTATAATATCTATCATGAAACAAGAATTATTAAACAAAATTTCAAACAAAGAGATCATAGTCGGAGTTGTCGGACTCGGTTATGTCGGACTGCCTCTGGCAGTGGAAAAGGCAAAAGCAGGATTTAAAACCATCGGTTTCGATATTCAAAGTCAAAAGGTTGATATGGTAAATGCCGGACATAACTACATAGGAGACGTAGTGGATGAAGATTTGAAAGAGATCGTTTCAAAAGGATTGCTGTCGGCTACTTCAGACTTCAGCTTTATCAAAGATGTCGACTTTGTAGCTATCTGTGTGCCTACTCCTCTTGATATTTATCAGCAACCCGACATAAGTTATGTGAAATCTTCCACTAAGTCCATTGCCAAATATATGAAGAGGGGAACAATGGTGGTTTTGGAGTCTACCACATATCCCGGAACTACTGAAGAGTTGATAAAACCACTTCTCGAAGAAGGTTCAGGACTAAAGTGCGGAGAAGATTTTTACCTCGGTTTTTCACCTGAACGAGTTGACCCGGGTAACCTGATTTATAAGACCAAAAATACACCTAAAGTGGTTGGAGCAATCGGCGAAGATGCACTTGAAGTAATTGCTGCCATGTACAGAGCGGTCCTTGAAAGTGATGTACATACGGTTTCGAGTCCAGCGATTGCCGAAATGGAGAAAATTCTCGAAAACACCTACCGTAATATCAATATTGGATTGGTAAACGAGTTGGCGATTCTTTGTAATAAAATGAATATCAATCTTTGGGAGGTAATTGATGCAGCAAAGACAAAACCCTATGGATTTCAGGCTTTCTATCCCGGTCCGGGATTGGGTGGTCACTGCATTCCTCTTGACCCTTATTACCTCTCCTGGAAGGCTCGGGAGTTTGGATTCCACACCTCCATGATTGAATCATCTATGATGATAAATGACCGTATGCCTGAATATTGCATGGAGAGAGCCGCTAATATTCTAAATAGATATGAAAAATCGTTGAAGGGTTCAATTATACTGGTTCTCGGTGTGGCCTATAAGCAAGATATTGACGATTATCGTGAAAGTCCCGCTTTGGTGGTAATTGATATTCTGAAAGGAAAGGGAGCGAATATAAAATATTATGACCCCTATATTTTCGAATATAAATATAAAGGAGAAAAAAATCAAGGTGAAAAGAAATTGACCAAAGAACTCCTTGAATCTGCCGATTTGGTGATGGTAACAGCTGCTCACACTAATGTCGATTACGATTTTGTACAACAACACTCAAAGTTTATTTTTGACACCAAAAACGCAATGAAAAGTGTTGTAAATAGGCAAAACATAGAGCTATTGTAATATTGTAAAGACGTGGCGACCACGTCTTTTTAATTAATGTAATGATTCATAACTATGAAGAACATTTGCGTAATAGGTGGTGGCAGATGGGGAGAGAATCACATCCGTACACTCTTTGAAATGGGAAATTTGGGTGGCATCGTCGAGGCCAATCCTAAAAGATTGCGAGAACTTTTGGAGCAATATCCGGTAAAAGGTTTTCAGGATGTAGAAATGGCTCTTAAAGAGAATTTTGACGGATTTACAATAGCTGCACCTGCGCCGCTTCATTACGATATCGCCAAACTGTTGTTGGAACACGGAAAAAGCGTATTGGTGGAAAAACCTATGACGCTCTCTTCCGAAACTTCGCTCGAATTGGTAGAGTTAGCCAAAGCGAAAGGTGCGCAACTTATGGTGGGTCACGTCCTGCTCTTTCATCCTGCAATTGTCAAAATTAAAGAGTTGATAGATAACGGAAAAATTGGAGAACTCTATTATATCTACTCCAATCGATTGAATTTGGGTACGGTACGAACTGAGGAAAACGTGTTTTGGTCTTTTGCGCCGCACGACATTTCAGTTTTGAACTATTTTGTCGGAGAGGTCTCTCAGTGCATCGAATCTAAAGGAGCAAAGTTTTTGCAGAAAAATGTGTATGACTACACTATAACGCAACTGACCTACCCAAATAATATTCACGCTCATATTTTTGTCTCCTGGCTTCATCCCTTCAAAGAACACCGCATGGTGGTAATTGGAAGCAGAGGTATGATTTCTTTCGAAGATTCATCGCCTGAAAAAGAGATCAAATTCTACAACAAACATATCGAGTTTGAACAGGGGATTCCGATTAAGGTTGAAAATCCGACCGAGATTATTCCATATGAAAAAAAGCAACCTCTTACCGAGGAGTTAAAATATTTTGTGGAGAATCTGGATAAAAAAATTGAAATTGCCGATGGACGGTCAGGGTATGAAGTGGTGAAGGTACTGGAGAAGGCACAGGAATTAATTGACGAAAAACAATAGTGGAAAAGGATTATTTTGTTCACGAAAGCAGTTACATCGATGAAAATGTAACAATAGGAAAGGGTACAAAAATTTGGCATTTCTGTCATATTCAAAAAAATGCCATACTGGGTGAAAATTGTTCGCTCGGACAAAATGTGAATGTGGCCAACAATGTAAAGATTGGAAACGGAGTGCGAATACAGAACAACGTTTCGGTATATGAGGGTGTGGAATTGGAGGACAATGTTTTCTGTGGCCCTTCATGCGTATTTACCAACGTGACCATACCACGTGCCCACTATCCTGTTCACGGGGTTTATGATAAAACTCTGGTTAAATGGGGAGCCTCAATTGGAGCAAATGCAACCATCGTCTGCGGACACACTGTAGGGCGGTGTGCATTGATAGCTGCCGGAGCGGTAGTCACCAAAGATGTCAAAGACCATGCACTTATGGCAGGAGTACCTGCCAAGCAGATTGGCTGGGTATGTGAATGTGGAGAACGTCTGCCTGACAATTTAGTTTGTCCCAAATGTGGAAAAAAATATAAAGAATCAAATAACGGATTAAAAGACATCAAATAAAACCATGCAATTCAGAGATTTAGTAAAACAGTATAATGTCTTAAAGCCGGAAATAGATAAGGCTATGATAGATACGGCTGCTTCTGGCGGCTACATTATGGGTAAAGCAGTAAAAGAGTTGGAGGCTTCTTTGGCGGAATATGTGGGCGTCAAGTACTGCATTTCGTGTGCCAACGGAACGGATGCACTTACTCTTGCTCTTAAAGCCTGGGGCATTGGAGCAGGCGATGCCGTATTCGTACCCGATTTCACCTTCTTTGCATCGGCTGAAGTTGTCTCTTTAGAGGGTGCTACACCCGTTTTTATAGATATAGACGAAGATACATTCAACATAGATGTAAAAAGTCTTGAAAAAGCCATTGAAAAAACCATAAAAGAAGGGAAGCTGACTCCCAGGGTGATTATTACAGTGGATTTATTCGGACTCCCTGCCGATTATTATGCTGTAAAGAAAATCGCAGACAAGTACAATTTGCTCATTTTGGAAGATGGAGCACAAGGCTTTGGCGGAAAAATAAACGATCGCATGGCTTGCAGTTTCGGAGATATCTCTACAACTTCATTTTTCCCTGCAAAACCGCTCGGTTGCTATGGCGATGGCGGAGCAGTGTTCACCAATAATGATGAGTGGGCCAAAATCATGGATTCTTTGAGGGTACATGGCAAGGGTTCATTCAAATACGACAATGTTCGCATCGGTTTAAACTCCAGATTGGATACTCTGCAAGCTGCCATTCTGCAAGTGAAGTTTGACGCTTTTAAAAAATATGAAGTGGAAGATATAAACAAAGCTGCGGCTCTCTATACGGAGAAACTGAAAGGCATAGTAAAAACACCCGTAATCCCGGAAGGGTACTACTCCAGCTGGGCGCAATACACCATTCAGTTGAAAAACAGAGAACAGAGAGATGGCCTACAGGCCTATCTGAAAGAACAGGGTATTCCCAGTATGATTTATTATCCAACCCCTATGCATGGTCAAACTGCCTATAAAGATTTAAATTATCCTGCCGACAGCAATCCGGTTACACAAAGGATATGTGGTACGGTGCTGTCATTGCCTATACACCCCTATATCACAAGAGAGGATATAGAGAAGGTTTGTAAATTTGTAGTATCATACGTGTGATAAGAGTTACGAGACATAAGATTCTTATTTTAGTCAGCGATTTTATAATTGCCCTATTTGCCTTTGGATTACTATATCAATTTGGCAAATTGCCTCATTGGTATTACCCTCTATTATCTGCTTTGTTATGGGTGATTTTAGGGGTTATTTCACAAAAATTGCGCTTCAGTTATTATAAACGAATGTGGTATGCATGGATGGGGATATTTCTGCAAACGGTTTTTGCAGGTTTTCTCATTTTTCTGCTTTACAGACTTATTATCCCGGGATGGCAATACCATTACTCCATGGTTACCGTATTGGTGATTACTATACTTCTGGAGGTGTTGCTTTATGCCCTTTTCAGAAGATTTGTATATCAAAAGATACCATATTTTTACGAAGAGCCCGTTTTGGATGATGTGCAGGAGAAAGGTGTAAATCCTTTGGAAGATAAGAAGGAGGCTCCTATAAATGGAGATGTGGAAAAAATAATATCCCTTATTTGGGAAATGCCGCGGGATATTGACAATTTTGGAGATAAGATGAGGGCAATGGAACATCTATTTTCCGATGACACCATGTTTTTAGAAAGCAGCAATCCGGAAGTGGTACTCTATTCCAGGCTGAAAGACCCACATTTGGTTGTATATTTGCGCTCATTAAACAGAATCAGGCATATCAACACATTATTTGCAAATATCAATCAGAGTTTGTCAGACAGAGGGCGCATCGCCTGTCACTGTGTAACATCTGCATTGCATCGTGAAAAGGTCTTACGACAAAGTCCGCCGGTTATCAATAGAATGGTCTATGCGTTGGATTTTTTCTGGCATCGTGTCTGTTCAAAACTTTCATTTACACGCCCTTTCTATTTTTGGGTTACGGGCGGCAGGTCGCGGGTATTGACACGTGTAGAAGTGTTGGGAAGACTATATCGGGCAGGATTTGAGGTAATACATGAAGAGGTGTACAACGGACGATTTTATATGGTTGCCACCAAGATAAAAGAGCCTATTCGTGACGATAAACCTTCAAACGGCATGTTGATTCGTCTGCAGCGACAGGGAAAGGGAGGCAAGATCATAGGTGTTTATAAATTCAGAACCATGTATGCCTATTCCGAATATTTGCAACCCTATATTTATAAACAGCAGGGGCTTGCAACAGGAGGAAAGATATTAGACGATTACAGGGTAACTCCCTTAGGTCGTTTTTTGCGGAAAACCTGGATGGATGAACTGCCCATGTTGATCAATTGGATGAAAGGTGAACTTAAAATAGTAGGGGTGCGTCCATTAAGTGCTCATTATCTCAATCTTTATGATGAAGATTTGAAAGAGTTGCGAATCAAAACCAAACCGGGACTTCTGCCACCTTTCTATGCAGATATGCCGAAAACCTTGGAAGAGATACAAGAGAGCGAACGGAAATATTTAAATGCATATTTTAAAAGCCCAATACGTACCGATTGGAGGTACTTTTGGAAAATATTACGTAATATTGTGGTGAAAGGGAAGAGGAGTCAGTAAGAAAACGGTCTGAATATCCGATACAAATGAATAAAACAATGAAAATACTAATAACCGGGGGTGCCGGATTTATAGGGAGTAATCTTTGCGAATATTTTGTACAAAAAGGTTACGATGTTGTTTGTTTGGATAATCTCGCTACAGGATTTAAGCGCAATATAGAACCGTTGCTGATTGAGCCCAACTTCACTTTTGTTGAGGGAGATATTCGTGACATGGAAGTTTGCAAAAAGGCAGTAAAAGGCTGTGATGCAGTACTTCATCAGGCAGCACTTGGCTCAGTGCCGCGTAGCATCAACAATCCGATAGCGACAAATGCCACCAACATAGATGGCTTTCTTAATATGCTCGTAGCCACAAGAGATGCCGGTATAAAGAGATTTGTTTATGCTGCAAGCTCTTCAACTTATGGCGATAGCAAAGAGTTGCCTAAAATAGAACACAATATCGGACGTCCCCTTTCGCCCTATGCCATTACAAAATTTGTGAACGAATTGTATGCCAATGTGTTCTCTGACTTATATGGTTTGGAAACGATAGGACTGCGTTATTTTAATGTTTTTGGTCGCAGGCAAGATCCAAATGGAGCTTATGCAGCCGTTATCCCATTATGGGTTAAAGCTTTTATCAATCATGAATCTCCTATTATAAATGGTGACGGTACCTATTCGCGAGACTTTACATATATTGATAATGTAATACAAGCCAATGAACTGGCGATGATTACACCTAAGGAGACTATTGTAAAACATTCGGGGCTATATAATATGAATTTACCCTTAAATGCTTCGTTGGACCTGGTTTTTAATATAGCTTATGGGGGCAATACTACCTTATTGCAACTCTTTGATTGTCTCAGGACAAACTTATCTAAGTTTGATCCTGAAATAGCCTCTATACAGCCAGTCTTTGGAGAAAACAGAAAAGGAGATATACCCCATTCACAAGCATCTATTGAGAAAGCTAAAAGAATTTTGGGGTATAATCCGCAATATAGTGCTTTGGAAGGGTTTGAACAGGCCTGTGAATGGTATTGGAATAACTTGAAATAAACAATTACGATAGGGAAGGTAAGAATATCGAAATTTGCTATTACGAAATATAATTAAAATAAATAAAAATATGACACCCTTTACAGATAAAACGCTCCTAATTACAGGAGGCACCGGATCATTCGGGAATGCAGTCTTAAGGCGCTTTCTGGATACAGATATTAAAGAGATTCGTATTTTTAGTAGAGATGAAAAAAAGCAGGATGATATGCGTCATCGATTGCAAAATCCGAAAGTGAAGTTCTATATCGGAGATGTGCGAGATAAGCGAAGTGTGGATAATGTAATGACCGGAGTGGATTATGTTTTTCAAGCGGCAGCACTGAAGCAAGTGCCTTCATGTGAGTTTTTTCCCATGCAGGCAGTGCGCACAAATGTTCTGGGCACTGAAAATGTGTTGGATTCCGCCATTCAACATGGTGTGAAAAATGTAGTTGTGTTGAGCACCGATAAAGCTGCATATCCCATAAATGCGATGGGTGTTTCCAAGGCAATGATGGAAAAGGTAGCTATTGCAAAGGGACGCGAGTTAGGTGATGGAGCTCGTACTAAGATATGTTGTACGCGTTATGGAAATGTAATGGCTTCCCGCGGATCAGTTATTCCTCTTTGGGTGGAGCAAATGGAACAGGGCAATCCCATTACCATTACCAACCCTGAGATGACTAGGTTTATGATGACTCTTGATGACGCCGTAGATTTGGTTGTTTACGCTTTTACACATGGTCATAATGGTGATATGTTCGTTCAAAAAGCACCCGCGGCAACGCTGACGACTCTTGCTCACGCACTCAGATCAGTTTACGCTAAAGTTGATCCCAAATTTGGCGCAACTGAGATTAAAATCATAGGGTCCCGTCATGGTGAGAAACTATATGAAACTCTTGTTACCAGTGAAGAGATGGCACAAGCTGTAGATATGGGTGATTACTATCGCATTCCATGTGATGCGCGAGATCTCAATTATGACAAATCCTATTTTGAAGGCCCTATGTCCAAAATGGTCGAGCCATATAATAGCCACAACACACGCAGGTTAGACGTGGAAGGGATGATAGAGCTCCTCCTCAAACTTCGTTTCATTAAAGAGGATCTCGGGCTTATTCCCAGAACTCAATTAGAGGCCATTCGTTCTGAATAATGTCGGTAAAGGAGATACTATCCGGATTTAAAGAGAGATATAAGGCTAATCTTCAGGCGAAGCAGGCTTTTCGTCTGCTCATATGGAATTTCATCGCACTTCCACTCAGCTTTGTGACCAATATTGTGGTTACCAGGTATATGGGGGCGGAGCAGTATGGCAATTATCTCTATATTCAGCGCGTGCTGGAATTTGCAATTATCGTTCTAAACTTTGGTCTTTTTCGCTCTATCAATCGCGCCGTATTACTTGCTGATACGGAAGAAAAAAGAAGAGAATATTATGGTATAGGATTATTGTACTTAGGTGCGATATATCTATTGATTGTCATCTCCCTGGTATTGGCGGCTTTCATAATGCCCAATTTCTCCGAGAAAGGTATTAAAGAAATATTTTTATGTATAGTCCCCTTTTGTTTCATCTATTATTTCAAGCACCTCTATGAACAGATATTGCCGGCAAACAACCGTATCGACTTGCTCATCATTGCACGTTATTATCCTAGAATTGCCTTTTTCGTCTGTTCCGGTGTGATATATTGGTTGTTCAAAGGCAACGATACTCTGAATCCGGTTATTGTGGTTTGGTCGTTCTTTCTTACCACACAGTTATTTATTTACCTTTATGTACTATTCAGGCTTAGACCCAAATTTACTCACCTGAAAGAGAGATTGCGTGAAGCGTTCAGGTATAATAAAGAGTATGGTATCCACGTTTACTTTGGTGATTTGTTCTCTACCGCATTTACTGCATTGATGCCTCTTTTAATCAGCCGGTTTAGTGCCGACAATGTAGATGTCGGATTTTATTCCCTTTCACTTATGCTGTCATCACCTTTATCCTATATTCCTATTGTGATTGCAACTTCTCACTATGCCAAGTTTGCTACCTACAATACAATCCCCAAAAAACTGTTTTTAGTTACAGGGGCTTTTTCCCTTTTTGGATTGATTTGTTTATGGGTTATCGTGGGACCATTTGTGAATCTTTTTTATACACCCGACTTTAAACCGGTTATTTTTCTCACCTTTATTACAAGCATCGGTACATTGTTGTATAGTTTATCGGATTTCATTTCAAGGTATCTTGCCTCACAGGGTGATGGCAAGGCGTTGCGTAACAGTTCATGGATTGTTGGGTTTACCACCTTGTCGTTGAGTCTTCTATTGATTCCCAAATATAAAGCAACAGGTGCATCGATTACTCATGTGGTAGCCGGTATTGTTTATATAGGAACTATCTTTTTTTATTATTTCAAAAGGGTGAAATTCAATAAAACT
>JAKQLB010000251.1 GCA_029567375.1 Bacteroidota bacterium | reverse complement strand
TAATCCGCTATTGACTCATCCACCTCAGCAAGAATTTCATCATGAACCTGAATAACCAACATGAACTTGCCACCCCAGATTCCCTCCTCAATAGCTCGTCTACGGATATTTCTCATTGCTATAGACATGATATCCGCCGCAAAGCCCTGCACTTGGCTATTGATTGCCTGTCGCATAGCCGTGCCCTTATATCTCCATTCCGAAGACTTAGCCCCAGGCAAATATCTCTTCCTACCGATGGGTGTTTTGACGTAACCATACTGCATGGCGTATTGTTGTGACCACTTAATGAAGTTCTCTACTTTCTTAAACCGCTCGAAATACCGAGCGATATACTCCTTCGCGGAATCTTCCGAGGAGTTAATCTGCTGCGACAAAGATTTAGGCCCCATACCGTAGATAATCCCAAAGTTAATGGCCTTACTGCGACTGCGCTCTAAAGGAAACTTCTCCTTCACCTCATCCAACGGGCAGTCCAAGTGATAAACAGCTCTGGCAGTCTCACTATGCAGGTCCAACCCTGCGCTGTAAATATCCATCATAACAGGGTCACGGGACAAGTGCGCCAACACCCGCAGTTCGACCTGCGAATTATGGCTAACAAATCCATCACTGATGTACGTCATAGGCCCTGGTACTGACAGGTCATAAACACACGCTTTCCCCGCCGATTTCACAGATTCAACTTTGTCAAAAACTTGCCCATGCTGCGTGATTCTGTATAATCCAAGAGCATCAGCCACCACGGGATACTCCCGCTGAAGCTGCTGCGCAACTGGTAAACTTATGGGCCTCCCCAACGAACTTGTGTTATTTAGTAGCCGACGACTCTCTCCTGTAAGCCCCAACGCCTTAACCTTATTTTGCATATGGGGCATACCGCCGTACGTAGGACTATGCCCAGTCCTGCGCTGTAACGCCTTCAACACATTACTCTTTCGCGCCGAGATGAAGCCCACCCTATCCGCAAAAGCTTGCACAAACGCCGCAGAAATTGTGATTGTCCATATATGCCCACAGCCTTTGCCATGCGCTTGATACCGCCGCACAGAAGGAATCCCCAAAGATAACAACAATTGCTGTACCTCAAACGCAAGCTCCCTGTGAATAGATGCGAAGCTAATTCTCCCAGTATCTATTGCCTGCACGCTTCCATCCGCTTCAAACAGGCCGCGTAAATAGCTTGCCTTAATCTCATCTGATGCGCCCCACAAATAAGAGGGCACACACTCTTTTGCGCTCCCAGTTGCTCTCAACCAGTGTACAAGCGGCTTACACGAAACCCGCGTATCAAAAGCCCCCTTAGCAAGACGAGTAGAAAGCGATAAAAGTCCAAATAACTCTGCCGCGAGAGATAGCATCAACTCATGTGTGTCTTCGTCCTTGGCATTCGTTGTCCACCCAAAACTATGCGTCCCGAAGGTGCCATTCCCCGTCAGAAACCCCATAAACAAGGCCAACTCCGGCGATATATACTTAGGAGTCCTAAAGCGTTTATTATTCGGGTGAGTAAACACTGCATCCGGCAATACTTCCGTATGCGAGGGGAACAAAATAGGCTCTCCCCGTCCAGACTGAATGGCTACGAAGTCAGTATCCTCTAGCTCCCCGATACGTCTCCAAACGTAATTACCCTCCTTATCCAACACACGTATTCGATGCAGGGAGGTAGCAACTAGCTCGTATCCCATCCGCGTCCGAAGCCGCACAACATCCTGAACGCCCTTCTTGATTACTGCGCCGACTGATGCCGTTTGCCCGTCCTCTAAGTAAACTTCATCCCCAACAACAACCTGCTCTATTGGAACTAACCCATGAGTTAACGCCACACGAGTGCCCTCTGCAACACAATAGTCCGCACACACGAGAACCTTCCCCGGCGGAGCAATGAAAGCCTCCCGGATAGGAAACTCCTCGTTTTTGCTAATATTCTGTAGATTTGGCTCCGATGAACTCAACCGCCCCGTGTTATGATTCACTATCCCATTGGCAACGAACGCATGCCCATCCGGGACAGTGAGGTCATATACATCTTCTATCCCGGTGTCATATACAAAATACACGGGAACCCACATGATTGTACCATCCTTACCCGCCCGCTTCCTTACTGGCCTCCGCGCTTTCTTGCTAATCTTGGCGGCAAGCTTAGCATCAAGAAAACCTCTGTCGATAAGATTGAACGAATCCGTATTCCAGAAATTCAGCTCCCAGTAAGTATATGTAGACGTGTTTTTCTCTACGAGGGTGGGCAGAAACCCCGCGTTAACGCACATTATATGAAAGATGTCCGCTGTTCGCTTATCGAAAAAACGGAGTATCAGTTTGACTTTATGCCCGAAGAAACGACACTTCGCAGTGAGGAATATCTCCCTCATGAATATCTCCGCCGATTCCTGCGTAGCCAAGCCCATGTAGGTGAAAAACAGATGATTCAATGCATCAAGATGCTGCCTGTCCTGTCGCCTGTCCGCCGTCTGCACAATATTTCTATGAAACCTGCCCCAATCCGCCGCCGTAGAAGTGAAATCAGACGTTCCCCATGCGTTTTCTCCTACCGACACGGCAACCTTATCCCCAGGAACAATGTCCTTTAGCGACTTCCACCCTGTTTTTGTGAGAATTGGATGGTCCAATGTCCCGACAATCGAAAGTCCACACTCTAAAACGGCACGTCTAGTTAAGTCTCTGCCTACGAAAGTACCTGAAACGTTTTTCAATTCCCCGTTAATAGCAACCTTGAAAGACTCCCCGGGTGTATCCCCATACCCGGAATCCGTTGTAACAAGATTCCTAATGGCAACCAAGCCTTCACTAGTCGAAACTAAACTATCCCCGGCAATGCATCTGGTCCCGTGCCGATTGAACCGACAATGAATGCGATTATCCTCCCTGATGGTATTGACCATGCCCACTAAGTAAGTGCCATATAGCTTTGATAGCTCTCTGTACCTTAGTAGAGTAGCCGCGCATTCATCCTTCTCCGCCCATACTACAACATACTCTGCTGCGGTTGAATATTCATTCTTCTTGTTTTTTGCGCCTATGGGCTTTATCTTTCTGTCAGCGAAGAGCAACTGATTCAAGTCCCGCGTGCTATTCGGGTTGAACTCAGTGTCATGATGCCAGTATGACTTCAGCTTGTTAGTAACCTCCTGAAGCTCATCTTCCACTTGTTTGCGAATGTCCACGAGAAGCGGCACATTCATATATGCCCCCCACATCTCCATCTCCGCCAAACAATAAACAAACTCCCTTTCAAGCGTATAAAACACCTTGCCAAGATTTGCTTCCTCCAGCTTATCCCGAAGGTAGAAATAAAGCCGAAGTGTTTGAATAGCATCGTCATACGCATATGGCCCCAACTGGTCTATAGAGACTTTATCGACGCGAAGGACTTCCTCCGTACCCTTCTTGTTAGGAACCCAAACACGGTTCACCCTGTCCCAATTGCCCTTCTCCTTCTTAGCAAGCTCAGAAAGTTCTGTCATTTTGTGTTTGAAATAAAATGAGGACAAGTCCTTTAGCCCATGTGAACCTTTATCAGCAAGCATCTGCTCAGTAGTTCCAACGCCGCCGGTAGCTATTAACCAGTGAGCTATCATAGTATCCCAAACACAGCTTTCCGGAACCCTTATCCCGCACAGCGAAAGCATCTGCACGTCCACCTTGGCATTATGCATGGCGATTATCTGGTCCTCTGAAGCTGCCTCCACGATGGGCTTTAGCCGAGTCATCACATCATCCTGCGGAAGTTGTAGCCCCCCAGCATGTCCCAAAGGAACATACGCTCCGTCTAAGTCATTTGCAGAATCTCCCCACGCAACCGACCATCCAACAAGCTTCGTATTCGGATAACCATAAGGCACGTACTCTGTGTCCAATGCCCGATACTTAGCCTTTGCGAATTTATCCAACACCTCATCCAATTCTGTGAATGTACGAACAATCACTGCCTATCCCCCCTGTGTAAAACTATCATATTATATTAGCATGTCTTTGTCAATACAGGGGCAATAAAAAAGCGGACCATATTTCAGGTCCGCCCCGTTCACTAGTACTGGATATCTTCTTCGGAGTTGAAGTCGCTAGCCGTTGACGAAAGCTTGCCGAGTATACGCCGAATCTCATCCGGAGACTTAGGCTTCAGTATTGCCTCGTAGTCAAGGATAGCCGCTTTTGGATTGAGGGCACGAATATCTACATCCGAGAGCGTTTCCAGATATTCAAACTCATCCCCCGTAGACGGAGCCTTTGAATCTCCACGATAGACCTCGAACATTGCGCCGACTAGTCCGTTCTTCCCGCGTTCGCTCTGCTTTGCTGAAGCTCTCTTAAGTTTCTTAAGAGTTTGAAACTTCACGCAATAGAGCTTTACCTCGTTCTTATGAACGATGCCCTTTTTGTCTGTCCATTCCGTTGTGTCTATGATTGTGTAGAACCCTGCCGTGTATGGCTTGTCTCCACTCTCACACAACGGGCAAGGCTGTCCTACAATTGATAGGCAAGAAATCCAGTTACGCCAATTCCCGTCAATGCGGAGCTGATGCTCTTCAATTATAGGAGGATTATCATCCAGGAAGACTATCTTAGTGCCCTTCTCCGGGGGGAGCCAAAAGCGATTCACGAAAGACGCGATGCGGTCCTCCGCTTCCTTCTCCACTTTCTCAAAGTGGTCATATCCCCTGCGGGAATCTAGAAATGATGCCATTATTCAACTCTCCTTTGTCACCCTATAGTGTGACTTCAAATTTTAGACGCTCTTCTTGTGGTGCCAACCAACTTTTGAGCCGCTTGTGTAGTTCCGCCTCCACTACGCTAACCCGATTATTGAGACAAGAAAGGAACCCCTCCTCCCCTAAGTCATCCGGGTCATACCCATCCGTTCCCGGCGGATATTTCACAATTGTAGTGTACACCCGCTCTTTTAACATGTCAACCAGTGTTTGCCCACCTTTGATACCTGCAGGGTCATTATCCAAAAACACAACAACCTCATCCCCCCAAGCCACAAGCTTATCAACCTGCTCTTGAGATGGATTAGACCCCATTAAGCCAACCGCGAACTCCTCCCGAGTTTTAAGAATCTGATTTGCTTTCACCGTTCCCGCCTGAGACTCCACCGCGATAAGAACCGTCTGCTTATTCCGGAGAAGATGTTCACCATACAAATACCGGCTCTTCTTAACCCCTGGTGGAAAATTCTTGTACTTAGGAATCCCCAGGGAATCATCTACGCGCCGCGCCTGAATCCCGATGATTTCTCCGTCCCGCGCAATGATTGGGAAAAGTACACGCCCACCTTCCGCGAAATCATAGTAGCCTAAACGCCAGAGTGCCGCAGTTTCTGGTGAAATGTTACGTTTTGCAAAATACGGGTGATAAAAACCTAATCCATCAATCAGAAACTCCGGAACTGGGAGAATGTCTTCTTCCTCAATATGAAGTTCATCATCCTCTTCTTCCCGAAGCATGATGTATGCCTGCAATTGCTCGACATTTTCTCGCATCCAGCTACCATCTGCGATTCTGTGTTTCCCGATTTCCCTAACGAGAGACAACAACCCCCCGGAAAACTTGCAGGCAAAACAGTTAACCACGCTCATGCCGCTTCCTAGCGTCACGCCCATACTCGGATTCCTGTCTTGACCAGATGCATGAGTCCACGGAGCAAGAGGGCAGGCAATCATCAGCTGATTGCCTGAAGCTTTCATCTGCGAAACACCTAACTGTCGAAGGACATACTCGACAGCAGCCTGTTTCATATGTAACTCTCCTGCCTCAATATCTTAGTAACATCCTCCGCTGTTCTGTTCAACTCCTTGGCGATTGATGTAGGAGAAAAGCCGCGCTGAAAAAACCAAGTTACAATTTCAACAGTGTCCGGCGTTATTGGCCTAGTAAGCAGTACTGGATTATTACGTGCGTATGTTCGTGGCCTTCTCTTCTCCGTGCGCAATTTGCGAGACCTTGCCATCCGCGCCACCGCGTCCGGAGACCTTTCGATTCCTATACGCGCAAGAGCGTCCAGTACTTCTTGAATGCCACCTTTAGGATAGCATGT
>JAKQLB010000309.1 GCA_029567375.1 Bacteroidota bacterium | reverse complement strand
ATGAGAAAGTGTCTCTGCTTCGTTGTCCTTCTTCTTGCCCTGGCCTCGTGCCAGAAAGGCCATATGGTAACCGTTACCGTACATGGCAGCGGTTCGGTCAGTCCCCTGCAAGTGGCCGATGTGCCTACCGGGGAATCCTGCTCCTTTTCCATTACCCCTGATCCCGGGCACAGCCTCCATGCTCTCTTGGTGAACGGCAGCAAAGATCCCGCCGTTACCTTAACCAATTCGGCCACCTCTTATTTGCTCTCCAACATCACTTCCGACATTGCCCTGGATGTTGCCTTTGTTGCCTCACCCTATGTCAAATTAACAGTCGAGCCCTCCGACACCATCCTTCCCTACGGCAATACCTGTATGGTGACCTGGGAAACCGCCAATGTCAATCCGGTATACCTTAACGGGGAAAAGGTAAAGTATTTATCAGGTGCAAATACATACAGGTTGTTTGCCGATACCAAATTTACCCTGACCGGCCACTTTGGTGATTATACCTTTACCGACGAGCAAGAAGTTCAGGTTGGTCCCTGGTATGAATCCACCTTTGGCCTCGTCTCCTACTATCCTTGGAGATATGATTCACTTGGGGTATCTAGTCTAGATGGGATGATTTTGAGACGCTGGAGTGTAACCCCCGTGGAGAAGACGGTTGTTTACTTCTATCTTAAGGAGGGTATTTTGTACACCTCTAAAGATCCAAGCCGGACAAACCCATGGTATATATTGGATGAAAATACTATAGTGATAAATGGTTCGGTTCGGAAACTCCAAGTGGATGATAAGCAGATGATAGTATCCTATCAGACAGAGAACCGCGGAGAAGTAGTATGGTTTGATATGATTTACAAGCATGCCAGTGATGTCCCCAATGACCCCGACTAGCAGCAACCCAAACACAATCCTTTAAAAGGCCGCAAATAACATATCCTGCTCCCTGACACAAAATACTCAATGCCCATGAAAATAATGGTGACGGAGAATATTCACTAACTTCCGATACAAGTTTTACAGTCACATGCCGATAACCCTTGACAAAACAGACTGTTTCTGATATACTTAAGACAAATAGTAAATTGAAAATCACCATGAAAAAGGTCTTTGTCTTCCTAATTTTGGCCACTCTGCTGTGGGTAGGGTGTGAAAAGACTCCTGTGGTTCCGCCAATTCCACCAGTCATTAATGTTTCGTACCGCACGGTTCTTGTCTCCCAAAAAGGCAAGGGCACGGTAAACCCCGATACTTTGACCAAGGTCGTTTATGGTGAGTCTCTTACCATAACGGCTACTCCTGATTCTGGGCATTCTCTTTATTCCTTAAGGGTAATATCTACGGTGCCTCATGTGGGAGTAGCCGTTATGGTAAGAGACTCACCATAAAC
>JAKQLB010000304.1 GCA_029567375.1 Bacteroidota bacterium | reverse complement strand
AATAAGGCAAGGAACCGTGTAAAACTGCTTCATATGGAACCGGGCGGTCTGGTAATCTACTCAAAGCTTCTGGAAGAAGGTCGTTTTCGTGTTCCTTCAGGCAACTCTCAACAGGGATCGATCACGATGACATGAGTAGACCTGGTAATGATGGTAGAGGGAATTGTATCGGATCCGGGAGCACGGTTAAGGCGTTTAAAAAGAGTAAATTATTAACAAAAAAAGCTCAAAATATTTGGTCGTTTAAAATCTTGTTACTATCTTTGTATCAGATAATTACAGCATTAAATGGCCCCGCAAAATAATCTTTCCGAAGTCCAAAAGTTGGTTGATGAGATCGCTTCTCTTCGCGACCAATTATCCGCAAAAGAAGCCGTCATTTCAAAGTTGGAATTCGAGATAGACCGTCTTCGCAAAATCATTTTTGGGAAAAAGAGTGAACGGTTCATATCCACAGATCCTAATGTGCGTCAGCTTGATATCTTTGGAGAGCCACTGAGTGATCGGGAGAAGGCAGAGTTGGAAAAAGCGGCACAACAGGAACAGGAGCTGATTACCAGAACCATCACCGTTAACAAGCCACGTACCCCGCGTAAAGATATCTCCCTGGAAGGTCTTCGTGTAGAAGAAACCATCATTGATCCTGAAGGTATTAACGACCAGGAATATGTTTGCATAGGTTCTGAGGAGACCAGCCGACTGGCTCTCAAACCGGCTGAGTTCTACATCAAGAAGACAATCCGCAGAAAATACGTTCTTAAAAACCAATCAGACCGGATTGATGGAGAAAATGAGTCTTCCACCGTGCTTATAGCCCCACTTCCCCCGGCACCCTTGCATAAATGCATGGCAGACACATCCCTTTTGACAGAGATTATCATCCAAAAGTACCTTTACCATATACCTTTTCACCGACAAATTGCCCGGTTTGCTAATTTGGGAGTGCATATCAGCTCTTCTACGGTGGGAGACTGGTTGTCCCAGAGCTGTGAACTGCTCAAACCACTCTACGACCATCTTCGACGACGGGTTCTCGCTTGTGATTACATCCAGGTAGATGAAAGCACGCTTCCCGTAGTGGACAATGAAAAGAAACGAGCTGTCAAGGGCTATGTATGGGCTGTGCGCAGTCCGGATACCGGAGAACTTTTCTTCCATTACGACCGAGGTTCCCGATCAGAGAAAACGGCCATGGTGCTGCTGCATAACTTCAAGGGAGCCATTCAGACCGATGGATATCAAGTCTATCAAAACATGGAACAACTTGACGGAAAACTGATGTTGGGTTGCTGGGCACATGCAAGGCGTAAATTTGATGAATCCCTGAAAGAGAACAAAAAGCTGGCTACCGAGGCGTTGCTTCAGATCCAATCTCTCTATGCCATCGAAAGGGAGGCTGATGAACAGAAGTTATCATTGGAAGAAAGGAAAAAACTAAGATGCGAAAAAGCGTATCCCATACTGGTAACCTTTGAAAAATGGCTTTATGAAAACTACAAATCACTACTGCCCCAAAGCCGTACGGCAAAGGCCATCGCATA
>JAKQLB010000245.1 GCA_029567375.1 Bacteroidota bacterium | reverse complement strand
AACTCCCCCGGCACCTATATAGCCGCCTACACGAGGCTTCCAAGCGCCCCGGGAGGCATAGGAGGGCTTATTTCAAGCCATGACGGCGCCAACACCCTCTATTACCACGACTCCAACCTAGGTAACCTCAACCAGGTGACCAACAGTAGCGGCTCTGTCATCCAGACCTACGACTACGACGCCTTCGGCTACATCACCGCCCAGAATGGCTCTTTGACACCCAAATACGCCTACAAGACCAAGGAATACTCTCCCGAGACGGGGCTTGTCTTCTTCGGCAGAAGATACTACAACCCGCTCATTGGAAGGTTTATTACCAAGGATCCCCTTGGGCAGATAGATGGGCCGAATGAATACATCTACTGTAACAATGACCCTGTGAATAGGTATGATCCGTGGGGGCTGGCGTATATGGGAGCGAGAGCGCTTCAAAGATTTCCGTGGTTAAACTTCCCCCCTTTCCAGCATCATCAGTTTTTTTATGAAAACGGTGAAAACAGCGGATATCATCAGGGAAAAAACAATGAAGGAGAGATTCGTTCAGATGATCCCGTACTCTTGGATTGGTATACAAAAGTTCCTGGCTGTGTATATCTTGATGACAAGCTATTGTGCAGAGCTGAAAATAATGTAGTTAGGAACGGTTGGCTTAAAAATAAATTTGGCTGGTTTCATGACTGTCAGGCATACGCAAGAGCGGTCCTTGGAGAATACAGGAGATTAGTGAGAATACATAACAATGCTAATAGACAACCAACAACAGCAACGGGGATAACTGTTAATTATACATGGTAATGCAATAACGAAAGGGTATGCCATGAATAATCATATCAAAACATTAATACTAATTGCTTCTGTGAGCATATTAACATTCGGAGTACCTATGGTAAATATGTGCAATGAATTCAATCTATTTGCGGACAATGTTAAAGGAAATCTATATTATTCGGACGGAGCAAACCTATATAAATATGACTTTAATTCAAAAGTTATCTGTGAATTGTTTTCACAAAAAAAGGCTATAGAAAGCAATAAAGATGTGTCTAACGTTGTTTATCCCAATTATTTGAAGATTAGTAATAAGATAGTATTTATAGGTTATAGCGGGCCTTTAGGTACACACAATATTTATGAAAGCAATTTGGAAATGAATCAATGGACCGAAAACAAAATATTAACAGATATAAAACAATTTAGTATCTCTCCTGATGGTGATAAAATTGCGTATGGGAGATTAAAAATGAATTTGACAAATTGCGAGGATGTTTTGCCAAAGGATTACAGATATGAGTTGTTTGTTGTCAGCTTCAAGATGAGGGCGAGTGAATCACATAGAATGGTTACAGACGATTATTCTGGATTCGGATGTTTTTGGCAAACAAATGATATATTATTGTATCGTGATCTCGATTCAAATACAGTAAGATGTGATTTGCGAACAGGAGAAAAAAGGGCAGTATTGGAAGGGTTTAGTCCGGTTGGTATTAGCAATGACGGGGCAATGTTATTATGTACAAAGAAAAACGCTATATTTACAGTTATGTCAGATACTTACACGCCAGTCTTAGCAAAAAAAATCAATGGATATAATGGCTCTGGATGTATAGTGTCTCCGGATAAGAAGTATTTTATTTTTAGCAAAATAAGGTCATTTGAGTTGCCAGTTACATCTGAAACAAAAGACGTGTGGATTTATAATTTAAATGATAATAGTGAAGAATTACTTATTAAAGGGGGAGGGCCAATATTCGGAGGATTTTGGATAGAGTAGTGTATTATGTAACCTTCATTACCAATATCTCAAGTTACACTTTTAACTACACCTACAACAATAACGGCAACCTGACCCAGCAGGTCAGCTCCCTTAACGGTACTACCACCTACGGCTATGACTACGAGAACAGGCTCGTCTCCGCCGTAACACCTTCTTCCGAGGCCTACTACGGCTACTCCGGAGACGGCAGAAGAACCTATTCCTATATAGACTCCAATGAGGTAGAATATATCTACGACGGCCTACTCCCGCTCATTGAAAGGAACTCCCCCGGCACCTATATAGCCGCCTACACGAGGCTTCCAAGCGCCCCGGGAGGCATAGGAGGGCTTATTTCAAGCTATGACGGCGCCAACACCCTCTATTACCACGACTCCAACCTCGGTAACCTCAACCAGGTAACCAACTCCGCAGGCTCTGTCATCCAGACCTACGACTACGACGCCTTCGGCAATATAACCGCCCAGAATGGCTCTTTGACACCCAAATACGCCTACAAGACCAAGGAATACTCTCCTGAGACGGGGCTTATTTAGGTAATGACAAGTTCATTGCAAGGAGAATACTAATGAATTGCATCAATCGAAATACAAAAAAATATGTAATGAATGTTTTACTGTTTGTCGTAATAATGTTGATGCCACTACAAAATTACGCAATCGCTGATGAATTGCATTTTAACGATGGCAGGATATTAACCGGAAAGATTCTCAGTCAGGAAGGAGAATGTGTTAAGTTCTCCCTTGGGAGAACGGGGACGATTACCACGGAATTCAACAAATCCGAGATCAAGGATATAATAGTTAAGCCGTTGCCTCCGGAGGAGCCAAAAAAGGAAATACCTGTCATCGTTGAGCAGGAAAAGCTTAACCAGCCTGCTGAAATAGCGCAGCCGAAGAAAGAAGTATCGTTTCCAAAACCACTCAAGAAGATAATAAAAAAGGCTCTCGAACCTAAGATAATTAACGATCCCGCATATATTCTTTATATTCCCGGCGGTTTGAGCAGCCAAAAGAGATACCCTTTGGTCATAGCCCTCTCGCCGAGCGCTGACGCTCAATCGATGATAAATGCGTGGAAGAGAGCAGCGGATAAGCATAGATGGATAATAATGGCATCGAAAAAATTTCAAAACGGAGTATCTGCAACCCCGATTCTCGGCGAATTGGCCTCCGCGGTATCCAAGCTGTATGGCAAATATCCCGTTTCCAAGACTAAGGTAATTGCTTCGGGTTTTTCGGGAGGGGCTATGGGATCCCACATGTTTGCTTGTATGTATCCCGATCTGATAAAAGCGGTAGTCGTAAATACGGGGATGATAAAAGAGAACTATATCTCGCAAAAGAACAGATATCCCAAGAATAAGCTGGCTGTATTCATAGCCAGTTCGTCCGATTTCCGATACAACGAAATGAAGCGCGATAGGAAATTCCTTGAAGATCTGGGCTGGAAAACAAAGTGGACTGAGTTCGGCGGAGGCCACACGATAGCCCCCGCCTCGAAGTTCGAGGAAGCGGCCGCCTGGCTGGATGAAAACCTTTAAAGGCGCAAACTTATGATGTATAATAAGCATGTTCTGTAAAACCGCGACCAAGGAGAGATATGCCGGCGAAGGACAGCATGCTTATAGGCGAGATGCTCGCAGAGGAAGGCCTGATAACGCACGAGCAGCTCGAACAATGCCTTAAAGAGAAGAACAAGTCAGGAAAGTTCATTTGCCAGATAGTCTCGGATTTAGGTTTCGCGCCGGAAGATAAAGTATTCGCGGTGCTCTCCAGGCAGCTTCGCATCCCTTGCGTAAAGATCAAAGAAAGAAAAATAGATAAATCCATCCTCGAGAGAGTCCCCGCCAAGTTCGCCATCCATTATAAGCTGATGCCGATAGAGCTTAAGGATGAAATCATTACCATAGCAGTTACCGATCCGCTCGATGTCCATACGCTTGATGACGTAAAACTCCTGCTCGGCTGCGAGGTGCGCGCCTGCCTGGCGGGAGAGAAGGACATAATCGAGGCGATAAAGAAATATTACGGGATAGGCGCGGATACTATCGAGAACATCATCGCCGAAACCGAGCCGTCGGCAAGGCCGGATTCCGCGGGGGCCGGCGCAAAGGATTCCGATGAGCTTGTAGAGGACGCCTCGATAATTAAGTTCGTCAACCAGATTATCCAGCAGGCCTTCCATGACAGGGCCACGGACATACATATCGAGCCGTATGAAGACGAGTTGAGGGTCCGCTACAGGATAGACGGCGTGCTTTACGATGCAGCCATACCGCCCACTATAAAGCATTTCCAGCCCGCGATAATATCCAGGATAAAGATAATGTCTAACCTTAATATCGCGGAACACCGCCTCCCCCAGGATGGCAGGATGAAGATAAGGGCGGGGAAAGAGGACCTGGATCTCAGGGTTTCCATCCTTCCTACACCTTACGGCGAAAGCGTCGGCATAAGGCTTCTTTCCGCCAAAATGCTTTATAGCCTTGAAGAACTTGGACTTTCGCAGTTCGACCTGAACATACTTAACGAAACGATAAAAAAGCCGC
>JAKQLB010000241.1 GCA_029567375.1 Bacteroidota bacterium | reverse complement strand
GAAGTACTTGCTTCACAGCACTACAATGGTACCCTGAAGTTTCTGGAACACAGCGGAGTCAAAACCGCGCTGCTAACAGGCTCTACAAAGACCAAAGAGCGCCGCGCTATCCACGCAGGACTTGAAGATGGTTCCATCCATATCATATTCGGCACCCACGCACTGATTGAGGAAAATGTGCAGTTTCTAAACCTGGGACTGGCTGTTATAGATGAGCAGCACAGATTTGGAGTGGAACAGAGATCCAGATTATGGACAAAATCGGCTATGCCGCCCCATATACTGGTAATGACCGCAACCCCGATCCCGAGAACCCTCGCGATGACTCTCTGGGGAGATCTCGATGTATCGGTGATAGATGAGCTGCCTCCCGGCAGAAAACCGATACAAACCATCCACTGGGGTGAAAACTCCCGTCCCCGCCTGCACGAATTCATGAAGAAAGAGATAAAATCCGGGCGACAGGTATTCGTAGTTTATCCTCTGATTAAGGAATCGGAAAAAATGGATTACAAAAACCTCGAGGAGGGCTACGAGGCCATAGTCAAAGCTTTTCCTCCCCCCGAATACCGTACTGCCGTGGTTCATGGCCAGCAGAAACCCGAAAACAAAGCCTTCGATATGGAGCTTTTCGTGAGTGGAAAGGCTCATATTCTGGTCTCCACATCTGTCATAGAAGTAGGTGTAGATGTGCCCAATGCCTCAGTAATGGTAATCGAAAGTGCCGAACGGTTTGGACTTTCCCAGCTCCACCAGCTCAGGGGCAGAGTCGGACGAGGCGCGGAGAAATCTTACTGCATACTCATGACGGGCTACAAACTCAGCAACGAATCCCGCCAGAGGATTGAGATGATGTGTCAGACTACCGACGGATTTGAACTTGCAGAAGCTGACCTGAGAATGAGAGGTCCCGGTGATTTTGAGGGCACAAGACAGAGCGGACTCGCATTAAACCTCCATATAGCCAATCTGGGCAGGGACTCCGGCGTACTTGATGATGCCCGAAGGGAAGCCTCGGAGATTCTGGAGAAAGACCCTCTGCTTTCAAGTAAAGAAAATGCCCTTCTGAGCAAGGTTCTCAGGGATTTAAAAATAGAAATAAAAGATTATTCCAATATAAGTTGAAAAAAGTAACAATGAAATTAATCGGTGCACACGTCAGCAGTAGCGGAGGGGTGGAAAATGCCCCTCTCAATGCGGCTGCCATTGGGGCAAATGCTTTCGCCCTATTTACAAAAAATCAACGTCAGTGGGTCAGCGCTCCGCTTTCAGAGCAGAGCATCCGACTTTTTAAAGAAAACTGTATCCAACATGGATTTATTCCGGACTCGATACTTCCCCACGATAGCTATCTCATCAATCTGGGACATCCGACATCTGAAGGACTGGGCAAATCAAGGGCGGCATTTCTTGACGAGATGCAGCGTTGCGAACTACTCGGACTCAACCGTCTCAATTTCCATCCGGGGAGCCATCTGAACGAAATCTCCCTAAGCGAATGCCTGAGACGTGTTGCAGAATCCATAAATATGGCTCTGGACAAGACTTCAGGTGTCTGCGCGGTCATTGAAAATACCGCAGGACAAGGATCAAATGTAGGTTTTCAATTTGAACATCTTGCCGAAATCATCTCGCAGGTAGAAGACAAATCGAGAGTTGGGGTCTGCATCGATACCTGCCACTCTTTTGCTGCCGGCTATGATGTGCGTAGCGGAGAGAACGACAGTGACCTATTCAACAATGGAGAAGACACTTTTGGCAAAGTAATAGAAGAGCTTGACCGGATTGTAGGTCTGAAATATCTCAAGGGAATGCACCTCAACGATGCTAAAAAACCGCTCGGATCCAGAGTTGACCGCCATGAAACTCTTGGTAATGGGTTTATCGGCAAAGGCACCTTCATCAGAATAATGAGGGATGCCCGATTTAACGGCATCCCCCTGATTCTTGAAACTCCCGAACCTGAAATCTGGAGTCAGGAAATTGCCTGGCTGCGCAGTTTTGACGGATCGACCGGAGAATAATCCTGCCGGCGAAGCCAGGGCTCAAATCCCGCTTCACGAATGGCCTTTTGCATCCCTTCGGCCGTCATGGTATTGGATGTGCCCGCGGCAGAGACCACGTTTTCTTCAATCATTATCGAGCCCATATCATCCGCTCCATAGTGAAGCGATTTTTTGGCTGTTTTCATGCCCACGGTGAGCCATGAGGCCTGGATATGAGTGATATTGTGAAGAACGATTCTGGAAATTGCCATCGTGCGGAGAAACTCCTCTTCCTTGCTCCAACCATACTCTACTCGGGGCAGTTGTAAGCCTTTTTCCTCCATCATTACGGCTAAACGAGTCCCTTTCAGTTGCATAGGCCAGCCGATAAAAGCACGAAATCCGGGAACACCTTCGGGTTTGCGACCCTGTAAGTCGCGGATAGTGAAGAGATGGGCTATCCTCTCCTCCATTGTCTCAATATGGCCATAGACCATCGTGGCAGTTGTGCCGATGCCCATTTTGTGAGCTATTTCCATCACGCTGCACCACTCTTTTGCAGTTGGCTTGCCCGGAGAGATTATTCTGCGCACTCTGTCCGAGAGTATTTCCGCTCCGGCTCCCGGAAGGGTGTCGAGTCCTGCCTCATGCAGACGACTGAGCGTCTCTTCGCAACTGATCCCGCTGATGCGGGAAATGAAAGCAATCTCGGGAGGCCCCAGAGCATTGAGTTTAAGCGAAGGCTCCATTCTCTTGAGTTCGCGAAATAAATTCTCGTAATAAATTACATCCAATTCGGGGTGCAGACCACCCTGAAGCAGAAGCTGGTCACCTCCAAGGCGACGCATCTCAGCAATTTTGCTCTTATATTGATCGAGGGTAGTGACAAATATTTTCTCTTTTTCAACAGGTTTGCAATGAAAATTGCAAAAACGGCAACCGCTGACACAAGCATTTGTAATATTGACATTGCGGTCAATTTGCCAGCTTACCCGTTGTTGCGGAATATGGCTGTACCTTGCGGTATCAGCCATACTGCGCAACTCTTCCAACGGTGCATCCAAATAGAGCGACAGCGCTTCGGAAAAAGAGATTATTTTCATTGCAAAGCAACTGGAATACTATCGTATGGGATCGGCCGGAATACCCGGTAGCGGTTTGAAAGTCTTGAGTTCCTCTTTAAGAACCTCAATTGCTTTGTCAAGTTGAGCATCTTTGCCGAGATAATCCTCGAAAGGATTGATGTCCACAACTATATCGGGATCTACACCATATCCCTCGATAATCCACTCTCCCGTCTCCGATGAATAGGAAGTGAAGAACGGTGTACGCATATCCTGACCATCTATAAAGGGCTTGGAGCCGGAAATACCCACAATGCCTCCCCAAGAGCGCATACCTATAACCTTTCCAAGACCGAGAGTCTTAAATCCGTACGGGAAAAGGTCGCCGTCCGATGATGAATATTTGTCGATCAGACATACTTTAGGGCCATAATGTGCTTCATTGGGTATAGTATTAGGTTCTCCGCCATTGCGGGACATACTCATCCTGTAGACCACCCTCTGAAGACGTTCCAGAATCATAGGAGAGACATTTCCGCCTCCATTCATACGGTCATCTATTATGAGCGCCTTCTTATCAAGCTGAGTATAAAAGAGTTTGGTAAATACATCCAGCCCTGCGGTACTCATATCGGGGATATGGATATAGCCGATTTCTCCGTTGGAGGCCTTTTCTACTTTCTCAATATTGGTCTGTACCCATTCGTAATAAGCCAACCTGCTTTCGTTGGAAACGGTCTTGACATAAATGGTACGGGGTTTAGTTCCTTTGGCATCGGAAGAAACGACAAGCGCCACCACTTTATCTGCCTTTCCTACGAGCGCCTGATAAATGTTTTTCAATCCGCTGCAGGGAATGCCATTTACCGATTGCACATATTCGCCCACTTTGGCATCACTCTCCGCAAGGGGACTGCGAAAAGCCTCATCCCAATTGGTGCCTTTGAAAATTTTGGTGATTTTGAATGAACCTGATTTGTCCTTAACGAACTCTGCTCCGAGAAGGCCCATCTTGATACGTGGCACTTCAGGCTCATCTCCGGAATTGATATAGGCATGACCGACATTGAGCTCTCCTATCATTTCACCGATGATATAACTTAGGTCATGGCGGTGTTTTACATAAGGAAGCAGTTGTGCATATTTGCTGTGAATCTTCTGCCAGTCTACACCGTGCATATTCTCCACATAAAAGCCATCCCTCATAATACGCCAACTTTCGTCAAATATCTGTTTCCATTCCGTCTGGCGATCAATGATAATCTCCATATCGGAGGTGGGAACGGGATCACCGAGCTTGCCGGGACCGGATGTATTGATAACGTAGAGTTTACCGGCATCCCTGACGAGAACTTTCTTCAGATCTGAAGTATAGCTGACAGGCATGCCCTGGAATGCGTCACTTGACTTCATGGTTTTGAGATCGAGACTCTTCACTCCGGACGAACCGCCTCTTGCCATGGAACCTCCCATACCGCTGTATGAAACATAATAGAGTTTCCCTCCGTCAGCAAAAAGAAGATTGTATCCGCCTGCGGGAAGCGGCAACGCTGATATTCGCTCATAGAGGCCGTCGGTATCAATTTTCACTGCTACAGGTGTCTTGCTCTCTTTTTTGTCGGAAGGCTTTTCAGCCGAAGCGGAAGCTCCGATAGCGGTGTATTCATCGGACTTTACCGCAGCAGGATTGGGAGTCTCCTTTGCAAGAGGAAGCACAAATACGTAATCATTGACAGAATAGGTGGCATTCCACTCCACACGTGAATAAGTGGAACGGAAATTCCTGGAAGAGGTGAAGAAGAGATATTTACCATCCTTTGAGAATACGGGTGAAGACGAATTATACCATCTATCCGTCACCTGGAATGATTTGCCGGTGGCAGTCTCGTAGAGGAATACCGCGCTGACTTTGTTGGGAAGTGAAGTTACATAGGCCGCCCAGCTACCGTCGTCAGTCAATGTAAATGAGCGGATGCCGCTGTGGGTGCCGACAAGAATACGCTTGAGTGCACCCGTGGTCACATCCAGCTCATATTTATCCATCTTATCCGAATTGAAGTAAAGTCTCTTGGAATCGGGAGACCACTGGAGTCCGGTGAGATAGCCGGAGGGAAATGAGGTTATTTTCCTTGCGACAGTCATATCCGAAGAGGGAGCCGTATATACCTGATATTCGCCGTCGGCGTCGGAGAGATATGCGATGGTGCTGCCGTCAGGCGACCATGACACATTGCGCTCGTGAGAACCGGGTGAGCGGGTGATATTGTAGGTGACGCCCTGCTTTGCGGGGAGCGAAAAGATGTCACCGCGTGCAGTAACAAGCACTCTTTCTCCGTCAGGAGAGAGATCATAGGAACTCATCCTTTTCGATGCATCTCCAAGTTCGGTGCGACTCCAGATGTTATCACTGGCGAGGGTGATGTTCACTTTGGTATAGGTACGATCCTTTACGGAAAATTTGTAGATGTATCCTCCATTTTCAAAGACGATATATTCAGAGGAAGCCGAAGGGAATTTGATGTCATATTCAGTAAAATCGGTCACCTTTTCGGTCTTTTTTGTCTTGGTATTATAAACGAACATATTCATTGTCCTGTCGCGGTCGGAAAGGTAGAATATTTCGTCACCTATCCACATGGGGAAGATGTCTTGATAGGGATTGTCCGTGATTTTTTCCAAAGAGGTAGTACCGACCTTGTGAATCCAGATATCATCCGCTTGACCGCCCTTGTAGTATTTCCAGGTGCGGAATTCCCGGAACATCCTGTTCATCGCCAGATATTTGCCGTCAGGCGAATAAGAACAAAATCCACCCTCTGTAGAGGGTAACTGCACCGGCATTCCGCCATCTTTGGAAACCTTGTAGAGACGCCCTCTCAGGCCGGAAAAGGTGTACCATCTGGTGCGGAAAATAATCTGGCTGCCATCTGGCGTCCAGTTCATCACGATATTGTTAGGACCCATTCGGTCGCCCATATTGTCACGGTCGAGAGTGGGTGTCCAGGTAAGTCTCACCGGCTCTCCACCCTCCAGAGGCATGGAAATAGACCTCGGTATTGCCATCGTACTGGCCTGTAAACACAATAGTCTTGCCGTCCGGTGATATTTTTGGAAATACCTCATACCCGACATGTGAGGTGAGTCTGGTAGCAGCGCCTCCATCAGCATCCACGCTGTAGAGGTCACCGGCATAACTGAATACGATTTTGCCGCCTCCTATTGTAGGGAAACGCAGCAGACGGGCCTGATTATCTGACGCGGATGATAGAATCGGAAGCGCCAGAATCAATAATGACAACAGTTGTTTTTTCATAAAAATGATATTTAAAGTAATTTAAAGAATATTCAGCGACTGCTCTTTGATCTTTTCCAACTCATCTTTCATCATCACTACAATCCTTTGGATTCCGGCATGATTAGCCTTGGAACCGATGGTGTTGATCTCGCGTCCCATCTCTTGAGCTATGAATCCCAGTTTGCGCCCAGGATACTCCTCATGTTCGAGAGTTCCCCTGAAATGGTTGCAATGCTGGCGTAGACGTACTTTCTCCTCGTTTATGTCGAGTTTCTCCATATAAAAGATCAACTCCTGCTCGAGACGCTCCTGATCAGGCTGCAAAGATATTTCCTCAATACGACTGAGGAGGCGCTGCCTTATCGTCTCTACCCTCTCCTGCTCAAATTGCCCTATCTCATCCAGACACTCTTCAATTCTGGAGACTTTCGAAAGTACATCATCACGCAACACCGCTCCTTCCCTCAGTCTAAAAGCATCGAGATCATCCGCAGCACGACATATCGCATTGAAAAGCTCTTCCCATTCCTCTTCCGTGAATTCCGTAACTTTAGACTCCACAATATCAGGCATCTTGAGAAGTGCCGGAAGCAGATCCTCTCTATCAAGATCTGCCATAGGGCTGTCGTCAAGTATTGAACAGAGCTGGTTGTAATAACCCAGCAGCACTTGACCGTTTATAGAGCGCGCAGCATTCTCTCCGTTTTGTTCTACGCTGACATATAAGTCTATATTGCCACGATTGAGACGCTGTATGAGATATTGGCGCACCGAAATTTCTTTTTCGCGAGGGATTATCTGAGTCTTAAGAGTGATGTCGGCATTCTTGCCGTTTAGAGAGCGGATTTCAATCAAATATTTATCTTCTGAGATCAGGCATTCCGCCTTGCCGTAACCTGTCATTGAACGTGTCATACTACAAGTGGTGTAAAATATATCAAAGTAAGCGTTTTTTTCTTATTTTTGCAAGTCAGACAACAGGAACACAATTCCCATACTTACACGCACTATGGAAGAAATTATTAATAATGAGACGCCCGAGCGCAATCTTAATTTTATTGAAGAGATCATCGAGGATGACCTGGCCAGCGGTAAACACGATTCAATTATTACCCGTTTCCCGCCGGAACCCAACGGATACCTCCACATCGGCCATGCAAAGAGCATTTGCCTCAATTTCGGACTTGCACTAAAATATGGCGGCTATACAAACCTGCGTTTTGATGACACTAACCCTGTCAAAGAGGATGTAGAGTATGTAGACTCTATCAAAGAGGATATTAAATGGCTTGGATTTGAATGGGCCAATGAGCTCTATGCTTCGGATTATTTCGAGCAACTCTATGAGTGGGCAATTTTTCTTATCAAAAAGGGTCTTGCTTATGTGGATGATCAGACACAGGAAGAGATCCGCGAAACACGCGGTACAATCAGTACTCCGGGAGTAAATAGCCCCTGGCGCAACCGTTCCGTGGAGGAAAATCTCCGCCTTTTTGAGGAAATGAGAGAGGGGAAATATGCCGAAGGCGATAAAGTACTTCGTGCAAAAATCGATATGGCACATCCCAATATGCTTATGCGCGACCCTCTGATGTACCGTATCATCCACGCATCGCATCACCGTACAGGTGACCAGTGGTGTATCTATCCGATGTATGACTATGCGCACGGTCAGTGTGACTCGATAGAAAGAATAACACACTCTATCTGCACACTCGAATTCGATGTACACAGACCCCTCTACGACTGGTTTATAGAAAACCTGGAGATATTTCCCTCCCGCCAGTACGAATTTGCCCGCCTTAACCTCACTTATACCGTGATGAGCAAACGCAAACTCCTGGAACTGGTAAACAACAACTTCGTTGAAGGATGGGATGACCCCCGTATGCCAACCATCTGTGGACTTCGCCGCAGAGGCTATACTCCCGAAAGCATACGCCTCTTTGCTGAAAAAGTAGGAGTGGCAAAACGTGATAATGTCATAGACCTCTCACTTCTGGAGTGGTGCCTCAGAGATGACCTCAATCGTCGTTCCAACCGCTATATGGCGGTTATCAACCCTGTAAAACTGGTTATTGATAATTGGGAAGAAGGGAAAGTTGAATATTTTGAAGCCCCGATGAATCCGGAATATCCCAACGGTCCCAAACGCAGAATAGCATTTTCAAAAGAGATGTACATCGAAAGCGAAGACTTTATGGAGGAGGCTCCCAAGAGATACCACCGACTCAAGCCTGATGGTGAGGTACGCCTTAAATACTCTTATATCGTCAAATGCGTGGATTATATTAAGAATGAAGCCGGTGAGGTTGTGGAAATCCATTGCACATACGACCCTACCAGCAAGCCGGGTGCAGGTCCATGGCGCTCCGTTAAGGGCACCATACACTGGGTTTCGGTTACTCATTCGGAAAAGATTACAGTCAACCTATTTGACAAACTCTTCACTGAAGAGCAGATGGGCTCCATTCCCGAAGGGAAGGATTACAGAGAGTACCTCAACCCCGATTCTTTGGTGGTAAAAGAGGCATTTGCCGAGCCTGACCTTCTCAAAGACGATTCAGGCATAGCAGTTCAGTTCGAACGTATCGGATACTTTAAGGAAGATTCCAAAAACGGAGGCTACAATAAAGCCACAGGTCTTAGGGACTCCTTTAAATTGTAGAATATTTGCGAATTATTTCCACGGTGGAATCACCGTGAAATACCGAAAACAGACCCTGCGGCTCCTGCGCGGGGTCTGCCGTATATTGATCTCCCTTCCGCCAGTAGTCGTGACCCACAGAAGGTTCCGCGAAGCCTGCCCAGCCCCAAAAATTGCATCCTGCAATGACTCCTCCCGAAAGGCGTGATTGCTCCACCTGCTCAAAAATAAAACCGTAATAGGCATCACGATGCTCAGTAGTGCTCTCCTTTAAAAAACTGTAGCCGTCACGCGGATATCCGAACTCCTCTATGATAATCGGCTTGCCGAGACGCTCCGCTATCGGCAGATGCTCCTCAATATAGTCGCGGGATTTGGAGATGGAGCGCTCCAAGTCCTCCTCATTGGGATTAATGCGGCTTGACCAAGCCCAATTGGTTGGCCAGATATGAATATTGATATAGTCGATCTCCGGATATGAATGTATGAGTTCCACCAGGGCCATATCACTCTCACAGCCATATTTACCCTCACTTCCGGTAGAAATCATATGATTGGGATCGATGCTCCTGATCAGTTGAGCTGTCTCCCGAATCCACTCTGCAAATAGGAGACGATTGTCATTTTCTCCCAAGGAGAAGGGACGCGGCTCATTGCATATCTGCCACGAAAATATGGCGGGATCTTCGCTGTAGCGGCGACCGGTGATGGTATTGGTGCGCGAGACTATATCAGCAACATAGCTCCTGAAAAGTGCTTTTGCCTCCTCGTTGCGCTGAAATCGCACCATATAATCCATATAGGCATCTCCGCCATCAATCAACGGGATCGGACAAGGTGGTTCTCCTGCCCACATCAGGTACTGCCCAAAGCCTCCGCTCCACTCCCAGGCGTTGTTGAGATAGAGCACTGCGGACATATTTCTCCGGCCCAGTTCCACCATAAGATAATCGAGCGCCCGGAGCAGAGTCTCATCATAGACTCCCGGAGCCTTCTGCAGTGTGGGTTCCACCTTGGAGTGGGTCCCATCAGTGCCGTCAGCACCTACCAGTATTCTAAGATTATCCACTCCCATGGCGCATAGAGTGTCCAATTCACGGTGCAGGCGCTCCCTATCGCCACCCTCCCCTTCAGAAGCGAGTATCACACCATACCAGAAGTTTGTTCCTATGAAGTAATGGGGCTCATTGCCGACCGAAGCAGGGGGATAAATCTGCCCGTCACGTACATGCCAATAATCGCTGCGTACCTTCGGAGAATTACAGCCACAGGTAATCACCATCCGCAGTAGAAAAACGATAATTACCGCTTTGCGCGAAATATGAAGAGTAAACTTCATAGCCTCTCCCTTTAAAGCATCCGCCTACGGCGGAAAATGAAAATTACCACGAGTACCACCGTCAGCATCAGACTGCCAAGCAGTAGAATATCCCAGAGACCACCTATAAGCGGCAATTTTATATTCATGCCGTAGATACTTGCAATCAGAGTCGGAGGCATCAACAGCAACGATACCAGGGTAAATATTTTCATGATTTTGTTCTGCTCAAGGTTGATAAGACCGAGCACGGTATTCTGAAGGTACTCAAGACGCTCGAAACTGAAATTGGTGTGGTTGATCAGCGAAGCGACGTCTTTTAAAAGGATGTTTAGCTTGTTGGTGATACTATCGGGAGATTTTTCGCTCTTCAGGATGCTCGAGAGCATACGTTGCTTATCCACGATGTTCTCACGAACCATCATGTTATTTTCCTGCAGTTGGTTGATATCCAGTAGAAACTCCTCCCCTACATCTTCACCCAGACTTACCCTCTTGCTATACAATGCAATCTCTTTCGACATCAATTCGATCATATCAGCATCAAGGTCGATCCTGTTTTCAAGAATACCGATCAAGATATGATAACCGGTAGGATATAGGCGCGGATTGGCAATTATGCGCCTCTGAATGTCAGTAAAACTACGCAAGGGCACCTGACGGATGGAGGTGATGGTATCGCCCGTTAAAATAAAAGAAACCGACTCCATACTGTAGTTTTCCGGTCCCGGGATCAGGAAATCGGTGTTGATGAATATGTTGTCGTGAGTCTCGGAATAACGGGATGAACTCTCGATTTCCTCCGCCTGTGCGCGACTCTGAAGATTAGTGTTGAGAAAATGCTCTACAGAGCGTTTTTCCTCACCGGTAGGATCGAAAAGGTCTATCCAGAGAACATCTTCCCGTTGGAGGTTCTTTAGAGTGTCGGTGTTATCCGAGGTTACTATCTGGTCATTTGATTTGTAAAAAATTCCAATCATTGTCTCAAGTGTTGGCTGGTGGATGTTTCCGTGAACAAAAACAGGGTTACAACCAGTTGACTCGGGGGTTCAGTTTCTCCAAAGCGACCCTCCAGAACTCGGTAAGGCCGGCACGCTTGTCGCGGTCAAGTTCAAACGAAATGTTTGACTTCAGATAGTTTTCAGCATACTCTTCGGAAAACTGATGACAATGTTTTTTTACGGCATCACCGATATTGTCAGTCCCATAACGAAGAGCCTCGTTGAACTTTTTTATAAAATCCTCTCCAAGTGGCTTGTTTGCGGTCCAGCAGGCAAATACAAAGGGTTTGCCTGTAAAGTCAACCCATTCACGGGCAAGGTCGTATGTATAGGCAAAGCGCTCCCTTTCGGCGAGAGCCTTATCACCTATCAGCAGATAACTCAAAGCGGGATCCACCCCCTCAGACTCATAATCAAATTGCTCGAACTTCGGACTGATGTGCCAATAATCGCGGCAAAGCACCCTGGTCAGAAGCTGGGATGTGCGGGAATCGCCATCCATCATAATATGGCGTATCTCTTTTAGCGGAAGAGCTGAACAAAGCAGTACACTTGCAACATTGTCCGTGGCACCTATGCAAAAATCGGATATGATGTGTGCATCGGGAAGTAAGGGAATTATCGCCACCGGGACAATACCCACATCACTACGGTCAGAAAGCAGATTATCAGCTGACTCAGCGGGAGAGCAAAAATCCATTACAATCTCCTCCATAATCGGAGAGTTCTCCAGACCATAGATAAAAGGGATTGTATTGAGATATTTTATTGCTGAAATTCTGACCATTCTGCAAATTTAATAAATTTATCTTGTTTTGACTCTGAAAAGCCACATTCCGAAAAAGGTGAGCAAACCGTTAACTATCAAAAGAGTAAATCCGAGATCAAAACCTAAAAATTTCTTACCCACAGAGTTGATAATCAAGCAAATCACGGGAGCTGCAACTGCAATCCAGGGTACAGCACGGTCACGCACCTGATATTTTGTCAGAATACCGAAGAAAAATATACCCAAAAGAGGACCGTAAGTGTATGATGCAAGTTTATAAAGAAGATTGATAACGGCATCATTGCTTACAAGATAAAGCACTACTATAATTAAAAGGAAGACTACTCCCACTCCCGCATGCACCAGTTTACGTATCTTCTCCTTACGAGACTCTGAAAGGTCGGTACGGGTCTTGAATTTCAGAAAATCCACACAGAAAGAGGTCGTTAGCGAAGTCATAGCCGCTCCCGCGCTCGGGTAAGATGCTGAAATCAGACCAATAAGGAAGAATACACCTGCTCCTATACCGAAATACCGGCTTGCAATTAGTGGGAAGAGTTGGTCTGTCTTGGTTATTCCGAGTGCCTCAAAACCACCCAAATGCTGTGCATAAAGGCATAGGAGAGCACCCATGAGTACGAAGAAGTAGTTTACCACCACAATTATGATAGATGTGGTGTACATATTCTTTTGTGCTGCCTTGATATCCTTGCAAGCGAGATTTTTCTGCATCATCGCCTGGTCGAGACCTGTCATTGCAATTGTCACAAAAATACCGGATATAAACTGTTTTACGGCATTGGTGCCGTGACTCCAGTTCCAATCAAACCAAGCGGTGAAAGGACGGCCATATCCCACCGCATCAGGATTTGTATTGATGGTACCAGCCACGCTTGAGAACAACTGGCCGAAACTCAAACCCATATTTTTGCCTATATAATAAATTGTCAGACCTACAGCAATCAACATGAATGTAGTTTGCAGTACATCGGTCCAGATAATGGTCTTCACACCACCCTTGAAGGTGTAAAAATAGAGCAGAATCAGGAATATCGCAGAAATAATAATGAATACCGTCAAAGGTGAAGTCGCCTCTACCATGCTTCGTGGAATAAAGGTGAAGAAAACCACAATTACCACAAAAATCCTCAATGCAGCTCCTAGAAAGCGGGAAACCATAAACACGGTGGTACCTGTCTTGTGTGACCTGCTGCCAAATCTATCTCCAAGATAGGTATAGATGGAGGTAAGATTCATCTTGTAATAAAGAGGGAGCAACACCTTTGCTATCACGATGTAACCTACGAAAAAACCCAGGACCAGAGGCATATAGAAGAAATTTTGCACCCATACATTGCCAGGAACAGAAATGAATGTTACTCCGGAAATGGATGCGCCAATCATACCATACGCCACAACAGGCCATGGAGCTTTTCTATCTCCGGAGAAAAACGAACTGGAACCCGCTTTCCTGCCGGTCACCCAGGAGATGACAAACAACAACAAAGTATATGCAGCAAAGGCTACAAGAAAAAGTGCAAAAGGGAATTCTTGTCTCATAATTGTCTAAAAAAATTAAGGTTTGAAAATCTGCCGGGTCTCTATGGAACGCCCCAGAGTCAGTTCATCAGTATATTCCAGATCATCTCCAAATCCCACTCCACGGGCAATAGCAGTTACTGTCACGGGTAAGGAGGATATCTGTTTATATATATAGAAAGAAGTGGTTTCACCCTCCATGCCGGTACTGAGAGCCAGCACCACTTCTTTAACATCATGTTCACGGATTCTCTCCACCAGCGGAGCAATCGCCAGATCTCCCGGCCCTATACCGTCCATTGGGGATATGATACCTCCCAGTATGTGATAAAGGCCATTGTAACAGCCGGTATTCTCGATGCTGATGACATCACGAAGTGATTCTACCACGCACACTATAGTCTGATCACGGCGGTTGTCCGAGCAATATGGGCAGATACCGTCATCAGATATCATCCTGCATACAGGACAGTAGCATATACTGCTTTTGAGTGATATAAAGGATTCCGAAAAGCGTGCGACATTCTCCATTGGCTGCTTGAGTATGTGCAATGCCAGCCTGAGAGCGGTTTTTCGACCTATCCCGGGAAGAGAGGCAAACTGCTCTATCGCATCGTCCAGGAGTTTGGATGAATAGTTGCTCTTGTACATTATCCCTATTTTGCAGCAATATAGGCATCGACAGCCTTCCTTACCGAGCCATATTTAAGAAGAAGTGATTGTGCAAATTCGTAGTCATCAATCTTAGCCTCATCCATAATCATCTTTGTGCCGCGGTCCACTAACTTGGCGTTGGAGAGCTGCATATCAATCATCTTGTTACCTTTCACATGACCTAAACGAATCATTACGGAAGTTGAAATCATATTGAGGATGAGTTTTTGAGCGGTACCTGCTTTCATACGGGTACTTCCCGTCACAAACTCAGGTCCCACGACAGCCACTATGGGAATCTCGGCCTCATCGGATACGGGAGCACCGGGATTACAGGTAATGCATGCAGTCAGAAGACCTCTGCTACGGGCTTCACGGATGGCTCCAATAACATAGGGAGTGGTACCGGAGGCAGCAATTCCTATCACCACATCATTGACGGTTACTCCATAGGACTGCATATCCTGCCAGCCACCTTCAAAACTATCTTCTGCCGCTTCCACCGCTATACGTATAGCTGCATCACCGCCTGCGATAAGACCAATAAACAGGTCAACGGGAGCCCCATAGGTTGGAGGGATTTCGGATGCATCGAGGATGCCGAGACGACCGCTTGTGCCGGCTCCGAGGTAAAAGACCTTGCCACCCTTTTTAATCCTTTCCACAATACCCTCTACCAGTTTCTCGATATTAGGAATGCAACTTGCAACCACGGCAGGTACTTTGTGATCCTCGCGGTTCATGTTTTCCAACAACTCCCGTGTTGGCATTTCTTCCAGATTGGCATAGTGTGACGCCTGTTCGGTAACTCTCATCTCTTTATCTTCTCTATTATTGTTCTTTATGATACTGAATCAGGCCTTCTATGGGACTCTTGAGCACTTTGCCCATCTTCATGCCGGCTGAAGTGACTGCCTTTTCGAGCAATTCTTTATAGTAGAATGCAATGGAACCCACAAAATTAATCGGATATTTACGGACTTCGTAGTGGATGATATTTCTCCTGAGGAATTCCTCGAAACTGCTCCGTATCAGGGATGCCATATGGGGATGATTGCGAAACTCGTAAATGAAAGGCGAGAAAGAGGCCAAAAAACGGCTGGGAAGCTGTTCACGATAGACTTTCTGCACTATAGCCGGATAATCCAGGTCATACCTCTTGATAAATTCCTTTTCAATGGGCTCGGGTAAAAGACCTTTAATGAAATCAGAAATGAGTCTTTTGCCGAGATAGGCACCCGAAGCCTCGTCCCCAAGGATAAAACCTCCGGCACGGACATTTTTAACAATATCTTCGCCGTCGTAGAAGCAACTGTTGGAGCCTGTACCGAGGATACACGCAATACCGCTACTGTGTCCACAAAGAGCACGGGCTGCCGCCAATACGTCTGAGGCTGTAAAACATTCTGATTCAGGGAAGACAGCTTGGAAACATCTGTTGAGCTTTTCTAAAATAGCACCTCCGACAACTCCTGCCCCATAGAACCATATCTTTTCTACATCTTCTCCTGTAACATCCTTGCCCACAACAGGAAGCAAGTGCTCCTTCAAGATGCCGATGATGCGTTCATCCTCCATAAAGACGGGATTGATGCCTTCGGTGGAAATTGATTTGACCTCACCGCTGTTGAAAATGGCCCTCCAGTCAACCTTGGTAGAGCCGCTGTCTGCTATCAGTTTCATATGTATAACAAAATTTACTGTTGAAACAAAATACAAAAATAACCATAATTATCGAAACTCAAACAAAAAACACCGTTTGACTAATAGATGATTATACCCGCCACAGCTGCAATAATCAAGAGAAGTATCGGATTGAACTTTTTCCGGATTGCAAAGAAACTCACCGCAAATATCACAATACTCACCCAATCCACAAATGTCTCTCTGTTGAGAAACATCAGGGCTGCAGCACCGATCATACCGCTCATCACCGGTCTCATCCATGTAAGAGCGCTTTTGACGATATAGTTGTTGTGAAGCCGGCGATAGAAGATGGTAATTACCGTCATTATAGTCAGAGGCGGCAGACACACTGCAAATGTAGCCAAAAGTGATCCCCAAATGTTCCCTGTAACGGTGTAACCCACATAAGTGGCGCAGTTGATGGCAATCGGACCCGGGGTCATTTGCGAAACCGCCACTATGTCGGCAAGTTCTACTGATGTCAGCCAATTATTGCGTACCACCACTTCATTCTGAATAAGCGAAATCATCGCGTATCCGCCTCCGAAACCGAAAAATCCTATCTTAAGATAGGAAAGAAGGAGTTGAAGATAGATCATGGCTTCACCTCCCTTCTCTTTTTGCCGTAAAGAGCGGCTGAAACACCTACTGCCGCCCCGCCAAGCAGAAACCATATAGGTGAAATGCCGGTCAGCCACACCACTATGGCAATACTAAAGGCGAGGATAATGAAATACCACTTGAGCCCCTTCGTCATATTGATAAAAGGAACCGCTATCATTGCTATGACTGCCGGTCTTACTCCCTTAAAGGCTGCTTCAACAACGGGATTTGTACTGAATCCGCTCAAATAGATAGCAATCAGCAGAATAATGACAAACGGTGAAATGGAGACACCGATGACGGCTATCAGAGAACCCCACCAACCTTTCATCTTGTAGCCCACAAAAACGGCAGTATTGAGTGCGAAAGGTCCCGGAGCCGACTGTGCAAGAGTAAACTGGTTGTAAAAATCCTCTCTGTCAAACCATTTCTTACGGTCAACAACCTCCCTTTCTATCATCGGTATCATGGCGTAGCCGCTACCGAATGTAAAGGTACCCAGTTTAAAGAATGTCCAGAATAACTCCCAAAGCATAGTAGTAACTTAGAATGGGATAAAACTCTTCCTGAGCTCCTCCATCTGCTCCGGGGTAAGTCCGGCCGGTACAAAGCCCATTGCGCGTGCTCTTACATATATCTGTGCCGACTTGTTGAGAATATCAATCATGTCAAATGCCTCAACGGGGTCCTTCCCCACTGCAAGCACACCATGCTTCTCCCAAAGCACCACATCGTGTGAACGCAACTTTTCAAGAGTCTTCTCTGCCAACTTTTGCGAGCCCGGAAGCGCATAAGGCACTATCCCCAGCCCTTTTGGGCAAAAGATATAGGTCTCGGGGATAAGACTGCGCAAGAGAGTGCCCAGCACATCTTTTTCCAGGAATGGCGCGTAGTGGGACATTGCCACGAGTTCCGTGGGATGAGTGTGCATCACTGCCCTGCAGGGAGAGCCGCTTTGCAGGAAATAATTGTGTATCGCGAGATGCGAAGGGAGTTCGGAAGTGGGTCTGACCGGCCTCTCGGCCACAATTACATAGTGGCGTCCATCATCGCAAATGCGTATCACCGCCATATTGGCCATAGGATCGGAGGCGACATCACGCATACGCGTTCCGGTACCGGTAACCAACAGCAAAGCGCCTGCCAAAGCAGGTACATCCACGCCACCATCCAATTCAACCGAAAGCGGGGAAATGCCTTCGAAGAGCTTCTTATACTGTGAAACATTGCAAGAAATATTACCTCCGTTACGCTCCGCCCAACCTTTCTCCCACAAATATCCCGCAGCCTCCGCCATCATACGAACAACACTGTTAAAATTCTTTTTCATGATATACAAGATTTTAGTCGTGTAAAGATAAGAAAAATCTACTTGTAAAATGAGGTGGTTTTGGTAAATTTATAGGCCGAATAGCCTATAACGGAAGAATATCGGTCAAAAACCCTATAATTAATAATTATCGGCTAATAACCCGATAATCGCAAAATATAGATTACTTAGCCTATAATGGACAAATATTAAGTCAGAGATCGGATGCATATATACTCTTGTGATTATCCTCACTCCACATAATCAAACTACGGGCTCGAAGTGACAGCATCCATTTACAGCCACAACAGAATCTCCGTGTCAAATTGTCGCAGCAAAATAATGGCATAGTTTTTATGGTTCTAATTTAGAATTACTCTATTGTAGAATTAAAAACTTTTGATAAATTTGCATAAATAAGATTATGATTGCAGTAGATAGAAATAAATGTCCTCACGATCATCGTTGCCCGTTGATGGACATATGCCCTGAAGGGGCCATTTCTCAGGGTGCCGACGGATATCCGATCATAGATTATAGCTTGTGCATAGAGTGTGGAATTTGCATAAAGAGATGTCCGTTGAGAGCAATTAAACAATTGAACTAAGTAAGGTTGATTTTTTTAACTTTTGATATCTATATTTTAATAACTTTATAAAACTATTATTATGGCTGCAAAATTTTTTAAATGTACTATTTGTGGTAATGTTGTAGGCAAAGTTGTAGACTCGGGAGTTCCAGTATTTTGCTGCGGTAAGCCGATGGAACAGCTTATTGCCCATACTGAGGATGCCGGTGGTGAGAAACACGTACCCGTAGTAACCAAGTTGGATGATTGTACAATCAAGGTGGAGGTAGGTAGTGTACCCCACCCTATGCTACCTGAGCATCACATTGCCTTTATCTATTTAGAAACCGAAGATGGCGGAGCCCGTGTCGGCCTGCCCCACGACGGCAAACCCGAAGCTGAGTTCTGCACTTGCTCAGGAAAACCTGTTGCTGTTTATGAGTATTGCAACCTGCACGGTCTCTGGAAAAAAGAGCTGTAGGATAATCAAATCTTCAACCTTAACCCTATTTTTCCCAAAATCCAGGTCAAAAAGAGGCATAGCAGCGAAAAGCAGATGCAACTGATGATACCCATTATTCCCTCATTCATCCACGCAGGAGTTGAAAAACCGAAGATAGTCATAAAGCTATAGAGCAGATGAGGCATCAGGTAACAAGTGAGGGTAGCGGTACCGGCAGGCTTCAGGAAGCTGAGCCATCCTGCCTTCCTTATCGAGACGAGCCAACTGAGAATAGCGTACATACCCACTGCAATGGCCGAGGAGACGAGCACCCAAGGGAGAGTGCCGCTTATCTTATCTATAATCCACAATTGGCGGGTGAGCCAGGTCCCTAACAATAGCACTACGATAGCACCTAGCGCAGCCAGGGCCTTGGTGGAGCTCTTCATCCGGTCCATCTTCATAGA
>JAKQLB010000231.1 GCA_029567375.1 Bacteroidota bacterium | reverse complement strand
CTCTTTCCTGATTTCCACCTTTTGCTTACTCATTACACGTTTTGCTGGATATTTCATGGGTAGGGTTTTCCCTATTTTGGGGGTTAGAATCCTCTTGGCTACTATACAAAAACTATACATTTTTTACCTCAGAGGCTTATGATTGGTGCAGGCATACCGGAAGCATGGCCCTTCAGCTTATCCCTGGAGGGCCTGTTATTATAGCTTGCTCCATTATAGAATTATTATTGTACTTGCAAAAACAACACAGAGAAATCCTAATACAATGAGAATATATGTAATTCGTTTAAACCATGACGAGATGGAATAAGAACCATGTTTATATGATGTGGCTGCTCTTGTTTTCTCCCTTACATATAATAAGGTAATGATACCGGCCAAACTTAAGATAAAACTACATATGGTAAGAATATCCTGCCACATGGTTTATTTCAACCATAGCAAACCACTATTGCAATTGCAAGACAAAAACCTCTTGAGGATTCGATGTGGACACTATCTGATTACAACAGTTTTTATTCAGTATAATCAGCATCATAAATTTATTCCTCAACTAACCGATAATAACTGCGTAAGGATACTCTTGAGTCGGGGTGCTTAACTTGATATGCTGCAAATTTAAAGTAACAAACGGTATTGTCAAAAGTTTCATGAAAAGTAGTGAATGAGGTATGAAAACGAGGATCTTGAAGAGAGTTGGCAGCAGGGCAAGTGGTAAACCCGGGTAAGAAACGGGTGGCGCCGGTCATGTAGGTAGTCAGGGACTGGTAGCAGGGTAAAACGGTAGTATGGTTTTTGCTGTTCTTTGACAATCGAAGAGAAGTATTCCTTACGCGGCAAGCGAGAGGATCTTCGCCCACCTGCCCTGGAGAGTGGTGATCCCTTCCAGCTCTTTCAAGGGAATGGGAACCTGCCATTGTAGGGACATATGAGGCCGCAAAAAGTTGTAGTGGGTAACAAACAGGGTGACGAGCGCGATGGCGCCGTTCAGACTGTTGAACCCGTGCGAGGGCCGCACATGGTGCTTGAAGGTCCTGTTCAACCGTTCAATGAGCTGTTTGAACTCCCGATAGGCTTCCGACTCGCCGTCTAAGTTCTGGAGCCCGATCACCTTCTTGTGGGTCAGCGAGTCATCGTTGCCTCGCTGTGCATTCAGGAAGTGGATTCCTGCAGGATAGGAAGGATTCCCGTCAGTCACGAGGATGATCGGCTGTTCAGTATCTGCGGTGCGGATCGCCTCATTCATGGCGATGATGGCAGGCAATGTCTCCCTGGTATCGGCCACGTGGTAGGCGGTGATCTTCAGATTCCGGGACGAGAGGAAGAAGAAGACGTAGTATTGCTTCCCCATAACCTTGATGTACGCCTCATCACCTGCGCTGATGTCGTCGATACGCCCCTTATACTTCATATTGAAGCTATGGCAATAAAACGCAGCCGCAGCGGCATAGTTCAGAACTGATTGATAAGAGAGGGAGATGCCGAAGACGGATCGAAGGACGAAGGCAGTCTTCCTGGCACTTAAGGCAAATGACACATAGAAGGCCAGGACAAGGCCGATGATGTTCGGTCCGTTGTGGGTTCTCGTCAGGTTGAGGACCTGAGGGTCAGGTCCTTTTGGTGCAAGCTCCCGGGGTTGGTAGTGATACTCCCGGTACTGATAGGTGAGCTTGAACTGGGAGCTCCGGGTCTTGATCAGTTCCCGTTCCCTTTCGTTCAGCTTCCCGATTTGCCTCACCCGATATTCGCAGACATCGTTGCAGCACTTGTAGAGAGTGACCTCCTTTCTCTCCTTCCATCTGAACAGGGCATGGTGACAGTAAGGGCAGTAGTATTGCGTCTTTCTCTGGAATCGACCCTCTACCTGAAAGAGCCCGCCGCAGACCTTGCACAGCATCTGACTCCTCTTCTTCCCGTCATTATAGTAGAGATACTCATGGGGCGCATTGCAAAAAGGGCACACGACACGATCAGGCACGCAGGGAGACCCAACTCGATGCCGTACCGGGGATAAGGGTTTGCCATGAACCTGCTCGTATTCTCCGAGAAGTTCCTTGTAGTTCTTCACAGGAGCTTCGACTTTCTGCGGAAGCTCTGTCAATGGCGGCAACGGTGGAACGACAAAGTTCCGGTAGTTGGGGTGCTTCTCTTTGAAATCGTCTTTTGGTTTCACGTCTGGATTCCGGTCATGAAGGATATCGACAAGACCACGCACGATCTGCTCGATTTCACTCTTCGTGAACTTGGAGCAGATCCAGATGATGAACCGGGCTATTTTGGGCATATGGGCTTGCCTCCTTTATGGTCTCGCAACTATACAAACCCTACTTTGGTAGGGGGAGGCAAGTCTTTTTAAACGAACAGTTGGAAATTAAAAACATTTTGTGAAAAAGAAACAAGAATTTTTGACAATACGTTGAGGGCTGTGAGGGAGAATTTTATGAAAAGGATAAGGCCAGACAATTAAAAAATAGGGGAGGGGGAGCGGAGAGACCTTTTGACCTTCGTTTTTCTTTTCCCCTGCCCTTTACCAAAATGAAGCATTTTTAAATAGTGA
>JAKQLB010000190.1 GCA_029567375.1 Bacteroidota bacterium | reverse complement strand
TCGGGACAATCTTTCTTTTTCACACTCAAGGGGATGCTGAGAAATTATCCTCTCACCCTGCTGATGCTCATTGGGGATTTCATGCTGGTGCGTAGCTTGGTACAGTACTTTTCCTACGGACGCTCATTTCTTGCGCGCACTCTATGGGAGCTGGGAGGCGTGCTTTTCATAGCCTTTGTGGCCGCAATCCTGATGCAGCTCACCTCCTCGGAGTACCTGGTAGGGGAGACTCTCAATCAACAGCTCTTTTTCTCCTTTTTCGTGGCTCTTTTCTTCAATATCCTGGTTACAGTGGTAATAGATCTATTCTCCTACCTCAGGTGGAAGAGAAGACGAGAACTTGCGACCGAGGTGAGACTTCGCAGCCAGGCCAACTACCAATACCAGCTGCTGAAGGCGCAACTCAACCCACATTTCCTCTTCAATAGCCTCAATGTGCTCGGCTACCTCATCCACGAGGACCAGGACCGTGCCTCCGATTATGTCAAAAAGCTTTCCGATCTCTACCGCTACCAGCTTAGTATGGAGTCGCGACAGACGGTAATCCTGGAGGATGAACTCGACTTTGTCATGCTCTATGTGGGGTTGATCAAAGAGCGCTTCGGCGAAGCTCTAGACGTAAGGATAGATGTGGAGAGCAGGTGGCTTCGCAGCAGGATAGTTCCTTGTAGCATTCAGATTCTCATCGAAAACGCCGTTAAACATAATATTGTCAAGATTTCGGAACCGCTGGTAATAGAGGTGAAGGTGGAGCAGGAGTATCTGGTGGTTTCCAATCGCATAAATCTCAAAATTGAATCAGGTGAACACTCCGTCGGAGTCGGCCTGGAAAATATAGATAAGCAGTATAGAATTCTGTTTAACTCTCCCATAATCGTAGATGATTCGGATGGGCTTTTTACTGTAAAAATCCCTCTTTTCATATAAAGTTCCGCTAATATGACCCTGCTTATCATAGAAGATGAAATTCCCGCACAGATGCAGCTGACCCGCCTCTTGCGCAAATTCTTTCCAGAAATAGAGATACTGGGTTGTCTCGACTCCATCGTTACTTCACAGGAGTGGTCCAGCTCCAATCCGGCGCCGGATATCATATTGATGGATGTCGAACTCTCGGACGGTAAATGCTTTGAACTTTTCAACAGGGTGAACATCACCTCCAAGGTCATCATAACCACCGCATATGAGGACTATGCGCTGCCCGCTTTTAAGACCAAATGCATAGACTATCTGCTCAAACCGATCAGTGAAAGCGAGTTTAAGGCATCAATGGAACGCTGTATTGGTTTTTGTCAAGCTGAGGAGGCGCTGGAGAGCGCCGAAGAGGCATATGAACCGGATTACCGCACCAAATTCACCATAAAAATAGGCAATCACATACTTATTGCCGATGTGCATGACATAGCATTCTTCTATTCGGAAAGCAAGGCCACTTATCTGGTCACTACCGACCGGAAGCAATATTTTCTGGATTCCAGCCTCGAATCCCTCGAGCAGCAATTAAATCCCAAAGATTTCTTTAGACTTTCGAGAAGCTGCATCACCAGTTTGGCTGCCATCAGCAATATTTCCAAACATTTCAATTCGAGATTAAGGGTGACTCTTGACCCCGATGTGATTGAGCCGGTACTCGTTTCCCGCGCCAGAGTGCCTTTACTTATGGAGTGGCTGGATAGGTGA
>JAKQLB010000172.1 GCA_029567375.1 Bacteroidota bacterium | reverse complement strand
AACTCGAAATACAGAAAGTCGCTGAAGGAAGTTACCTCAATCCCGTAATCAGCAAGCCAGCCGTCAGCAAAAAGCTCAACGAAATGCATACAGGTTTCCTCTATGCTAACCCCATAATAATTTATGGTTTGTGTATGGCCGTCAACACTTATCAATGCCGAGCCGCTTGACCCCATCATCAAAATCCGGTCAATACGATTTGTCCCGGCGACTGCCGCCTGCGTGTGCACCACCGACCCGTCAAGGCTTCCAAGTGTTACCGGGACTCCCCGAAAGTATCTGATAGCCGCATTCTCAATTACTCCGAACTCTGCGAATAAAATTTCCGTTGCCACGCTGCTGAAGCTCGCCCCGAAGCTGCTCCAATAATCAGTATCGGTCGGTAGAACATCCCGGAACGGGTCTCCTGCGGTTGTTCTGGCAATGTAATACAAACCAGTATCCGGATAATACACTATGTCAGTCCGAGAGGTCGTTCCGTAATAATCAACTCCGGCGCTCCATTGCCCACGAAATACTGGTATCGGGCTTTGGGTCGCAGCTACCGACGTCCCTACCTGAGTCCAAAAATCGCCTTCAATAACTGGCATACCGGCTGCGGGTGTGTTGTTGTGATATAACCACATTACACTATTATACATAACCTCGTCGCCATTGTGGTAAACCGTCACCGGGTTGTAAGCTCCCCGGAATACCACTATCGGGAATGTTTCGCCTACTGCCCTTTGCACAACTGCTCCCCGGATAGTCAAGACCCCGGCAGCCGTCACGTTCCAGTCAATTCCGGCGTCAGTCCCTCCGAGATTGAAGGCATTGGTATCGAGGTCAATGTAGTTTATTTCGTTGACGGTTTGGATACGGCCTGTCGTTATTGTCCGCCCGTTTATGTAGGTCATCCCGTAAGTGAAGTCAAAATCCCTCACCCCGTCAATGACCGTGTAAAGTATTCCGCAAAGGAAGTTGTAATATCCCGGCTCGTCATTGTACTTGATATGGGAAGCGCTCAATACCCAAGTCCCCGTCAGCGCATCGGTTTCGCACCTTGCATAAAGGTAGTATGCCGTATCCGGGTCAAGTCCCGATTGGTCAAGTGCCGAGCCAATAACCCACTCGTATCCCAGCCCCTCAATTTCAAATTCGTGATGTACCAGCTGCCCGGTGCTGACGTAAATTCTATTGGGGTCGCCGAGGTAGTTGGCCATTATCCTGACCCCGTTGAGATGGAAGTTCTGCGAACCAACTCCGACGGCCAAATACTGGGTTTCTATTGACAACGGCCGGATATTGGTTACATCGAAATACCCGTCAGTATCGAAAATCAAGTCCTTTAATTGACGTTGGCGCATGGTATATCTCCGGGTAAGCTCATCCCCACTCCGGTCAACTATCCGGGTCTCAGTAATATTCGAAACCGCCGCTTTTACAATGCGCTCCTGCTGCGTGTAAGGAACAAAGTCTGCAATAGTAGCCTTGACCTTATAAATATTCGTAAGCGGATAGGTAATTTCCGATATCCGGATAAGACTATCAACCCCAAGCTGAGTATCAACAACCGTCACCCGGTCGCCTGCGTGCAGGGTCATTGCATTGGCCTTGGCGTATTTCGGGTCTATTTCGACCGAGTAAACAACCATTGGAACGGAGTTCTCGTCGAGGTACGCCTGAGTTGCGTTCTTAAGAGCCAGTTCCGCATCGGCAATGTAGCTTTCCGGGAGCGCAATGTTTACCAACGTATATAGGTCGCCGACCTGTGGAACATTAAGTGGATTAGGAGTCGTGTATCCATCCTCATCTGACTGAGGATTAAAATGTATCCTCTTTGTGGCGTTGTCAAACTTCCATATCACAAACTCCTGCCCGGAAAGGTCGCCTGACTTGAATACAATAAGCGGGTCAAGCCCGGCAATAACGTAGTCATTGATATCGAAGCCGGTAATGGCCGAATCCTCGATGTAACTATCCCGTACATTGAATACGTCACCCTCAAACTCCATATTGACAGCCGTGACGCTTCCTGTCCGATTAGGGTAAATGTCATCATTGGTATATTGCCCCTCAATAACCCCGTAAATCTCAGTATTCTTGGTCAAGTAACGTTCCTCAAACACCAACCGCTTAGCCCGGTTCCTATAGGTGTATGGGATATTCATACTCGAGCCAAATCCGTACACCTTAGTCACTATATTCTGGTCTGCGACCTGTTCCCTTACCAGCCTGTATAGCCCATTATTGCGGCCATATTCAAACGTATTAGCAGTAATAGAACCGACGCTATCAACCATTGAAATTGACTTGTTTGCTATAGAAAACTCAAGCCCGAAAGCCTCTGCCACCTTCATAAGTGCGCTCCGGCAGTTTTCATTTGAGAATACCAGAGTTTTCTCATCGGTGCTATCAACCGTGCCAACCGTCCAGCCTCCGGCAAAGCCTGAAGCATTCATATTGGCAACAATGTCACCTATAAAATCCGAGGCGTTACCCGTGCGCCCGTACTCCGCCAGTCCATCGGTGCTTATGAAAAGCTTTTTATTCAAGTCGTAAAGGACGCTTTCGAAATCAACCCGGTATTGGAAAGTCGCATTATCCAGTTTTGTGATGCTCGGGAGGCGGTTGACATAAAAGTTCTCGAGGTTATGAGTAATATAGTCGCCAATCCGGAGGTCCAAAACAGACCGAGAGTAAAATTCCGAGGCAATTCGATGCTCGGTCATTATCTTCTGGATAAAAACGGTTTTGTCGTCAATATCAACCGTTATAACTGGCGACCCTTCCCGGTATATGGTTAAGGTATTCACGGCGTTATGGAAGTTAGGGTTACATCACATTTAAAGTTTGCGCTTACATACGAGCCGACATTCAGGTTTTCAATCTTAAAGCCATTCAAGACAGCCCCGGTAAATTCAATCTGCTCATTGAGATTGAAGGTTCTTAACCCAGATGCCGCCAGAATTGCATACAACCCTCTCACGTTCGACTCAAATCCGGAAACACTATCAGAAATCAAAGAGCCATTAAGTTCAAACTTGGCCGATTTCCTGTACGCCACCTGAAAGCCCTCAGCCTCAATTTTAGTGAATTCCTGCCCCTGCATTTCCGGTAAGCTGAATAGGCTTTTATCCCCTGAATAGTATAATCCGAAGGCCGTAAGTGGTATGCCGTCAATCTTAAACATCCCGGAAGCCGGAGCGGGAATACTTCCGCCAGACAGGTCAACCACAGGTTCCCGGAACGTTACTTTTAATGACGTTGCCCCGAAACCGTGAGTAACCGCAATGGCTTTAGGATATACATTGAACGTGCCATAGGGTGTAGCAAATGATTGAAGCCCGGAAGGTGCGGTAGTCGCCGCATAAAACGAGGCAAGCGCATCGTAAATTGCGCTTCGAGTTCCGGGAATATGAGCCTCAAACGTCAAGTCACGGCCACCCCAAAACATCTCATCCGTATCGGTGTAAATCTCCGGGTAATTCTCATCTCCCCACTCATGCAATACGTCGCCAATCCTCGAGGGGAAGTCATACTGCCCCTGTAACGCCACGTTTCCGCCCCGTATCCGCCCCTCGATAATACCGTAGGTGCTTAAGTCTATTGAGTTCAGCGCATATGCCATTACAATCCTATTCCACTATAAACAGGTCTGGTATTTCCGTTTATGGCAGTAAGCTCAGCCACCGCCTTTTTGAGTTCATTGACCGTTTCGTGCGTGTTGGCCTCAATAGCCACCAGATGATTTACGGCCATTCGGTTGTAATCAACGTCTGCCCGGTCACGCCCGGCAGCGTTTCTTAACATGGATATCATTTCAGGCACAACGTCCTCAACTGAACTTGCCCGTCGGTCTCTCAGGTAAATCCCTTCCTCAATCATTCTCCTGTTTTCAGGTGTGCTCGCCTCGGGTACGTTTGCATTACTTTGTGACATTGCATCCCCGATAGTTGATTCGACAGACCCCAATCCGGTAGTGAAGGCCTCAAGAAATATCTCCTGTATCTGACGAATAGCTTTTAATTCGAAAATAATCTCCGGGAGTTCAGCCAACGATACAGGTTTACTTTCCTCTTGAGTATTTTCCGGAACGGTTGTCGAAGGAGTGGCCTGAGTCAATACCGGGACTCCTTCGTATGTGTCATCCATAAAGCGCATCATACTTTCCTGAATGAACACCAACTCTCCAAGCTTATTGACTGCCAAGAATATCCCCTCTACTGACTGCTTATTGTAATCCCGGTTCTGGCGGTTGTCGTCGGATATTTTTCTCATAAGCCCGGCAAGCTCAGTCCCCGTATCTTCGGTAATACTCCGTTCGATTTGCCCCCTCATCTGGCTTGCAGGCTGAGCCCCTGAGAATACATTAAATCCGGCCTCCGATGCTGCCCGGCGAGCTTCAGCCATCCCGGCGTTAAAGTTATTTATGAGGTCGGGAGCTTCGGCATAAAAACGCTGAAAGTCATCGAGCCAGTTCTGGTCACCCGACATGGCATAACTGGCCATCATCTCCTCCTCGAGCTTATCAAAAGCCTGCTGGAATACCAGATTGAAAAGCATATTGGAAATTATATCCTCAAGGACTTTATCAACCGCAGTACCGAAAGCCTGAGCAGCGTTCTCTCCTTCCTTAAATGCCGCAACGAGCGCATCCTTCAGGTCATTTCCGAGCGACCCGGCAAGCTCCTCAATAACCCCTTTCATCTGTTCTTCCGCCGCTTCAGCCGCCTCAGTCCACTCGATCATATTCTCAAGCGCCTTTGACGTTTCTTCGGTGACAGCCTCGGTTCCCACAAGCGTCTTTGCCAAGGCTACATTGAACTTATTGTTTGCATCAAGTAGGTCAGGGTACACTTCCAGTAATGGAGCAACCACATCTTTCTTCTTTTTTGCGAACAATCCGGCGATGCCTCCCACGATTGCCCCGATTCCTGCGCCTATAGCCGTACCTATGACCGGAATAAATGAACCGATACCCGCCCCGATTGCTGCGCCAGCGCCAACCCCTGACAGGACATTCTTACCCGAGATTGCGTTTTGCTTCCCGGTAACGGCCTCGCTGCTCAGAAAAGCAGCCATCCCTTCATTGTAACGTTTCTGTGCGTCGTTGAAAGCGTTAGTTCCACTTACCAGTTGCCCGAGATAATCCTCGATAAATACGTTACCCTCCATCTCATACTGAAGCCGGAGTTGCTCATTTAAAGCGAGGTTGTATGCCTGTTGCTGCTCGAGGATGCTATCGTAATAGTCCTTCATTACCCGTTTGTTTTCGGCTATCTGGTTACTGACCATACCGACTAACTTGGTAACCCCTCCGATAATTGAACCAACAGCTTCCTCGGTTCCCATCGTGCCGTCAAAAAGCCCGGCCTCATTAAGTTCGCCAAGGCTTTGAGCAAGTGAAGCCACCCCTTCGAGTAGCTCAGCCAATTCCTTATTACTTTCCGCAAAGGCATCTGAAAGCATCATTGCGCTATCAGCAAGCGCATAATACCCTTGCTTCAGCAGTTCATTTGCTGCCAATGCCCGAGCTTGGTCAGCCGCTTGCTGCCTCCGGGCGTCCTCTGCCTGCTTTTGTGCAGTAGCACTCATAGGAATTAACCTCTGAGCCATATTGACCGGGCTGGTACTCTCAGAAACCTTGAATGTACCCTCCTTGATTAACTCCTTGACTTCCCGGATATAATCCCGGAGAGTATTGATATCGTCAATTATTTGCTGCTTTAATCCCTCGTCACGGGTTACTGCCGCCCGTGCGTATAACTCCTGAATATCCTGCTCAGCCTTCCGTATGGCCGCATACCCGCCGAGGATATCCGCCGGGTCAGATTGTGTCTTGATTTGTTTGTCCCGGATAAAATTACTCAGCTCATTGTAATACTCCTTCTGAAGCTTAAGTTTAGTCTGCTCATATTTCACGGCTGCGGCCTGTTTGACCTTCTCGCTCCATTCGAAGTTTTTAATGTCTTCTTGATACTGCCGCTTAGCATTCGCCATCCCCACAGCCAGAGTTGCCTCAGCTTGCTCCGCCCCTATCTGAGACATCTCAACCTTAAGCCGGTCAACATCAGCCCACAATTTCGCAGTAGCGTCATTCGCATCCTCGAGTTCTTTGTGCCAACTTTCAATAGCTTGCGCCCGGCCTTGCGTATATTGGGATTCATAACGGCGGGTTTTGGCGTAATACTGGGTTGCCTCGTCATTCATTTTCTTCCAGACGTCGGCAATAGCCTTGGCTTCCTTCTTACTCATTTTCCCAAGGTCATCGACAAACTTCCCGGCAGCCATACTCTTTTCGCCCATAGCCCATATTTCCTCACGCATCTGCTGAAGAATCTGTGGGTTATACTCAGCAGCGCCAGAAGCCACAAACTCGGCCATCTTTTTGCGCTTTTCATTATATTCCTCCCCAAGCTCAATTATTTCCTTAAAGCTCGAGTATTCGGAAATAAATGACTTAACCTGAGCCTCCGATAGCTTATTGGTTGCGGCAGTTTTCTTAACCAGAGCAGCAAGTTCATCCTTGGTTATGTCTGACTTTTTTGTATAGATTTGCTTTTCGAGGTCGAGTATTTGCTTAAGGGCTTGCATTCGCTCCGGGAAGTTCTCCCGAGTTTTATTGAACGTAAGCTCCCTGAGCCTGCCGATTTCGAGGTTTGCCTCACTCTCCTTAATTCCCATCTCATTTCGACGCCGCTCAATATCCTCCATTGCATCCATATACTCGTGAGCTGCGTCAATGGCCTCCCTCATCCCGGCGAAGAAATTACTCCAATCTCCGGAAGCCAGAGTTTTAAAGAAATACTCAGTAGCGGTTTTCGCCTCGGTAATTATAGTCTCGAAAACGTGCGCCGTTTCCTGAGTTGACATAATCACTTCTTTCGCTATCTTCCCGGCTGCGGCCACCGATACAAGTCCTAAAGCCCAACCCTTGAGCTTCCCTATCAAACCGCCAATCAAGCTGTCCTGCTTTTTCACTTCAGTAGCCTGCGTGTTCTGAAGTTGCTTCAGTTCTGCCTGTGCCTCCTTCAAGTGCCGAACCATCTGAGCCAGTTCTTGCCCCATAGCGGCCTTGGCAGTACCGGGAGCAAGCATCTCGTCATAGGCTTTCTTAAGCTTTTTTACCTCAGCTTCAAGTTCGGCCACCGATTGTTTCTGGCCTGCAATAGCCTGTTTGAGTTCAGCCTTGGTGTAAGTGCGCTGAGCCGACTCCCCAACTTTGTCGTTACTTTCAACAACCTTCTGGTTGGTTTCGACTATTTTCTGTAAGGAAATTTCCAGCTCGTCAACCTTGGCCTTTTCCGTATTCAGGATTGCAGAAACGTCGCTCACTTGGGTTTGCGCCGTCATTTTCTCCTTTGCCGTTGCGGCGTTAGTGTACGCAAGCTGAAGCTCGGCAATGGTTTTCTGAAGGTCAGTTATGTAAGCTTTGTGCTTTTCAATCTGTCCGGATACGTCCTCAAAGGCCTTTTTGCCCTTATCGGTCATGTTTTCGTATCCCTTGACATTGGTATCAATGGACTTACCTATCTCTCCGACGGCCTGCGCTCCCTTCTGGCCGAATTGAGTCATCGAGGCTTCGCCTTCTTTGAGCTTGCTTTGATAATCATTCAAAAGTGCAACCTCCTCCTTAAGCGCTTGCTTCATTGCCGAAAGCTCCCCGCCCATATCGGACTTCTTAAGTGACGGTGCTGACATCTTATCATACTCCGCCTGAAGCTTGGCTATTTCATTTTTCAGATTGTCAACAACCTGCTTCTGCTCGTTGGCCATCTGCTGAAGCGACACGTTGACCTTTGAAAATCCGGTTGTGACCCTCTTCCCGGTATCATCCCCGGCGACGGCTACATTTGCAAGTGCGGCCTCGGCTTCCTTTGCGGCAGCTTTCATTTGGTCAAGAATGCGCTTTTGCTCCGCCAGTTCGGTTTTTGCTTGTGCCACCCTTTCGCCCAAAGCCTTATTCGCCTCCGGGCTGACCTCTTTCTTTTGTTCTTCCTGCAGGCTTTTAAGCTCAGCACGTAACTCCTTAACCTTCTGTTTTTGTTCGGCTATTGCGTCAACCGCCGTTCCTGTTGACTTCGCTCCCTCACTCCCGGCTTCCCGGAGAGCCTGAGCAGCCGCTTGAGCCGTATGCCGTAATTCTCCCAGAGAACGTGCGCCCGAGGTTCCTATCTGAGACATAGCATCCGCCGCACGTTTCCCGCCAGACTCGAGGTCGGCCAATACTACCTTCTGCTCAATCAAATCCTGCCTGAGCGCCTGTAGTTCTTTCCCGGCGGTAGTTTTCGCCCGGCCTTCACTCATCTTAGCAAAAGCCTGTTCTGATTTGGCTATTTCCTGTTCGAGCGTTGCGAGCAGTTGCTTTTGATTGGCTATATATTGCTTGATATTTTCGCCGCTTTTCTCAAAAGCCTTATCAATAGCTTGTCCGGCCTTTTCTCCGGACTTCCCAAGGTTGTCGAGGGTATCCTCGGCCTTTTTTGACTGCGCCTCAAACTTGGTGGTGTCGAAGCCTAAAACAAATCCTATGAAGCTCATTTCATTCCGATTCTATTGTCCAAAAAGCTCATATCATTAACCTTGGGACGGTCTTTCGCCTTCATGTCATAATACGGAAAATCAATCAATTCGAGATTAAGCGCTATCCACGACTTCTCCATTAACTCATTTTCCGTCAGGTTGAGCTTGCTGCGGATTAATGCGAGTCTTCCGAAAATAGTATCTCCACCTACCGTTCGTCCGGTTCCATCTTCTTCAGTTTGTTCACTCCTCGGGCTGATATCATAATAAAAAAAAAGCTTGAGGGGTCGGACTGTTGAATAACCGTCGCCCATAAGGTCTTGAGATGCTTAAGCGGAAGTCCCCGGATAGCCTCGGCGACTATTCTTATGAAAGGTGTGTTGGTTGCGAAGGCTATCGCCCGACTTATTTGCTTCAGGTATGCGGCATTCCTGCACATTTCCTGAAACGCATCGCCGCTTGGGTCTATCTCCGGTATCTCAGCGACCTCCCTGCTTATGCGAATAAGCGTTTTAGTCGAAACCGGCTTGATTGATAGCCTAAAGCGCAACCAACCCCACCTTAATTTGAACTGCTCTCCATCTCCTGCCTCGCCAAGGATAATATTTGCAGCATCAACCTCTTTCATTCAGGTATCCGCCACTATACTCCGGAAGCTGCAATCATGTAGCTCCCTGCGAGGTCCTGAGTCAGCATCGGGGTCACCTTCAGTTCCCATGCGAACATCTTGTCACGCCCGCCGCCGCCCGTCATACGGGCAACGCATGAACCGTTGTAAATGTCCATGACATGACCCGAATCGAACACGACACGGAAAGCCTTGTCAATGGTAGTGTAATCGGTTGAAGGGGTGAATGATGCTCCGGCGACTCCCACGCCACCCTTGAAGGCTGCGTATTTTTCGAAGTCGAAATCATAGAACTGAGCGGTAAGGGTGAAGTCACCCTCCTCGGATTTAATAACCCTCACGGGTTCCTTCTTCTGGTCAACCCAGAATTTTGTCAGTGTTCCCTCGGTCTCCTCGACGGTTATAGTTCCCTTGACCGTATCGGGAAGTGGGGAGAGACTCTCCGGGAGTGTATTTGACCCGGTAGGAGTCCCATAGAACATCTGCTTGACTGCATAAATATATTCTGCCATTGTCTTCAGTAGTTAATTTGTTTCACACTAAAACGAATGTTTGAGAAGTGTTCGCTCAAGGCCGTTTCCGGGAAAATTTCCTGACTCTCAAAGTCCATCAAAAATCCGGAGGTTGTGACCTTTTGCAGTATATCCAAGATAGCGGTTGTTCCGGCCTCTAATTTGGCCAAATCGGGAATTCCCAACCCCATGTCTTTGACGTGATAGTTTACATTCACGATGCACTTTTGCATCACATCAGCATTTATGGGGAGCGAGTTTATGACTATGTAAGCCGGGTCAGCAGCCTTTGTGGGCTTTCTGAGTAAATATTTCGGCTCGGTCAGCGAACCTAAAAGCATCCTGACGGTTCCGATTATCTGCTCTGTGGAGTGAAAATCAGCCATTTAGAAATACCTTTAAATCCTCATTAAATTCCTCGATTGATTTCTGGGCTGCAATGGTCTGAATAGAGATTACATTATAGCCCTTGGCCTCCACATAAGAGGCGTAATTCATCCCGGCAATACCACCAAGGAAAATTCCCTGCTTCGGCATTTCTGCTTCAAGGTTGCGCTTGTTTTCATCGTCACTATTGGTATCCGATTGGTCATAACAATTCCCATCCTCATACAGATAGTACCCGATTGAATTGCGAAGGTTGCCCGTCCGGTCAGCATAAAAGCCCTGTCCATGAGCAGTCTCAGGGTCGCCGGGTTGTAGCCGACAATCCCTGACAAAAGCTTCCCCGGTGTACTCTAAGGCGAGCTTGATGCGCTCCTTAACTTCCGAGATTGCCCTGTTCATTTCTCCGACGAATCCGCCGAAATTATTGCTCATAGCCATAACCTTGAATTTAACTGGCCGTTTATTGCATCCTTCACTCTGCCCCTTGCAGTCAAAAGCCCCTTGGTTAATGTATATTCCGAGTCTATCGGGATAACCGTATCCATCTTGGGCAAGTAAACCGTGTAGTCGTAGCTGATTTGATTGCCGTCTGCTCCCGTTATCAACTTCCCCTCAGTATTCTTCTCAGCCCTGCATCGCAGGGTATGAGTTGTGGTCGTACCATCGGTAAACTCCCCGGTGGTTACGTCCTGTACTGGCTCAGTCTTAACGAGGACAACAATCGTATCTGGATACTGCTCTACCATCTCTGGACAAACTTTGCGACGGGTTTTGGGGTCGGTATGGTTTTGCCATACTTATCGTATATCTTATTGGCAATATCCGCTAATGCATCCTTACCGCCAAGCTGAATTGAATAACCACCCTCCTGAACGGAAGATGGGCTTGTCAGTAAAACTAAAATGCAATCGGCGTATGCCAACTCGAAAGCCGAGTCTTCACCCGTGAAGATATCCGTTGACGTCAGTCCTCTTTTGGTTAAAGCTAACTCAAAAGAAGCGTCCGCCAGCGGATATCCAACTTTAGCCTTTAAGGCGTCAAGGTTTGTCATCACGGGTTACTTTAAGCCCATGTACTGGTGCTACCTGTGTACAGGTTGAAGCACTTGTCAATAGTCGGCCATGAAGGGAAGCAGTTGCTCTCGGCTTTCGTCAGGACGGAAACCGGGTTGAATGCCCTCTGCATGGATACCATTACGTTCTGCCGCTTGGCCTGAATTACCCCATCGGGCTTTTCTATTTCCTCAGCAATCGGACCGTTGTAAAGCTGTCCGAGGTTGGTTGTGGGAACGAAAAGAACATGGGTGTCGCTCCATGGATTGGCAAGCGTGATGTTCCCGCCCTTGTCTTCGATACCGATTGAGGTCTCGATAAGGGAAATAACCGGAAGGTCGAGAGCCTTGAATATCATATTCACGGTTTCAAGCCCGGTGTATCCGAGGACTAAGCTCTGCCCCGCAATAAGCGACTTGGCCGAGTTTTGAAACTCGGTACTGCCAATGATAAGGTCAAGTGCGTCGGGGTGCATCAGCATTCTTTCGAACTTGATACCCTTCGCCCTTGCGGCCTTGAGCACTGCCTTAATGTCGGCAATGGGAGTCATTGTATCTTTGTTGCCTACCGACCAGACTGCCCCGGTTGCCACCTTTTTGTTGGCGGTCGGCATTCCGAAGTCAATGACAGACTCGTTGACAATACCCTGTGGGTTGTTGGTAACCGAAAGCTGAAGCTTGGTAAGGGAAAGCATGGTCAGAACCATCCACTCGATACGACCCATAACGGAGTCGAACACGAAGTCAACGTCATTGAAGTAATCCTCAATGACCGCATCCCGACCCCGGAGGGCTTTGGTGATAGCGTGTTCGAGGATTTCCTTCTCAGTCTTTCTCCGGGCGATTGCCGTTTTCGGGATGTCGAAGTATTTGGTCTGCATTGATTTCCGGCTCACTTCAGGAGCTTTCGCATCGTATGATATGATATAAGCGGCCAGTCTTGAGCCAGCTTCGCCAATGAGAGTTTTTCCGTCGAGAGAGTTGACAGGCTTGATTGGAAACATATCCTGCCAGTAGAGCTTCTCGTACTGCCTTGCGTTGAGGTATGAAACTAATCCGGCTTCAGTTACCCCTTCAATTATCGGTGTCTTCATGTCAGATTAGTTAAAATACGTTAACCAAGGTTTTGCTTGAAGCGGTCTGTGATGCCCCGCCCCGGAGAGCAATTTTGTACACATCCGGCATGGGATAAGTCAGGCTGTCTTCTCTGGCCGTTCCCATTGTCACAACAGGTACGTCAGCGTTGCCGTCGTATATCCATTCCGGAGATTTGATGACTCCGTTAGGAGTGTATTTCAGCGTAGCATTAGTTCCGGAGGCTGCGCCTTCGAAATACTTTGTGCCAGCCGTAACCGTGATATCGGTATTAACCGTTGCAACGTCGTAAGCGCTTTCGCTTTCGTCAATTGCAGTTATTACCGCCCCGGTAGTTCCGTCATTTAGGATGTCGCCCACCTTGAAGTGATGCTCCTTCCCAAGACGAGGTGTGGTTGACCCACCGCCGTCGATAGCCAAGGCTGACTTGCAGACCTCAGCAATACGAGTGGCGGGGTCGAAATAAACAGGCGTTCCGCCGGGAATCCACCGCTTGTCAACATTGGCGTTAGCCTTTGTGTAGTCCAAGCGACTTACATTCAAACCGGCTCCGCCGGGGATTTCATCGAGGATGTTATCCCAGATTACTTTCCGCCCACCGAAGGTATTGGATGTAATTTGCATTTTACGTTTTTATTTAAGTTTACCCTTCTCGCCCGTCTCAGCGTTTCGCTTTTCGGCGAGTTTTTTGCCAATTTCCGCCCCGGCCTCGGTTGCCCCTTCAGGCTTTGGCGGAACTGCAATTACAACCCCCTGCTCGGCAGAAGCCTGTCTGGCAACGCCAAAGTCGGCTTCAATCTGAGTAACCAGTTGGTCAATTTTGTCCTCTGACTCGACCGTCAGATTACGGAGCAATGGATTTGAGAACCATTCGGGAATCCCCTTTTCCTTGAGGGAAGCCTTAACCTTCCCGGAAAGAACCTCGTGGGTTTTCGCCTGCTCAATAGCCGTCAACTTTTGCTTACTTTCCTGAAGTTCACGGTCAATTTTATCTGCGAATGATTTGAACCATGCAGGAACGTCCGGATTTCCACCGCCACCTCCATCGGGTTCAGTTTTATCCGGCTTGCCTTTAGGCTTCCCGTTTTCATCGAGGCCATGCTTGTCAATAAAGTTTTTAACGGCACTCTTAGTGGCCTCGGTTGCCCGGCGGTCACCTTCAACTTGAAGCATTTGGGCGGATAACTTGATTGCGTCAAGTACCGGCTGCGTAATGGTTGTTTCGATACTGGCCTCGTCTGTAATGGTCTTGCTGAAGTTTTCGGCAATCCCGACGAGGAAGCTCTCCTGAACTCCCGTCAGTTTTGACTTGAGGTGGGTTAAGATTTTTTCTTTCATTGCTTTTAAATGTTTCAAATGTATAAAATTAATTCAATACAATCATTACCCTAAATTTTCTTTCTGTCTCTCGAGATACCTTTCCCTTACAAACAGATAATCAACATAGGTTAGTATTTCATATCCGTACATTTTACGAATCTCCATCTGCTCGAATATTGTAAGAGTAGTAAACGGCGGGTTATCCATGTCCGCCGCTATTGCCCGGCTATCCTCAGCTGATACCATTTTCCGTTCCATCACATTCCGATTTGTTCTTTCAGTACCTCTAATTTGCCCCGGTTATGAACTATGAAATAAGTCACGTCCGGGGTTACATTTTCATACAATGCATCTATCCCCTTGAGCGCTGCGTACCTTCCGGGGTCGCCCAGCATCTTATTGAAGCCGTCATACAACCGCTTCCATTCCGCCTCGCTATAAATCCCGGTATCCTTAAGCTTCAAGAATTCATCACTGAAATCCCATAGGAATTTTGACGCCTCATCGGATATTTCATTAAAAGCCCTTGCTTCCATAGCCGGAGTTATTCGAATCCTCATAACATTACGAGTCTCTCCACCTCCATATCCATTAAGTGCCGTATCCCACGCCGGGGATATATTAACGGTCCTCGGCGCTGCAATGTAAGTTCCACTCCCAAATACCCCACGCCCGGCAAATAGCTTACCATACTTGAAGTCGTTAATGTATTCCTGAGCCTGTGCCCCATACAGGCCTCGAAACCCGAACGTTCCCTCGCCCGGCGGAAACTTACTGCCCTCAATGAGAGTCGGCAGCTTATCAAAACCCTGAAGCTTGTAAATATTCGAGAGGATGTCGTCATTTCCGGAGTTCCCGGTTGAAAATCCCGTTTTATAGTCCGGAGAAACGTCCGTAAAGCACTTAATTAAGTCCTCATTCTTCCACCACTCGCCCTGAAGCAAGTCTCTCGGCTGTGGTGCGGGAGTTGCGGCGGGTACTGCGGGAGGTTCGGGAACTATTTTGTCTATAATGGCCTTATTGTCTTCGAACCAGTAAGGGCTCGATTTTTGAAGCTTGCCGTAATTATCCTTAACGTACTGGTTGAACCTATCCGGGTACTTTGTGATTTGAACCTCGCCCAGAAAGTCTGTTTCTCCCCGGAGATAACGCCTAAGCATGGCTTTATCCATAAGAATTGGGGTCGCATTACACAGGCATTGTGGATGCCATCCCTCGAAGATGAACTCCTTTGGATAGTCACCCTCGAGTACCTCACATATTTCCTCGAAATTATAGTCGGGATGCGCACCAGAAAGCGAAACTTTTATCCCAATTACTACCGGATTATTCCGCCAACGCTCGGAGTCGGCTCGTTGGTAAGACATATTAGTTTCCGTTCGGGCAACCCTCATAGCGTTTTTGTATGCCGAGCGGTAAACTCCTCTGCCGGGATGGTATGCAGCCATTGCCTTACTGGCAACCAGATTGCCATTTGCATCCCGTACCCGGCGGAATAGAGCATCTGGATTTTTAAGGTATTGGCGTATCCTTTGGCTTATCACTTGCGCACTATCTCCCCGCATAACTCCGAAGGCGAGTTGCACCTCCATTTCCTTCCGGGTCTGGTCAACCGTCCGCCAGATTGCATCTGAAAAACGCCCTTTTGTTGTGGACAGATACATTTCCAGCTTCATAATATCCGGGAGCGCCTTGAGTTCTGCTATCTTTTTGCCCCGGTATCCCTCGAGATATTCAGAAAATATCGCATTGTTTTTTTGCTCGGATAACCGCCAGCTCTGCCCTATGCCAATCTCTGTCAGGTCAATCAACTTGCCACCAAAGTCATTCATTAAACGGCCAAGCTCCGCCGATAAAGCGGGAGCCTGAGTGTATGTGAAAGCCTTAAGAAACCGTGCCTCTGGGTTTTTGGATAGCTTGGCCACCTTATCGGCCATATCCCTGAACGCCTTGAGGTATTGATTCAGCAGTCGTTTCTGGTTGCCAAGAAACCGCTTACGATATATGCTGGAATAGTCCGGCATCTTTGAACCACTCGATTGTTTTTGTCAGTCCGGTTTTCATGTCAGTCTTTGCAGTCCATCCGAAATATGCATGGGCTTTTTTGGTGTCAAGTACCCGGCGCTTGATTACGTCAATACTCCTTCCTTCATGGTTGGTAACGGCTATTTCGATTCCGGTAATATCCTGTACCAGTTCTATGAGGTCGAGAACACTTGTTTCTTTTCCTGTGCCAAGGTTCATCTCCATCCAAGTGGAGTCGTCGAGGATTGAAAGCGTAATAGCCTCAACAACATCTCCGACATAAGTGTAATCCCGTGTACTCAGGCCGTCGCCATATATCGTAAATACCTTGCCATTTAGCGCACAATCTATTAAGCGACCTATTACCCCGCAGTACGGGTTCGACGGCTGCTGATACTCTCCATACACATTCGAGAGGCGAAATGTAGTATAAGTTCCACGCAACTGAAGGTAAAGTTCGGCTATGCGCTTCGAGGTGTCATAGGCGTTGTAAACCCGGATAGGTGCTGACTCCCTTATCGGTAACACATCCGCATTTCCATATACCGATGAGGTACTGAGGTAGATTATTTTGCCCGGGAAGCGTTTGAATAGCTCGATTGTTTTTTCGGCGTTATTCTTGAATGTTTCAACCGGGTGTTTCTGGGCGTAAATGATATTTGAAGTGGCGCAATGTACCAGAATATCATTGTGATTTCCGCCGGACTTTATTGCCCGGTCAAAGTCGTCAACAGTCAAGTGTACTCCCGCCGGAAGGTTCTCTGCCTTGCCAAAAGACAGGTCGTCAATGCACTTAATCTCATCGGTATGCTTAATCAACTCCCGGACAATATTGCTGCCGATGAACCCTGCTGCCCCTGTTACGATAATCATATCCGCCCCTCCCTTCTCATTTCAAGCCACTCGTCAAATGACAACTGGCCGTACTGGTGGATGTTAAAGATTATCTGATTTTTCCATTCCCGGAGCAGCGAAGATGTGCCTTGGTCGCCAAGCTCGAAGTCTGTATGCCTCACTTGGTAATCGGCCAGTACGCACCACCCAAACCCATGCCTGGCCAATAGCGGGTAAAGGCTTCCTTCAATCCATCCATAACGGGGAGCTTCCGTTGGGAATGGCATCTCTTTTATGATGTTGAAAAACTTACCGGATACTCCTATCAGCGCCCAGTTTAAAGCTCCCGCTGGGAATAGATACACCCTGCGGTTGCCATAAAAACGCTCGTTTCTTGGCACACTACTCAAAAGCTGAATATGGCTTGTCATCATTAGTGAAACAAGCCCGAAGTTACCTTCTCTGATGACATCCCCGATAGCCTTAACCCAACCAACATTGAGGGGATGCTCGTCAGGGTCAGTACCTATGAGGATGTCATCGTCTGAAGGTTTCAGGTATTCGTAAACCTGAGTCCAATTTTGACTAACTCCAATATTTGACATTTTGACGTACTCAGAACCGAAAGCCGCAGCCAGCTTTTTGAGTTTTTCGCTATTGCGCTCCTTTGCTTCATCTATGTTGTCCGGTACAATACCACCGTGCTCGAGGGGAAACCCGAGGTCAACAACGAGATGCTTGAAGTCCCGGCTATCGTTTAACTGATACAATAACCGGGTCGTTTTCTCTATTTCGCTGACTAAGTTATAGCCAAGCGTGAAGCAATAGTTTGTCATATTTTTAATCGTTAGGGTTTTGACATTCGTTATTTTTCTTACAGGTCTCAGGTGTCGGGCAGAACTTAAATAAGCATTCCGGCCTGTGATAGACTCCCGGATATGGGTCAAAAACGCCCTGAGTGTTATAGTCAACAAAGTCCTGACAAAGTGTTGCTGCTATAGCCTTCCCGGAACAAATCCACATTTCGGCATTAAACCTGTCCTTCAGGTTCATTTTGTCAACCGGGAGTAAAGTTTTAGCATACTCCGATTTGAACCAAAAGAAGTTCCCGGAGTAATGTGCAGGCCACTTTTTGTTGATATACTTGACCCCACAGGTTTCATATCCGATATGCAAGTGCCTGACGCACTCCTGCCACTCCCGGAGATTGTAGTGGTTCATATAGTCCCGCCAGTATTTTCCGCCGGGATGCCCCGGATAACTTACGCCCTTTGTGTGAATATAAAAGCCGTAAAAGTTAGTTCCCCGGTCAACCACGTCCTTAAGGAACCTCAGGGTATGGAATTCGTATGCAGACAAATTGTCGGAATATACGGCAATATCCAGTTTGCGGTTTCTTTTGACGAATGATTGAAGCGTTCTCAGATTTTCTTCATTCCCGACCGCCCCTACATTTAAAACCCGCATCTCGTCATACAGGCCGCTATCTTTCATTATTTCAAGCTGCTCGGTAATTATTTCGAGCCAGTTGTTAATCATGCAAACGTGCATGAAGCCTACGATAGACATTCTCTCTGCTGCCATAAACTTCTTTTGATAAAGTGCATTCCCGCATACTTAAACTCGTCTGGATACCCGGTGTTTTCAAGTAACATCTTGACCTCCGATACGAGTGTATCTTTAATAACTCCCGGCGTGACCCGTAGCCTGCAAATGTATTCCCCGTGAACCCTGAAGCGAATAGCGTACAGGTCATTGGTAACATCATAGCTTCCATGTCCGAAAATATGAACCTTCGCCTTAGTCCATTCCCCGGTAAGTATTATCTCAAAGTCCCGGTTGTCCTGCGTAACAAGTGGGTTGATATCCGTATCCTTCCCGGCCAGAAATGTAATGAACGGCCTCGAGTTCACGCCCATGTCGTCTTTCCATACTGGCCTGTATGGTTCAATCCAACTCGCCCCAGACAGGTGCGCAACGTACTTATCAATCGGATAATACGCTACGTTATAGCCACGCTGTTTAGCAGTCTTCATATTGAAAACCAAGGGAGCGCCGTGTTCCACGAAGGGAGCCATCGTAAGATACATCGAGCGTTTTACCATTGAGCATGAAGGATGCGTGTACCTCAATATGTCGCCTTCTCCGTCCGGTTCTCCGCACCCGTCGTTTTTGTCCGTCACCTCCAAAAGAGTTCCAATGGCATATGTGTTATCCGACTCAGCCAACGCTTCCACCAGTTCTTCAATCCAGCCCCCTCGGCGCACTATAATGTCATTATCGAGCAATAGTATGTACTCGGTATTTATGAAGCCCCTTATGCCTTCATTGAGCATAGTACCATGCCCGTTACGTCCTCCCCTTTCCCAGATGCGGATATTGGGGTGACAATGAGACAGCCACCGGAGATGCCTCAGCGAATCGTCTTTCGAGCCTCCGTCAATTATCAGTATTGGAAGGTCAGGGTAAAATCGGAGCAGGCTTTCAATGCCTAAGCGGGTAACGTCTGCCGTATCCCGCTCGCACATAATCGCCGTTACATTCCATCCCATCCACGAATCCCGGTGGTACTGAGAGTAATCCCAATCCGGCCGGCTAAGTTTCACTTGTTTGCTCATGTCCGGTATATCAATAAGGCGTTATCCTTTGTGTCTGTGATATACCTCGAGCGCCCGTGCGTGCGCCAGAGGTTGATTAATGTTGTCCCGGTCATACCAGCCTGTTTATAAGTTCGAGCCTTTTCACATTCACCTTACTAAGCATAAGGCAGTCCTGAATGTACTCCCATGACTTGCCGACATGAGCCGCAGTATCAAGCTTCCTGGAGAGTACGACAGTCATAACCTCACGGAACTCCGCCGGGGTTTTAAATGTAAGCGCTCCCGGTTTTTGCCATTCCTCCCAATCCGGGACAATAGAAACCGCCCCGAAGTATGAGCCCTCAATCCACGCAATGTTTGACTTTGCCCGGTTGAACGGGTTGTCAGAAAGCGGAGTGTACATAGCGTAAGGCCGCATTGCGTAACCATTCTTGAAATAGAACAATACGTCAATACCCGGCAGCCGGAAGATATTGTTGTTTTCGTTCTGCTTTATGAACCAAGGGAAGAACCCCATGAACATAAACTGCCATTGCTTGTACTCAGCGGCCAGCGCACTAACCTCGTCTATGACGGTCATTAAGTCAAAGATGTGAGTATCAGACCCACGCCACAGGATGGTCGGAGAACGCTGCGGTGACAATAGCCTGTTCCGGGAGTTCTTGAAGATGTAGTCATTGAAGGCGTTAGGGATGACCGTCACATTTTGATTGTGAGCCGAGAATTCCCGCTTTAACTCCTCTGTCGGTACGGATACCACGTCGGCCAGCGTCAGCATCTTCTTGATATACTCCCGTACCTGAGCGTTGTAAAGCTCATGCCTTGGGTTCTCCGGCGGAACGGCCAGAAGGTTGTCGTCATAATCGAGCCACAATGGGACTCCGGCGTTTTTGACGTATTCGCAGACCTGTAGATGCTCAGGAAGAAATGGACGCTGAAGCATTATAAGGTCATAATTCAAAATGGTCTGCCAACTCATAATTATCTGGTCCCATTGCAGGACACTTATGGTTGTGCCATTCATCATTCGCTCAAGCCCCGGCGCAACTCCGCCAGCCCGGTAGAATGAGCAACTATCGGTTTTACTTGGTGACAGAAATAAGATTTTCATTATTTAGTTTTGATTTTAGTGCTAAAGTCGTCGCCCGAAGGTGCGGTAATGCCAGCTTTTTGGTATAGGTCGATAGCCCCCATATTTTCCTCTCCTTCTATTAGGTCAATCTCACTCTCCGGGTCTTTGACGTAAGGGTTGAGCTTGATGGCCGTTTCCTTACTCATAATTCCCGCATCTATTGAAAGCTGAAGGTTCTGCAGAAGTTCAGAGAATGCCGCCGGAATGTAAGGGGTGAGTTTTGGCACTATCAAAGCCTTCTCCGATACGTCAGCAAAAGATGTGTCAATTAGTTTCCCTATTGCGTTTTTCAAAATATTCACCCGGCGCTGAAGACCTATCCCGAATATTTCCTCTTTTCCATGCACGGCCATATGCGCATCCATGAACATCAATTCAAGCGCCACCCCTGAGAGGTTGCCAACGCCCCGTAATCTTTCAAAAGTAATGTCCGGCGTTTGGCTCATGGCATAGATAAAGTTCTGCAGGTTCTCAAGCTCCATTTTGATGCTGCTTGGCTCTGAAGCGAGAGCAAGATAATCAGCTTCCGATCCTTCTGTTAGCTGAATGATTTTCCCCTGCTCCCCCTTTGAGGCATACCCCTGTACCTCTCCTGAGACCTTAAGCATGGGAGAGCCGTAATAGTCATTCATATCAGCATGGTTTGATATGATGGTTTCAAGCCGGTCAATCATACTCTGAACGTCATTCCACTCCGGATACGGTTGCTGATAGTACACTATCATTATCTTCTGGAACTGGTTCGGAATTGGGTTCGGAGTCTGCTCTTTATCAAGCGCCCAACCTGTGTCTCCCTTCACAAACCTGTATTCCGCCTCAGCTGTCGAAACGTCGAGATGCTCGATACTTTTGTCGCCCGACTTGGTTTTATACTCCCGGCCAAAGGCAATCATGTCGCCAGTACCATCAAATAGCGGGTATAATGTGTCGCCCTGCTCAGGAGAGAATATTGAAACCCGAAGGTCGTACTTAGGTTCCTTCAGTTTGTTTTCGACCACATACCACGCCTCTGCCACCTCCATTTCACTCATCAGCCGTCGAGCTATCTCTTTGTTCTTATACTCCATTTTGTTACGATCTTGAATGTCATCAATCATAGACACCAAGTCGTTACCCTTATCTCCCGCCACATTCTCGTTCTTAAGCTCAAGCTCTACCGGTATTGACAGCATGAACCCTATCCGTCTTTCAACAATCAGCTTTTGAAACGGGATAGCCACACGGGCTACCGCAACCGTTGAGGTTTGAGTAACGGGGTTACCTTCTGCATCAAAAGTGCCGGTGTCCTTCGTGATCTGTTTGTCCTTTCGGATGCTTGCATCATTGATGTCGTGATCATCAACCTTGTACTGCTTCATTGCGTCCTCTCTCTGAACCTCAAAAGACGGACGGCTGTCGGTAAGCAGTTTTTTAATCTGCTCAATGTCTTGTTTTTGCAAAAGCTTTTTTATGTCCATAGCTGTAAATTTACGGTAACATTCCTGATATTTGTGATATTGGTAAGCCCTTTTGTCGTTTCACCGGAAAGAAAGTATTAGCTAAGGCATCTGATATGTCCGGTGACCGCCCCAACCGTTCCTTAATTTTCTCCTTCGCCTCAATGATAATACTGCCGTTACTCTGTACTTGATATTGTATTTCAATAAGCTCCTGCGTTAATAACTGATTAGGAGGCAGACAAGCCTTAGAATTGAATTGCGGGTTCAGCCAATCTCTTAACGCCCAAAACATATAAGCCCTCATGTTTGCGAATGAATACTCTCCGGTTAAGTCTGTAAGCCCCTTCGCCGAATGAGAGGCCTTACATGAGAAAGCCTTTGTCAACATCCCTAACTCTATCAGTCGTGAATATACCCCCGCCCCCTCTCCGATAGTATCAATCAAATATTCAACTTTCCCCTTTGAATATTGCATGAGCCGCCCTGCGCTTTTCATGTGGTCTGCTTCCCCGCCTGACTGAAACATATCAATCTGTGTCACGAAGTCATCAAACCTATGCACAAACACGGTGCTATCCCGCCCCATGCCGGCAATGTCAACCCCTATCTTCCGGTAACCCGTACGGTTCTCGTTCTTCTGTGCCTCCCAACGCTTGTTCGCCATCTCTATCCACAAGTACGGGATAAGGGCATCTTCAGATACCTCGGGAAACATCCCCCTTACTTTTACCCTGAAGGTATCGTTAGGCCGGTATAAACCGCCCTCCCATTTAAAATCGCCTTTCTCCTCGCTAAAGTCTTCCTGCCGGATAGGAGTACACCAAGCCTCAACCTTATCTTTTACCCACTCATAATCAACCTGACCGGCATAAACCTGACGTTTCTGTAATACATTGGGAGCGTTAAGGTCATCAAGCCGGAACGATTTGAAACGTGGCGAAAACATAGCCTTTGCCGCATATCCGATCATTCGGTTAGGGTTGAACACTATCAAAAGCTTAGAGTTGGCCTGTAAGTTACCCTCAATAGCGGAGAACGTACCGTCATCTATACCGGAGGCCTCAGTAACAACGAACATTGTGTTTACTGCATGAAACCCTGACCATGCTTCGTGACGGTGTTCGTCTGCCTTAAAGCCGGTTAAGAACCACTCATCATATTCAGTCCGGATATCAAATGCCACAAGCCGACCCGGAAAGCAACCGGCCTTGTTGTAAAGCCTCACAATCTCAGGATACATAATGTTTGCTACCTGCCGGCCTGTGGGTGCGGTAAGCGCAACCTTAGTGTTGGCAATCAGCTCATTTTTATCATTAAACCTCGGAGTGAGATACATAAAGCAAAGAGCCGCCACCGCCGCAACGTAATCCTTCCCCCTCGCCGTTCCGGAAGCAACGGCTACTCTGCTTTGTGTCTGCACGGCATAAAGTATCTCCTGTTGCTGAGGGTCAAGACTGACTTGCATAACGTCAGCCGCAAACTTATTCCAATCGTTTACCCAAGCATAAAACAATCTATGTGCCGGCTGAACAATTTGCATAGTTTCCAACTCCGTTAAATCAGTCATTCACTAATAAGTTTATTATAGTGTAATTATTTACTTTATTCTTTTATTTATTTATTTATTTATTTATTTATTTATTTATTTATTTATTTATTTATTTATTTATTGTTGAACACCTATTCAACACCTGTTGAATTCTGTTGAACGCCTGTTGAAACATCCTCTTTGTTAATGTCTTGCGCCTTCTCCATTTCAGCCGTAGCCTCCATAAGTAACTGCATGAACGGTGATGTTTTAATACTGCCGCCATGAGTAATACTGCTCGTATCCTGTTGTCCAAGGTACTGCTTCCCAAGCCATATAAGCATCGTGACGTTACCGCCCATAGCTATATCAAACTGTGTTCGCCGGAGTAACTCATTGCCCTCCTCTCTTTTTAGTGCTGCATAGGCAGAAAAAGTTGTAATATCATAAGTCTCACCATACTTGTCAACCACCTTTGCGTACAGGGTATCGGGGTGTATGCCGAAATATCTTGCAATAGTAGCCCCATCAGCCCTTGCGGTCAGGAAGGCATTGATCTTTTTCCATTGGTCATCAGTAAAAACGACCTCCGGCCTCCCCGTCTTGTTCTCTCTCTTTTGCCTCTTTTCGCTCATGTTCCAATCTCAATTTAACCTGTTGGTTTGTCTCCCATGCTTTTCGATATTCCACGTTACTGAACAGTTTCGAGAAACCGGTGATATGCTTAAGCTTTATCAGTTCCTCAGGCTCCATTCCTAACTCATTACAAATGTCCTCATCCTTCCATCCGTTTTCCAACATCTCAAAGACCATACTGCTCATGCCGGTCATTAAGTGTTTTCCCCTCGCCCTGTTGTGCCTGACGGTTGAGGCCATGCGTTCATTTATACTCTTATCAATAACAACTATCGGGAGCATTCCTTTATTGCGATCAAGAATATCCTTATTGCTTTTAGCTACAAAGTACCGGTGAAAACCATCAACGATAATATACTTTTCATTCACGTCATCCCAAACGGTAACAATAGGCTGAGTGTACCCATCATGGGATATTGACGTATAAAGCAGTTGCATCTCAATCCTCGCAACGCTATTAGGGTTATAGTCGTTTGCCCGCACCATTTCTATTGGGACCCACCGGACGTAATCAACCGGCTGAGAATTAACAGGGCTTTCCTCAAAGATCACTTTCCTCAGCGTGTTCGCTAATTTGATCTTGTCCGTGCTGTTGCTGAACGCTTCCCTGATTTCCTTTACTAAGTTCATAGTCAATGTACTTATTTGAAAAGTTATTATGCCGCACCCCCGTAGTCTTCCACTTACGCCATTGTGCGGTATCCGCCCGTGTCTGCCACGACTTAATCTTTGTCATGTGGTAGTCATCGGCAATGACCGCCGCCGCAAGCTGACGGTACATGTCTCGCAGAACCAAATCATTGCCATAGTTATACCGGCTCTCAAAGGCCTTAAATTCTCTCTGAAATATCTCTTTAATCTCCGGTTCTGAAATTAGGTTCTCCAATAGATAATTAGCGTACTCCTTCCAATCCTTAAACATTGCCGGCGGAGTACGAGGCGCAGCAAAAAGATCATTCTGACCATGCTTAGCCGTGTTCACTCCCTTAAGCCTCTGAGTAAGCCTGTTCCAATTATCAGGCTCAATCTCCTGCATGAAATATAAGCTCCTGACCGCCGTTTCGTGATGTACGTTTGAGACCCTCATATGCTGAACCGGTATCCCGTACATATAGTAGTAGTCATACATTTTGCAGTAAGACCAATGGTTATCATGTATGGCCTTCCAAATATCCATGTACGTCCAATCATAAAGAGGGTAAAAGCCGAAGTGCTTAAGCTTCCTGCTTGCCCCTACCCCCCAAGTGATATGCTTATAGGTAGCAAAATGAGTTAAACCGATAGCCCTTGCCGGCGACTCTTCGACCCTTACGCCGCCTATCATTGCAACAGGAGTATGAGGATAGTGATAACGGGCATAGGCCGCAAAAACCTCCCTGAAAGTCACCGTTCCGTAAACGTTCTCTTTGATACTGTTCGGTTCTTTTTCCCTGAGCCACTTTGCCCCTTCTTCCCAACACCACAGCCACCTCTCTGTTGGTGATGTTGTGTTTGATATTCTTATCGGCATCTGCAACCATACGGGGTCAACATCGGGCATAGCCATAACCTCCCGCACATAGTCAATGGTTGCATCCCATTCGGCCTCCTGATCAATGAAAAATACTGTAAGCGGTAGCCGGTTTTTCTCCTTGGCAACCTTAAGGCATAAATGTAAACATACCGTGCTGTCCTTCCCGCCGGAGAATTGACAGATAACCTTAGGAAACTCATCATAGAGATACCTTATGCGATTAAGTGCCGCATCCCAAACGTTTTCCTTAAGATAAATCCTCATGGTTTCCTATATAAAGCGGTGATCCTCCGATATCATGTCCGAGGGAAGACCCGACCTGTAAATGATCAAAGAGAGTAGGAACTGTCACCGTCCATTCTATGTTATGAGCCACAAGATATTCTTGGATCACAACGTCAAGGTGATTGCCTCTTTTCTCAAGCGGTGGGAGAAACGGCTTTGTCTGTTTCCCCGTTTCATTGAACCATTTGATTACGTCATTGATAAGCGACGGCCGGTTAATGTAAATTGTGGCCTGATCATAAAACCCCCTTAGGTGCACCCCTGTAACAAATCCACGTTTAAGATTTTCCTCTTTAAACAAGTGCCTCTTGCGGGTGAATAAACAATAAATCTCTGAGCCTGCCGCCTCATGTATTTTTTCCCATCTCTCCCTCCAATCAGGAACGGTAGTAACGTCATCCGTCATTATCAATACCGGCTCATCCTTTTTCGCTAAGGGTAACATTTCAGAGAGTGTTCGCTGATGGTTCCACCAATTCCCCCTGTAATCCCCATCCATGAAAATTCGTACCTCATCAACGGAGGGCTTAATCTTGTCCTTTAACGCCCTCATAAGCTCAAACCTTTTGGGGATAGTATAAATGGCGGCTATCATCTTTTCCCTTGGTAATAAATGATACCTGAATACCCCTTCCGGACGGGGTTGCCAACCATAGGAATATTAACAGCAAACGCCTCCTTCATGTCGGCAAAGGCATCTATAACGTGTTCCGTTGAGATATTAACCGCCGGAAACCGGTGTCCGTTTACCTTATATCCGGTTGACCCCGACATGAATGTTGCTGTTATTTGCCCTCCCTTCCGGACGGCCTTCTTAACGCATTGGCAAGCATCATAAAAGGTAGTGTATTTATCGGTTATGCTTTCAGCCAAAAAGTTCATGCTGATATGATTGACAATATCAGTCTGCAGATCGAATACTGACACCCGCTGATAATGAACCTTCTTTTTTAGCTCGGCCTGAAAATCATATCCCTGTAACGATAAGTCAAACGTCCTGATCACGTCAATGTACTGCATCCATACCTTATCAAGCTTTGATATCTGAGATGACAAGTAATGGAGGTTTGCATCCGTGATGTCAGTTATAATGACCCGATCATAAAACGGCAGCATTGCTAAAACCGGATAAAGGTTAACCGCACCCCCAACCTCCATTATAACCCCGCCCGTTCTGTTTTGGTGACGGGTAAAAATGCGATACAGGATTAACACATCCTGAACTTTCATGTTCGCATAGTTCTGCTTAACATACCTATCAGGTGAAAACCTGTTCCAAATATCAGCTTTTGTTTTCAAGATAGATGTTCATTATGGTGGTTGAATAAGGAACGCCTAAAGCCCGTAATATCTTTGCCGCCCTGTTTTCGGCATCAATGAAATATGCGGGAAGAATATTTATTAATCGGTCTGCCGGCTGAACCATCTTAACACTATCAGGATCACCATTAGATGCCGTCACCAACCCTAACCTTAGCATATACCAAGAAGCCACAAAGAGAGAGCAAGGATGCTGTTCTTTTGTTAAAATGTAATTGACATAGGATTGCCGTAGCTTACCATTAGGAAGCCGGTCAAGTATTTTTCTGTTTATTCCAAGCAGATCACTCTCCTTTATGAACAAGGAAGGAACAACCTTATGAACATTAAGGTAGTCTATGAAGGCCTTATAATCAAAGTCCGTCTTATCCTTGGGCGAATAGTCATCAACCATCACCGCTAACTCATAAGGAGTATCTTTCACGTCCTTAAGCACATCACGGAGTGCAGATATTGAATTCTCCGCAAGTTCATCAACGCCTGAGGAGGTATAAACGTGGCAATATTCAATACTGTATATCATATCTCGGCACGGTTAATAACATCCGTTTGATCAATGGGATATCCATTAGTCCAATATTTGTACTTGCCGAAAAATGAGTACAGATAAACCTTCTTGAAGAACCTATGCGGCACTCCGTTGGCCTGTAAATATTCAGCTGCCTCAACGAACTTATCAGGGTCGGAACACTTTTGCTTTATTATGTACCAATGCGGAGTTGTCGGCATGGTCTTTGCAAAAGTCCATTCTTCGCCCTCTAAAAATGCCGCTACTTGTTTCTTGTTCATTTCGAGGGATCTTTGACATTGAATTCATTACCACACTTAGGACAGATAATCTCAAACATCTGCGGCTCTGAGGAAACGAATTGATTGCTAAGTTCCGTTTGGGCGTGGTTAATGTCAGCCTCAGTAACCTGCCCCTGAGCCGTTTCCGGACTGAGGTTTGGATTGAAAGTTACATGATCTTTGAATACCCCCCATTCATTAAGAGGAACGTCATCCCACTCATTAGCGAGAGCATCCCAATCGTCTTCTCCGTAATGGTGGTTGTCTTTTATAGCCCTTGCCTTAAGAATATCGGGAGGCGTATCATCCGGAAACCGGACTATTGGTATCTCCTTCCACTTAAGCTCACGGCAAGCTCTGAGGCGCATATTGCCCCCGATGACTACGTTCTTATAAACCTTGAGAGGGTTGGCTGACATGAAATCAGGGTCTTCACTTATGCTTTGCACTAAAGCCCGAAACCCTGAGTCCTTGATAAACCTTGGATTAGTTGGAACCCCTTCGATTTGGCCTGAGTTAACCTCTAACGTTGAGATTTTAACCCATTCGATCTGAAGCTTTTCTACCATCAGTTATGTTTTGTACAAATATAAACGTTTTCAATTAACAAAATCTTTTGCGGTAATTAAAAACCACGATAAACGATATGGTGAAAATAGAATTATCAAGTGAGCAACAGGAATTCCTTAAGGCTCACGCCGGAACAATAAATCAGATACCCCTCAGGTGGTTCGTAAGAACCTCAGATCAATGTTGGGGAGTTGGTGACACTCTCAAAGATGCCCTCGCTAACGCTAACGTAAGGTTCGCTACCCGTCAAGTTTGGATATCAGTCGTAACGCCTGATTGGGAGCTTGACGATATAGACGGAGGCCTGAGAACCCCAATAGGAATACATGATAAAGGTATTGCCATAAGGGACTACCTCAGCCCGACAGGGGTGTTAGAGCTTGCAAGGGAGATATTTGATGCTTATGAGTGGGATCGAACCTCAGATAAAATAAGTGACTTTATATTAAAGCACATGGAAGACCCTGAGGGCAATGATCCTACTTGGGAAACGCTTAGAGACAAGAAAAACAGACGCATAATTTAAACCACAGCGCCGGATCACCGCAATCATAATAACGGTTCGCTATTTAGAATTCATCTAAATTACACCCCTGACCGCAATAAAGCCTATTTTATTTGCAAATGTTAACTGAATGTATTATCTTTACTATGAAGATGAAAAAACCACAAAAAACCACGACGATGAAAGTAATCAAAACAACGGAAGGCAAGCTAAGGCTAATCAGCTACAAGGAAGCCAACTACGACGAAGCCCTGACCGCCCGGATACAGGATAGGATGGCCGAGGCCAACTACCTTGAGATGACCGGGACGGACTGGAAGGCAATTTACCGCAACACAATGAGGATGTACCCGCAGGGCAACCCGACGGACGCTGAGATAGATAACGAGATTGAGATTTTTTACGAAGCATAACTTAAAAACTACAGAGATGAGCGAAATGACCGCCAAAGAACAGTGCAGATAACCGGACAGAGGGTGTCCGTAACCATAAACAACAATTAAAACCACAGGACTATGAAAACCGTAAAGATCATCAACAGAACCACCGGAGAAACCGAATTCGTGTACTTCGGAAACGTAACAGCCGCAATGGCTTACTACGCAGAACTGAAACTGAGCCTGAACCCTAAGGAGTTCAGAGTAGAACTTGGAACAGACGGCCTGATCAGGCTGAAGGGCGTAACAATGTACTAAGGAGGACGAAACCATGATACATCCAAAGCTACAAACCCCGTACAAGTACCGGCCAAAAGAATGGCAGTTGGACTCATCAAACGTTAAGACAGCCCATGTTCAGTATTGGGTAAACGGAATACTTTTGACCCGAATACCGTATCTTCAGGCACGAAAATACGTTGATGAAGGAAAGGCTTTCGTAATATCAGATCAGGCCATAGGCTCACTTGATGAAGAAGGATACTCAAAAGCTTAACGAAATGGCAAAAGCAATATACATAAGGACAGAGGACAAGATTACATCCCATGTCATAAACAACCGGCATTTCAAAATATACAGGGAGGTGAGCTATCCTGAGAGGATCATAACGATCCGCATAGTTGATGAAGGTGACCCTTCAGAATATAAGGTCTTCACGATCATTGACCGGATAAGGCTTAACCCTAATTAAGATCGTGCTGAGTAACCATTAGGAGAAGGATTGCGGTTGTGGTTTTCCGCATACCTGATCAGACGGAGGAAAGGCTATTTACCGAACATGGGGAGCGGGTTAGAAAATCGAAATACTCCCTTTTCTTATTTAGACCAACTCTAAATTACACCCCGTACTGCAAATACATTGTATTTTATTTGCGCAATTCAAGTGAATGAGTTATCTTTATACTGTAAACAAGATAAACACCACAAAAACCACACACCATGAGCACACCGACAAACACCGAAAAGAGCCTAAGTAAGGCCGAAGAAATTCGCCTAATAGAAAAGCTCGCCGCCGGAAACGGCTACTTCGCAGATTGGTTTACTGAAGCAGACGTTGAGGCCATGATCAAAAACATCAAAAATGACTTCACGCTGATGCTCGGAACGACAGACCTGAACAAACAACGTGATCTCGAAAGCAGATGCAGCGAATTAGAAACTGAATGGAACAGACTAATAGTTGCCAATGAAAGACTAAAAAGCGAGCTTCAAGAATATGAGGCAGAGAACAACCTGATGACCGAGAAGCTGAAGGAAATCCTTAAAAGCTTCGTGACCCATGAATGGGAGCAAAGCCCATACGAACTGAGTTATCAGTTCTTCCCGCAAGCCGAGGTCATCAAGGCAAAGCTTATTAACAAGGTGGAACTCGAAGAGACTGAAACTGAATGGATAATTAACAACCTCAAATCATAAAAAGAAAAGCGCAATGGGAGAAATAGCAGAAGACATGATCGATGGCACTTGTTGTACTGAGTGCGGGTGCTACTTCATGGATGAAGAAAACCAAGCAAAACACCACAAGGGGGAAAAAGCAATCTTATATACTCACGGATACCCCGTACTTTGTAAAGAGTGTTGGACACCTGAAAGTGACCTGCAATGTGCTGATGTTAATACAATTTGAAAGGAGGCAATATGATTAACAAGATCAGATCAATCAAAGCAACGGTTTATGGACTGTTGACCGGATCGCCGGAAACCCAAGATAATGACCGGTTATTAACGCTGAAGGTTTGGGCTATTCAGAACCCACAGCTCCGATGGTCGGCATACTCATTCTTGGACTTCGCCGGTGAATTCATCAAGGGAACTTACGCTGACCCTGAAAGCATCCGGAGGGCGAGGCAACTATTACAGGAACAGCATCCGGCTTTACGGGGAGCGTCTTACAGGGAACGCCACAACAGGGCAACGGTGGTGAAGGCTGAGATTAAGCATGAGCATTACCCCGAGCCGATCATGAAGCTTGACAGGAGAACCCCCGCCGAAAGGAAGGACTTAGGACTATTCGATTAACCACAAAAATAAGCCACATGGACAAAGACAATTTGCGATTTACGGTGACCTACTCTGACGGATCAGATGGAGGTCAGATGACTACTGAAACATTCAGGATGATCAACCTTAAGAAAGGGAAGCGCCCCGAATGGATTGAGCAGATCATTGATCAGATCATTAAGGACGGATACTATACCGGACCTTTCGGAACTAAGTATGAACTTCAAATACGCCACGATGGGATATGATGTTAAATTCAGAACGTTTGCCTACTCGTTGGGAGGGTCTATTCCCCTTACAGCAGAGTATGAGGTGGAAACCTTTAAGGGTGAGTTTATGGACACAAAGGTTACTCTCAAGTCCGAAGACGGATCACTTTTACTGTGTGTCATCTCCGGTACTGAGATGCAGAACTTTCAGCGGGAGCTTGAGCAACTGATTAACCGTTACCGGATATGAACATCAAGGTATATCAGATGGGGAGATGCCGAGTGTTGGTATCTCAGGATAACGGCCTATGGCATTTGTCTATCAGCACCCCGAACTGTTCACCGTCTTACAATGAGATTAAGGAAGCCCGTTACCGGTACATCCCTGATGACGTAACTATGGCTCAGTTATTCCCGCCCAAGCGTGAGTTTGTGAACGTTCATCCATACTGCCATCACCTTTGGGAAATCCCCAATGAAGACCTCCCGCCGGAAGCCATTGTTTAGACCGTTTCTAAATTACCGCCCAAGGTGCAAATAAACGGCAATATATTTGCATAGTTCAACGCAAATGATTACCTTTAGTATGAATGAAACTAAAAACCACAAACGCATAATTATCATGGAAACGAAAACCACAGACTTAACACAGCCGCAAAGCCCCGCCGAAAGGAGTTACACCGAGTTTGTCAGGATACTCGCAATGAGGATCATTTGGACAACAGAGAAGATTGACGAGTTCAAACAGGCCGTCAACAAGGAAAATGCAGACCTCGCATACTTAGTGGCTTGGGAGGGCGGCACGGTTGCACGGAACGTATTTAAGAGGCGCACCCTGATGGTTCTCAGGGAAACCATAAGCAAGTACGTTAGCAAAATGAAATACCTTGACACCTCCGGCGAAGACCTCTCGAAGCGTGAGGCCGACTACAAAGACCTCCTGCGGTTCGCCCTGAAGACGGTAACCACATTCAGAGATCAAACTACCGAAAGAATGAACTATCACGGACTGATGAACAGCACCGGACTGTTTCATAACGCCGTAGGTCTTGAGGAGTTCTACGCAATGCGTGAAATCGTAAAGTACATGGATGAGTTTATTCACCAACTGACATACGAAAGGAAGCAGAAATGAGTAAGCGTTATGACCCGTTTTTCGTGAAGGCAGACAGCGTTGAGGAGCTGAACAGTAAGCTCTCACCGCTTGGGATACGCCCTAAGGTTTGGGCGTACTACAACGACCAAAAGCAGAGGTTTGAGGTAATGCCCCACACGACCCCTGAAGGAGAAAAAGGATATATCGTACACCCCGTAAGCCCACAGGCAAAGACCGCCTTCAGAAGGGTAAGCGGAGGCGTTGACCCTGACAAAACCATTAAGAAATCGGCGCAAGCCACTAAATAAATGTAAATGAAAGACACGACAGGACTTCAGCAAGTGCTACAACGAAAGGTGAATACCTTTGTTGAAAAGGCAGAGATCGACAGCGTAAAGCTGTCAGACAGACTAATCAATCGTCACATTGACGATATGGTAATTCCGGCAGGGCTTATCACGTTCACGGTGCTAAAAAGTTCCACTCATGGCATCGGCGTTATGATACCGGAAGCACCGGATAAGGTTCACAACCTTGGCCTGAGCTATCACGCCGGTTATCAGGCCGCCGCAAGCCTCGGCGTTCCTGCCGGATGGGTAGCTAACACAATTAGGGGAGGCAAACCGTATGAGGCCGATGCCGTAACCTACGCCCTGAATAAGTACATCACGAACAGGGAGGCACGGGATAACCGCTTCCTGTTCAGGAACGTGAACGACACCGTAAGGGGATGGTTAAGCACCTCATACAAGCGACTTAACACAAGAGAGATATTCATGATGTTCCTGCTGATGGCACGGGAGCTAAAGCTTCCCCTGATCGGCGCATACGAGGGAACGTCTAAGGATTGGCTTGAGGCTATTGACCCAAACATAATCTTCGTTGAAACCCCCAACAACGGGATTGTGAGCTATGCAAGAGGGGTTCAGCTAAGGAACTCAGATTTCGGGTCGGGGAAACTCGAACTGCGGTCATTCAAACTTTACCCCGCCTGTTTAAACGGCATGACCGGCAAATCATTCTTGAAAGAGGTGCATCTTGGTAGTCGTATGTCGGACGAATTCATGTTCTCCATTGAGACCATAAACAAGGAAACGGAGGTCAGGGCTTTGATGGTTCGTGACAGCATGAGATGGATATTCTCTGAACGTAACCGTGAGTTTGAAGAAGCTCAAATAGTTGAGGCCTCAGCCAAGCCGCTGAACCTTAGCCTTGAAATAAAGCGCCTCCCACAGCTCGGCCTCGTAAAGCCTGAGGTTAAGACCGTTGAGGAAATCCTGTTACAACACTCAGAAGATGACGGGATACAGGGAAAGCCCTCATACCTTATGATGTCTCAGGCAATCTCGGCAATGGCACGGGATAAGGACGAAGAAAGGAGGCGTGACCTTCAGGCTATCGCCGGTAGCTATGTGTTCACCGAAGAACCGGAAACCATGAATCAACTTAATATGTAACCACAAATGAAAACAGAACAACACTTAATCGCATACAAGCGCAAGCTGAGGGAGGTTAAGGACTTTGCCAAGGATGTGATGTTTACCCGTATGGTAATGCAGAACATAGCAGACCTTATTCCTCTTGACCGGCTCAAAATGGAAAAGACATATTGGCACGCCGGAGTAACTATCAGGCCAAAGGTTAATGAGGAAGGTAAGGAAATACCGTTCCCGCCGGATGAGTTTGATAAGCTGATAGGTAGGTTGGCGAGGGCGTTTAATAACGAACCAACCTTAACCATAGACAAGGACAAAATGGACGGTACGTTTTGGCTATATCCCAAAATGCTTAATGAGCGGCATCAATCAGTCATTGTTGAGGTAATCATTGGGAATACTGAGGCTTGCGACATTGACTATGTTGAGGAGGTTGTTAAAGTGCCAAAGCTGACGGGGTTCTGCAAGGCCTTAGCTGAAAAGAAATACATTGTCAAAGAGCCGGTCAATGAATAGTCAGACCCTCATTATTGAAAGCGGATTACACCTTGAGCCGAATTTCTTCGGCTTGAGGCAAATCCGAGCCTCCCGTTTCGCTAACACCTTCATCCTTTCAGAATGGTGCATGATAGGCACGCCGGATATTAACCGGTATGTCATCATGGATAAAGATACGGGAGTGATCCTGACAATAGCAAGAACAATTATGGGAGCTATCATTAAGCTCATAGAGTTCCTTGCGGACAAAGAACAATTTGATTTAGACACCTATATAATCATACAAAATGAGTGAGAAAATGAATGTAGCACTTACAAAGTGCTTTTACTGCGGGAAGGATAATGACATCCTGCTTGCAATACGATATAACAGGAAGGGTGAACCCTCTACTGATATGTCAAAGTTTCATGGTAAGGCTGATCCCCGCCGCCCGTGTAACGAGTGTAAAGAGGCCATGCGCAAAGGAGTAATGCTGTGTGAGGTCAGGGACGGAGAAAAAGGAGACAATCCTTATCGTACCGGCAAGCTTTGGGTTGTATCGGCAGAGGCCTGTAAGCGCATCTTTAAGGACATAGATTTTGACGGGGTACGGTTCATATTCATAGAGGAACGATATGCCAAACGGGTAGGCCTTCATGACCCTGAGAATAACGTGTCAGAAACCGGTGAATAAGTTTATGCATCTTTGTTGCAATTTATTAACCAATGTCGTTAAATTTAATTATCTTTGAGTATGCAGAACACGGTTTACATTAAAGAGAAGATCAGCAACATCCGAGACCCCGACGCCTCAGGATGGGCTGACAAAACTGTTGAGGCTTATACAAGCCTTAAATGGTTACTTGCCTCCGAGGGCATAGAAGCCCTGTATCACACAATACGAAGGTTCTTCATTGCAAAAAATGAGGCTTTCTATTACAAGAATGTAATCATTCGCAAAGTGAAACTTAACCATTATAAGCATGACAAAACCCAAAATCAAAGATCGCCTTAGGCGAAAAACAACATCTGAGCTTTCTGCAATCTATGTCCGGATTACAGGCGTTGACTTGCTCAGGGGATGTAAGGCTGAAAGGGTAAATACTCTTTATAGCTTACTGACCGCACGAAAAGATTGGGACGCTATTATTAACAGTTAAAACCTATCAAATGGAAAATGAAATCATTGAAGCCGTTGAGGTGCAAAGCGTATCCGTAACGGAGGCTCAGAACCGGAGTGAGATTGACGTTCAGGTAAGGACGGCGAAAGCCTATCCCCGTAACGTTGAGAGATCGGTTCAGAATGTTATTGCGGTGATCAGCAAGGACAAGGAACTCGCACAGTCCTGTGTTTACTCCCTCCCCCGTGCCGGCAAGGAGATCACCGGCGCAAGCGTACACCTCGCCCGATACCTCGCATCGGAGTATAA
>JAKQLB010000142.1 GCA_029567375.1 Bacteroidota bacterium | reverse complement strand
GATAATCGGCTCGTGATGATTTCGAATTAGATATTGGTCTTTTTCTCCATTGTTGTTATGGCGGTTGAAGTGCTCATCAGTATAGGTCTTTTGAAAAATGACATCACCTGTGTACTTTTCATTACTAACCATCCCGCGTATAGTCGTTGATGTCCAACGACCGCCTTTTTTGGTCGGTACCTTTCGTCTGTTCAACTCATTAGCAATTTTGTGGGTACCCTTGCCGGACAAAATCTCGGCAAAGATGAAGCGGACAATTTTAGCTTGAGACTTATTGATAACCATTTCTCCATCCACATTGTCGTAGCCGTAAGGTGGATAAGATATTTTATATGTACCATTTTGGAATCTGCGCTTAATCGACCATTTGTTGTTCTCGGAGATGGAGACCGATTCGCTTTCGGCCAGTCCAGACAGGATTGACAGCATGAGTTCGCTTTCCATTGACCCGGTGTTAATATTTTCTTTCTCAAAATAAATGAAAACATCAAGGTCAAGTAGCTTTCTGACCAGTTCAAGACAATCGGTTGTATTTCGAGCAAATCTACTGATAGACTTCGTTACAATGAGGTCTATTTTTCTGTCTTCACAGTCTGCAATCATTCGAAGCAATTCGGGCCGCTTTTCCTTTTTTGTGCCGGTGATGCCCTCATCATAATAAAGCCCGGCGAACTCCCACTCAGGATTTGCATTGATGTAGGATTTATAATGCTTTATTTGAGTATCCAGACTTTCGAGCTGTTCATCGCTGTCGGTAGACACACGGCAGTAGGCCGCAACCCGCAACTTAGTCTGTTCGGTTAAATCGGCCGTGTTTTGAGCAATTTTCATTACCTTTTTCAAATTCTCACCTCCTTGGTCAGTGTGACATATTACCTCTAAAGCTCAGTTATATCAACGCTTTTCGGGCATAATCTGTGCCAGAGCCGGTGAGAAAGATTGGCGGTTTAATGTGGTTATCTTGTTGAATTCCGACAAGGAAATAAGTCCAGATTGAAGCATGGAATCGAGTATCTGCTGTGCTCGTATATAATCAACTTCGCGCTGCAATTGCTCTTGTGGAATAGGCTTCTTTTCATATTTAATTTCTGGTATTGAGCCAATAACAGTCATGTATTTGTCCTCCAGTCTGAGAACTCTTGTCCTCACTACCCACTGGAAAAAAAGAAGCTTTTCGTACAAAAAAAGATCAAAAAAATAATGCCTACCAGAGAGATATTCTCCAGTAGGCATCATTACGTATATGTTTACTCGCTGTACTTGATGAAGGCATCCGTAAAGCCGGCGGCTTTAAGCTTGGTAAGCATGGCATCTGCGTTTGCCTTAACGGAGTACGCACCTACTTGCACACGGTAGTATTTTTTCGGAGCAGTCGGTGTGACGGGAGCGGGCGCTTCTGCTGCCGCAAGCTCGGCCTTAACATCAGCACGAAAAGTATCCATGCTCTTGCCGTGCTTTGGGAACCAATTTTTAGGATCGCCATGATTTGAAGCGATACCTTTCTGATACCCCTCGTAATGCCCGATTATATCTTTCTCTGTCAGCCCATACTGTTTACAAAGATAGACGCAAAGTTCCACGGCTTCCTTGTATACGGCAGAAAAATATGAGGTGTCGGTCAGACCATCCTCGCAGATTTCAAAGCCGATGTGTGTATCGTTAGCAGAACCTCCGGCATGCCAACCTCGGTGGTTCCAGGGCAGAGTCTGATAGGTTGCGATACTGCCATCCGCCAGTTTGCCAATAAAGGCATGTACACAGACCTGCCGCCCATCCGGCTTATCCTGATTCCAATGGTTGTTATACTGGTTCTTGCCCAGCAGACCGTCATCTGGACCCACATAGCGTTTGAGGTTTGGGTTATTTGCCCCTGTTGAATGCACCATGATGCCCTTAGGAGTGATAGTTCGGCCTGCTTTGTAGCAAGCATTGTTGGTTAAAATGAGTTTATGAAGGTTCATTTATTTATCCTCCAATCTGTTGTGAAGCTGTACTAAAATCTCTTTTAGTTTCGCCGGGATGGGCAGTCCGAGATGTCCGGCATTTTCAAGCATCGACACACCTTCATTGGATAGATAGAAGAAGATGACCGCAGTACGCAGCACCCCGGCCTGTCCCAGTACTTGGACATCAATAATATTTCCGATACCGACCATCATAAAAATGAGCACCTTTTTACAGATGCCCTTGAATCCGACCTCGCTTGATAATCTGTGGTCTACGATGGCACACATCACACCAGTGATGTAGTCGATCACCACGAATGCTATAAGCGCATAGAGAAAGCCGTCTGCTCCTCCGATAAACCAACCGAGCCAGCCGCCGATAGCGGCAATCATAAGTTGAATCCATGTCCAGATTTCTTTCATGTTGTTTTTCCTCCTAATAAATAGTCACACCATTCAGATTTGGTTTTTCAGATGCTTTTCCGATCAAATCTGAAAGTCGTGCTTTGCCTTTCCGTCCGCCGCTGTCCACGGTGAACGCTGTATAAAAACCGCCCCTGCCGAAGTTGTGCGTCACATCAGTGACCGTACCGATGGTTTCCATCTTTGCACCACTGACGATGCGCACTTCATCGCCAATGGTGAGCTGGGGTGTGAAGATACCGACGAAGCTTTCCTGTCTGCCGGATATGGCGATAGCCTGTGCAAGTTCCTCGGCCATAGCCGTTATTTCGGTGAGAGTCG
>JAKQLB010000139.1 GCA_029567375.1 Bacteroidota bacterium | reverse complement strand
ATCAAACCGGTTCCGTAAATAGAAGAGTCGAACCAGCCTTGATCCCTGATCGTAAGAAGATATATCGCATTCGTTGGGTTGTGGAAGGAACGCGTCCACAGAGGATAATGCCCCCGTCCGGAGATCGACAATGGCCTGGTTTAACTTCATGTCATAATCTTCGTGAAACACATTGAGATACGCCTTACAGAGTCTCTTTGCCTCCGGCATGTCCCCAATCTCATGGTATATCGCAAGTTCGATATCGGCGCTATGAGGAAGGGGGCCGCATGCGGCATGGAGGTTCCGGCACAGTTCAAGAGCCTTCCCATGTTTACCGTCTCGATAGCACGAATCGATAAGCTTTTGCGTGAATTCGGTATTCTGGCGGAGATCAATACAACGCTGATAAATTTCTGCAGCATCGCCATACTGCTCGAAGTTATAGAGAATATCAGCAATCTCAAGTTGTTTTAGAGGGGGAAGAGAACTTGCTACATTTTTGGCTTTATCAAGGTGCTCCTGGACATCCCTTGTTCTCCCGGTATATCTGACTATTTTTAGATACTCTATACGTTTGTCAATATTCTCGCTGTCTTCCAGAACTCTCGCATACGCGAGATCCAGAGCTTCCTCAAAGTGTTTATCCCCTCTAGAGATCAGGCATCGAATATACTCCTGAGAAAGAACTTCTTTTTGTTCATCTGTCAGATTGCGTGTTCTGAACTCCTGTATTCTCTCAATTCCCTCTCGCGCGCGGCCGGTCCTCCGGAGTAATTCTAGATACAATGCAAGTGGGGTGGGGAGAAACTGATCCATCCAGAGAACCTGCTCAAAAAAGCGTTCAGCCTCTGCATAGTTCTTAACCTGAAACGCATACCACCCTTTTAGGTAGAGAACCGTATGGTCGGATCCTTCGAGTTTGTATGCCCGATCAATGATTGCTTCAGCATCTGCGTGAAGTCCAATCAACCATTTTGCATCCGCCAATTCGATAAGGAGATGTAAATACGCTTTTTGGAGCTCAATATCTTCGGTTGCGGTACCCAATACTTCTTCGAATAGTTGAACTGCATCATTCAGCAGTCTCTTGTGCTGTTCAGATATCTGGAGACCACTAAGCGATGTAGAATCGGTTCTTACCCGATAATATTCTGCCGATGCCAGAAGTGCTTTGACGGTGATATCATTCTTTACATCGTCCAGTGCGATGCGCAGCCAAGTTACTGCCTTGTCAAAGGCCCCGTGATTGTAGAAGTGTTGCCCTACTACGCTGGCGATATCATGAGTATGCTGAAGAAATCCTGGGATCTCTGAAAGGATCGTTTCAATGGGCTCGCTCTGTCCTCTTGCCTGTATGAGAAGAGAATATCCACGTGTGCTGACGGGGTTTTGCTCAATTATTTTTAATGCAAGGGATTTTGCCTTGTCATACTCTCCGAGAAGGTAATGCCCTGCTGTTGCATTCCCAAGCGCATTTTCGTCTTCGGGATTGTATTGCAGAGCTTCAAGCATTAATCTTCCACCACGACAGTGGTCGTGCAATCGGATCCATGCCTCAGCCTCGTATGTTACGATCCGATGTTTAATAGTATTCGATGCTGTAGACCAGACCCGTTCCTTGAACTGCTCCAATAATCGCAACGCTGTACTTGGACGATGCTCTTTCAACTCCCTTTTGACGGTCTCCAATTCCTCCCTATATTCGTTTGAGAGTTCATGCTCGACAAGGCCGGATGTGGTAGCATCTCTAATCTGACGTATCTCATCAGCGAGAATCTCACATGTTTTTCTCTGGCCATTCTCAAATTTTTCTCCAATTATCTGGACAATATCTGCATCCCTTGCGAATGACCAATGACGTCTTAAGATATCCGGGTTTTTTCTCAGCAGATCCGCGATATCGTCCCAGAAGTAGATCTCCACTGAAAATTGCTCCAATTCCTGGTTTCGAGTGGAAATCTCCGCCACAAATCTCTGGATTTTTGCATCGCGTGGTGCTGTTGTCAAGATAATATAGTGGACAATTGGAGGAGTAAATATTCTGGCTTTCTCTATTTCTTGAAGGATCTCATCTTCGGTGAGTTGCGTTTGAGGATATACCTCTTTCTTTTTACACTGTAATCCTACCCAGCCGCGATATTTCTTTGACTTCCCAAAAATGTCAACACCATTCTGAGCTTGGCCTGGTCGACCGTATCTCTTGGTCTCAAACAGGTCTAATGTCTCACCGAAGATATCCCAGCACAACAGCTCGAAATCCTGCCAATTCGCTGGTGGGGGTATCGATGTATTCCATCCGCTAAGCAACTCTCTCCTGACCTCCTCAATTGTCTGTTCGGATATTTTTGGGCGACCTCAGGGATTTGGCTGCAACGGAGCTGTTGGATGGAAGGCTGAGGTATGAATTTTCATTATGATTCCTAAATGCCCCTTTGGATATATATCTTTATGCAGTCTCCTCTACCGACGGAAATGCGGATAATCACTTACAGAGGGCGTCAGAGGCACCTACCCGGCCAGAGATGGCTGTCCGATCTGCACAACTATTATCATCTGCACAACCGAGATTCATCTCATGGGAGTAACGATAAAAGAGATATTCGGCCTTGTGTTATTCATCGTGATCTGTGCCTTTTGGTCTTATATGCTACATCCTACCTATCATCGGGATTTTCGCTGCATCTGAGGGATGCCGTGAATGCGCTTGTCACCGCTATGATCGGGGGCGCTGCCGCCGCTGTATTTCTGGATATTATAGGGTTCCATAATACGAGGAATGAGTGAGACGTCCCGGATCTGAATCTTTCCGTATCTGATGGCTCCTTCCAACCTGTTTACTGTGTGATCCGATGAAATCCCATTTAAGAAGAATGTGGCTAAAAGCGTGGCCGAAATTGGCGGTCGCTGTTTTTGGAGCAATATTGTATATCTTCGCTGTTAATCTCTCCGGCGACATCAAGGGACTGCTGGTGGACATCGCTGCCGCCTTGATTGCAATTCCTGTTATTGTCGTCACCTATGAGTTGTGGAACGATAAAAGCCACAAAGCGTTGAACGAGAACGTGTACCGTTATGCCGAAAACGAGATGGGGCGGGCAATGCTCGAGATAAAGGCCCAGATGGAGATGTTGCTTGAGGGCTACTGTGTGTATTTCGATGCCGGCGACGTTGTGCTGGAAGATTCTGGCCAGGGGAATTACATTCTGCGGATGAAGGATGAAGCGAAAATCCTCTACGACGAAGACGGCACACCCTATCAGCGAAAGTATCAGGTTGAGTATGATGGCGGGTTCGAGGCTGATGAACCCGATATTGAGGAGTTTGACATTGGTACAGTCTTTTCAATCATAACAGACGTGCAATATCTTGGGTATCAGATTTGTGATGTTCAGTTTGAAGGTGCAATCCATAGACTGGATGAACTCATTAAAAACTCATTCATAATGGAGAGAATGGACGATGAAGAGAACTCAGTAATCATTCATCTACTTGAAGCGCTGAGTATGCTTCACTCATTTGTTGAACAGCATAGGCAGGATCTCTTTTTACGTACCGATATAGAGGTTCAGGGTTTTGCGTGGGATCTATTGAAACACCGAAATGTCATCTCAGGTGTTGTTGGTCTGTATCGGCTGTATTATAGAGAGAAAGATGAAGGATCAGAAAAACTGGTGTACGAGCAAGCGCTTGACGAAAAAGTGATGATGGATGCAGAGGAGAATAACCTAGTATCGGTGTACATCGTTAATCCTGACTACTACACCATTTTTGGCGATCTGATAAACGAGGTGTTATCCAGCATACGTGATTGGAGGAGGACAAATGCAGGTTCTGTAGTCATAGATTTTGATTCTGCTCAAATAAGACGGTTATAGATCCTAGATTTTGCAACTATACAATTGACCCAGTTATTATATGCCCCATCTGCTCAGAGGAAAACTATGAAAGTGTCCGGCTGGTCCAATGGTACCCCGAACAACCATATCGGCGCAGGGTACGGCATCCGGATCTCATACACTGATCGCGACCGCTACTTCCCCGAGGGACTGGGGCTCGGTGGAGGTCGTGCTCGATAACGGGAAGGTTGTCGACGTCCCACTATCTGAAAAATTCTGGACGACCTGCGCTGAACTCAGAAGTTCAACGATCGGGAGACGGATGCAGAAAAAGGGAGTTGCCCCTTGGGCAAGCGATAAGCCACCGCAATTTGATCTGGAACTCATCGGGACAGGGGGTTTAACTTGGCGCCGGATCGGAAGTGAACCCTCCCGAAACATTCAGTACCTATAGTGTCGTCCATCAAGATAGTGGGAACTGTCAATCGATGCGTTCGTCTCGGCACTCAATCCCACTTCACGTTTCGTTTAAGTTATCAGGCGTTAACCCATATAGCAGGGCATCTACATGGCTCGGTTGGGCAGTATCTACCTGGGTGGATCTGAAGGACTTCCTGATTCCGGTACGATCTGTAACAGCGGTGTCGGTTTTGGCTTAACATCCCCAAGCCCGTTCACCAGCGTCTACTTGTTTGAAGATGGAGTGTGGGAGATCGAAATCCAGAAGGGGCAGCCCACGATTGTCGCGAGAACCTTTGAGGTTCTTCCACCGGACGAGATCCTGGATCGGGGACTTGAAGCCTGCCAGAAGTATTTAGATCTCGTTTCGGTGGCGAAACAGAGGCATAGGGGGGTAAAGAGTCCTGAAGAGGCCCATATTCTTCTCTTCAAGAGTGGGGAAGAGTGGGTGCTCCGCGTAATCTCGATAGCTGAACTTTCCGCTGGAATAAGTGCATCTGCAACCTTGTTTCGAGATGAGATAGTTGTCTCTCCTCCGCCGAAGCCCAGACTTAAATGGATCCCGGCTTTTCGCTATTATCGACTGTCACGGATGAGTAACGACCTCTTTGAGGCTTATCGTAATCTATTTCTGAGTTTTGAGTCTCTTGTGTATGACATTGTCCCTATTTCGCCTCATGAACGGGAAACCGTCTGGTTGCGAAGGGCGTTAAACGAGATCGACAAAGAGATTCCCCTTGCCGATTATGTCCCGACTGGCACCCCTGTTCCCGTGGAGTATTTCATGAAGATGCAGTATGATACTCGTTGCAGCCTCTTTCACGCGAAAGGGAACCAGTGTATCTTACCCCATGCCTGCCTGGATCTCCGGGTTCTCTCAAATGCTTATGAACAGTTGTTCCAATTATGGCAACGAATTGCTACGCGATACTACAATACATCACGAGAGCCGGGCACTTTTACCTATGCAGGATTTAGGATACTCATGGACGATGCGTTTGGTGATGGTTTTGAGATTCTGGCCACCGACGATCCAACTCCGGTTACGGGCAGCGAAACCGAGGTGAGCCCTTTAAACCACCCTGTAGTTCAGTTTCCTCACTTGAGATATGAGAGCAAGTCCATTCCCGGACGCGTCTTCCTGATCGGGTGCCTCAATGACGAGACTTTGCAGGATGTAGGGGTGCTTCATCGATTCTGCACGAAGGCGAGAAGTGTCATATTTACGGTTAATTACGTTGAAGAGGGGTTGTTCCCTATCGGTGTTGATCGACTGGAGTGTTATCAGGGCATTCGATTGAAGAACAATAACCTGCCATGATGCAACAGAAGATATGAAATCGTAAAGACGTTGTGAATTCGAAGCAGGGGCCCTTCCTATCCACATGGTCGCTATTGAGATTGAGGTCATCCCAATATTCTCCCGATCATGACACTACATGCCAAGTGAATCAATCCCATGAATGAGTGCTCATATCGCTCGTATCGGGGAGTGATCTTCTTGAACGCCTCAATCCAACTGAAGAACCGTTCTACGGCACTGCGCTTTTTATAGAGTTCTGGATCAAACCAGAATGGCCTCCCTCGTTTCGGCTGTTTCCGGGATCTCCGGTTGACCGGTATATTACTCTTTATTCTTCGTTTCCGGTTGAACTGACGGATCTCCCGGGCATCGTAGGCTGCATCTGCGGAGATGATTGCAGGACGCTCCTGCACTTCGGGAATCTCAAACGCTTCGAGGGTTGGCTCGTAGAGCCGTGAATCATGGACATTTGCCGGTGCAACCGTGCAGGCAAGCGGGAGGCCGTTCCGATCGACCAGAGCACTCAGCTTATTCCCGTTTACCTTTTTATAGCCATCATAGCCGGTCGATCCCCTTTTTTAGCCTGGATATCCTTGGTATCCGTCGCACAATGCGAGAGATCGATCTTCTTGATCTCGTACCCCGACTGGAGCAGGTCGAGGAAGATCGCCTGATACACTCCCTTCTCACAGAGTTCGAGGTGGTAACGGTGAACCGTTGATTTGGTGCCGTAGTTCGCCGGGACATCGAGCCAGGAGCATCCGGTGGTCAGAACGTACAGGATGCCGTTGATCAGCCTGCGGGGATCACATCGGGGTCGACCGATATGCGGCTTTGTTGGGGGGAGGTATTTCTGAACAATCTCCCAGAGATCATCGTCAATTTCCCGGAATGCCATGATCCCCGGTTTTATCTAAGGGGTCTTATAATTTTAGGATCACCTCATTGATAATTATTCCTTTTAGCGATTGGAGAGCCTCGCACCGGTAGAAAATCAGAAGATATTTATTTGAGCATCTCTTTTCATTGATATAGCACGATCTTATCGTATTTGTTTGGGTCACGCATATGGACGAAGAATATATTAGGACAAAAATTGAGAGAGTTCGCTATCTATTCAGTTTTGAAACGCTTTCGTCATATTCGGCAATAAGTGAGATCACATTCGCAAATGAAGGGAATGAATATATCAATATTATAAAGTATGATCTTGGAGAATACAAGCCATTTTTAAAAATTTCCGATTCAAACGATGAATTTCTGGAGTTTGCAAAAGCACGAGAAGCCGAACTGGAGAACTGCTCTGACTATCTCATCAACATTTATCTCCCGCAAGGAAGGGAACTAAAACCACAATGTCGACGAACCATCACGTTTCAGAATTTTTCTCCCTCTTCTAACAATAGGGAAAAATCAGAGTATGAAAATCCAACATACGTCATGTTTCTTTTCGAAATGGTGGACCAGGTCAATTCGTACATAATAATTGAAGCTGCGGAAAATTTTGATTTTCATGATTATGTAGACGTGGTCGACCAAAACGGAGTGGTGATCAATGAACGTGAGTTGGGCGATTTTTTCAAAGAAAGAACTGTTATCGCCAATAAAATTGGAAGGCGTATCTACCTCTCATTTAAGGGCGATGCGTCAAAGCGAACTTTAAGGATTACTCATCAACATGATGCCCCCAAGAGGCTGTTGAATTGGATCAGGGTTGGTTTAGGTTTAGGTGGATTATCAGCGTTTTTCCTTCCCATAGGTCTTTTTTACTCGCTCAATAGCGGTTTCTTAGATAGTCCCAGTCTTTTAATCACATATCCGGTATTTGTAATTACGACATTGATTGTTATCAAAGGGTGGCTATTTCTCAAAGATCTGGACAGTGAACTCGAGCGTTACAATAACGCCTATATCTTCCTTGTTATTATCCTGATCCTTGAGCTGATCGCAATATTCATTGTGTCTGTCCTAGGAAATGATGCCTGCTTATGGTTCAAGGATTGCAGTAATGCGGTGAACTCATTGGTGATGGCTATGCAACAGATTTAAGTCGCGTGTGTCATCCAGCTCAGTGAGTGTTTGCAATACATCCGTCACGCTCACTTTTGCATCAGTCTTTGAGGCAAATCGGTATAATTAAATATCATAAAATGATATGATGATACTTATGACACAGAATAACAGAGCAACTCTCCTTCCAATAAAAGCTTCCTATGCAAGGATCTTCCGGGGAAAGGAAGAATCTAAGAATTTAGAAAAGGAAATAGAGGAAGGTCTTGCTAAAAAAAATAAAATAAAGATACCTGGTTGATTTATTATGCAAAAGATGGCCCAGCATGCCGAAAATAGAATAAATGCAGGAGAACAAATAAATTTTCCTGTTAAGCATGCATGGCTTGAAGTTGTGTTGGAATATGAGTTTAATTCTTTAGATAGAAGAGCTCTGGATAAGGATAAACTGTTTAATGAATTGAATCAGGAGTGCTGGGAGTTGTTCGACAACATGATGGAATGGCAGAATAACGCAATTCGCTATTCCCTTCCGACTGATTGACCGTATATGGGTCGATACCATGAGTCGTTTATCTCTCAGGCTGAGTCTCTCCTGAACCAGATCTCCAAAACTTCATACAATGGGCAATTAAGAAAAAGTTTAGTTATTCATTCTGTCAATTGCAAAGAATGGGAAGCAGAGAAGAAATTCTTTGCACGAAAATTAGCGAATCTCGATTTCGAATCTTCTACTAAAGCCAACTTAGCAGCTACAAGATGGTACGTGGAAATTCTAGATTCAGATCGAAACCCAGATACTCCTCATAAGCACATGGGACACATCGATTTTCGGCCAATTTCACCAACCGTCAGTGATGCTTTCCTTCCAATCCCTAGAAAGGCAAATTTTTTTGTAACCTGCCAGAAGATGTATAAATCCGATGACTTTAACGAACCGGTGATCAGAACTGTCCCTTACATTGTTCCCGATCACCGGTTATCCTGGTGTGCTCCTGCAAGCCTGTGGATAATTCTCTCCTCTCTCTCTAACGAACTGGGCAGACAGTATCTCTCTCTTTATGAAATAATAAGTAATCTGCCGAAAAAGAATGGCAGCAAGGCAATAGAGGCTCGTGATTTTGACCGACTAATTGAAAAGCTAGGCTATTCGTATTACTATTACTATGGTAAATGTCAGCAGACATTATATGAGGAGATCGAAGGAAACTTCGAAAGTGGCGAATGTAAGAGAGGATGTAAGTTAAAGCATCTATACGATCATATCTGGCGGGAAAATAAGAACAATAATGTGATGGATTGGAGTGTACTATACCCTTACATCGAATCAGAAATACCTGTTTACTTGGTATTTCAGTATGCAGACCTTTTAAAGATCCCCGGTTATCCCGTTGCTGAGCATGACGACGAGAATCTGTCTGAGTTGTGGCATGCAGTTGTTGCAATAGGGCACACATTAAATGAAAGCGGTGAGATAGACAATTTTATCGTACATGATGTAAGTGCATCTCCATTCCTAATGGTTCCCCGGGAATTCATTGATGCATGTCTGTTGGAAGCGATTGTCATTCTTCCGGAGGACACCTATCATTATACTTTTGTTAGACTTCTGCTAACCAAGACCATAGAAACGATTGCACAGTTTGACGATATCATTCATGAGATCGTTGTAGATGGGAGAATTATTTATAGGGCATATCTAATGCGTTCACAAAGGGTAAAGTTTTGGTTTACAGACAAAACCAAATATCCCGAAGAGATCACAAATATCTTCTCGATAGCTGATGTTCCTAAATACGTCTGGGTCTTCGAGATTAGTAATCCCGAGTTGAAGAAGTTAGATCGCTCTGTTGGAAGCATTATCTTCGATGCGAGCATCTCTAATAAAAACCCTAGACCTATTCTGATTACACTGCCCAAGTTTATGCTATGGTATGATGAAGGTGAAAGGGAAATGAAAGTGTATGATACGCCAATCTATGATTCTGTGCCGCTATTTCGCTCCAGCACAAATTAGGAAGCACATTGTTCTGGGTAGCCGTATCATATTTCTTCGGCTCGTATTGGAGTGAGTATTGTTTTCGTGAAAACGTCCCCCGACGGCGAGGTTACCGATGATCACGACGCCGTGATGCTGTTTAGATGTGGCGTTCCCATGGACTGCGGTTCGAGCACCGCTAGGTGCGAGTTGCGACTTTATCTGCAAGGTTCGAGCCGATGAAGCCGGCCCCGCCGGTGACGATGTAGCGCATGAAGAATCTATGATGGGGGGGCGGTTTAGGGCTTTCTGAATTGAACCGGAGTATCCGGGTTTGATACGGGTCTGCGAGGACATCCGCCGTCCTCCCCTCACCCCCCGCCGAGCACCCGCACGATCACCGCCACGATCCCGCCGACGACCCCGCCGGCCCCGGCGCTCACCGTCGAGAGCCGCCGCTCCTCCCCGGCCTTCTCCGCCCGCCAGCCCTCCAGCGCCCGGATCCGGCCCTCGAACTCCTCGAGTCGCACCTAACGGTGCTCCCGCTCCGGTTCTAACGAACCATCGCGTCCTGCGCCTCCATCCGCTGCAGCAAGTCGCACCTAACGGTGCTCCCGCTCCGCTCCTGATGGAGCATCGCGTCCTACAGATCCACTTCACATCCCGGTTCGTCTCGTAAGACCGAGCTCCCGGGTGGTCTTCTCTCCGGTCATCCTTGGTACCCTTCCCGGAGGACAGTAGGATGCCGAAGAGAAAA
>JAKQLB010000137.1 GCA_029567375.1 Bacteroidota bacterium | reverse complement strand
CCTTGCGTCTGTCGACCGTCATACCGGCTTTCCAGCGTATGTAGCTTTTTATGGAGATGCCGAGGACTTCGCATGCTTTTTTCACCCGGGCACCGCTTACCGCCGCCTCTTCGATGAGCGCCACTGCCTGTATTTTCCGCTCCTAATCAATTAGTCCTCCTCGTCCGAGTGAAATATCGCCCGTGTTTTTTTGAGCATCAGGAGAGCAAGTGCCTCAGCCATCGCCTTTTGGTTGCGGGCAAGCTCGCCTTCAAGCTCCTTGATGTGCTTTTTCAGTTCTGCATTCTCTCGCTTTTAGTCAAGTTGCTTGTCACTCACGATGCCTTTCAGTTCCTGTTCGTAGAGGGCAAGGTGTTCAGAGTGTAGCCCATGCTGACGCAGCCACTCTCCTCGTTCGGTGTCGGCTACCTTCTGTGCTTCCAGCAGCAGCTTCAATTTTCCAGCTGCTCCCAGCTCAGAGGGCGTAGGCTCGATTCCCTCTCGATCGAAGCAGAGCGTACCATCTTTGAGGCTAGCGACCCAGCTCTGAATCGTGCGCGTGTCACAGTCGGTGATAACATTCTGGTCTCTCTCGCGACCCCGTACACGCTTCGGTTCTCCGGCGGCAGGACTTTCCGCAGTAATGAGTTCCGAAATCCTTCGCTATACTTCATACAGTCACCTCCTATTAAGGTGACTTATATATTGGCAGAGAGGGTCTGACATACTCATGACGCTTCTGAAATGAGGTCTCATCGATCGCGAATGCTCTCACCGGAAGCGATACTACTAGACGCGTAAGCCCACGCTTCACCGCTCTTTCCATGATCCCTGATGCTTCTTCCCAGCTTATTTTGAGTATCCTGGCAACATCAGAGAGACTTGCTACCTTGAGCAATGAAATCGCTATTGCCTCAAAAAGCGCCGTAAAGCGTGAACCAGCTTCCGCCCACGGTACACTCACTTGTTTCACCCCATGATCCTTACAGCAGACTCGAGGAACATCCGCTTAAAGGATCGTCGTAAATGCACAGCTGTCCAAATGTCGCCATCGTCGCTTCTCGTGATCATAGATCGCACAAAGCGCTCCACATAGCGGACAAGGAAACTTTGTTACCTTTGGGTGCCCAAGTTTCACAGTCACACAGCCCTTTTGCATATCGACCGTTACATCGATTACATCCCATGGCTCTCTTATTCCTAAGAGCTTCTCATAGAGTTCTTTGTCTTCCATGCCTCAAGTATGGCAAAATTCCTGCCTTCTGTCATGTTACCCATACTATTCCCTGAAGCCCCAGAAATTTTAAATTATGTCTAGTACAATGTAACATTTGAAAGTTTACAATAAATGTTTCGCATGCTACCCTCTAAATGGTGTACCATTTAAGGAGGGTAGCGGTATGGCAAAGACCAAGAAAAAGATCGTGTTATCCTCGAAGCAGCGAAACAAGTTGCTTGCCTTTATATCTCACGGATCCAAAAGCGTACGGCTTACCAGAAGAGCTCAGATAATTCTTGCCCTGGATACTTCAGCTGAGCGTCTGCCACTTCATGATGAGCAAATTGCTTCAACCTACCAGGTGAGTAGGCAAACAATACAAGTCGTTAAAGATGCTTTCTTGCGAACCCCTTCTCTTGAGTCCTTTCTTCAGAGAAAAAAAAGGGCAACACCGCCTGTTGCACCAAAGGTTACTGGCGACGTTGAGGCACACATCATCGCATTGTGCTGCAGTAGTCCTCCTGAAGGGTATTCGCGTTGGACGGTTCGATTGTTGGCTGATAAATGTGTTGAACTCGGCATTATCGATTCCATTTCCCCAATGACGATTAATAGGACATTAAAAAAAACGAGTTTAAGCCGCACCTGAAGAAATGCTGGTGCATCCCTCCCCAGCATAACGGCCGCTTTGTTGCCGCCATGGAAGATGTTTTAGAAGTGTATAAAAGGACTTATAACGTTAGTCGTCCGGTGGTACGCATGGACGAAAAGCCGATTCAGTTATTGGCTGATCGACGTCGCCGTATTTCCATGAAGAAAGGAAAACCAGAGCGGCAAGATTCCGAATATGTTCGCAAAGGCACTTGTAGTATTTTTCTATTCACTGAACCATTGAAAGGATGGCGAGCCGCCGACGCTCATGAACATCGGGCCAGGGCTGACTGGGCAAGCCATATTGAACAACTCCTAAAGGTTGAATATCCCGCTGCTGAAAAGATCGTCCTCGTAATGGATAATTTGAATACTCATGGGATCTCATCGTTATACGATTCATTCCCGCCACGAAAAGCGTTCCAACTCTCCCAACGGCTGGAGATTCACTATACGCCAAACCATGGGAGCTGGCTCAATATCGCTGAAATTGAACTCTCTGCCCTTGGCCGGCAGTGCTTGGCGAAAAGAAATATTGATTGTCTCGACACATTGAATACTGAACTTGCGAGCTGGTCTGTAAGCAGAAATAAAAATCAGCGCAGTGTAGATTGGCAATTCACGACGCAAGATGCAAGGACTAAGCTTAAACGACTGCATACAGTTCTCACTGGAAATATTTAGATGTTACAGGGTACTAGTTCGTAGCTGTTAGAATAACATCATCTATCCACGCGCCTGCCGTACCGCTTGGTACAACGTTTTGATCACTTACAAAATCAAAGCTTATAATGAGATTACTTTGGCCTGTATATGGAGTTAAATCAAGTGTAATTGTTGACCAAGAACTATAATTTCCCGTTCTAATGAAAAGATTTGACCATACACCACTTTGACTTCTTATATTTACCTGAACAAGATCATAACCATCTTCACTGTTTAGCCATAATTTAAATGCAATTTTTGCATCGGAATAGCCAGATAAAGAAATATTTTGTCTTTGCATATACGTATTAAGATTATTGTCGTATGTAGTTCGACTATTATTGCCATTGTCTGCACAAAATGCACTCCAGCTGCCTGTTGCTGCCATTGCATTGTTATTACCCCACTTTGAAGTAGTTATTCCGGAATTATTACCTACAAGCCAAGAACCTGGGAAGGCTCCTTCAAAGCCATCTGAAAAAATCGTCGCCCATGACCAATAAATAGTCGAAGAAGTACGAACATAGTTGTTACTCGAATTAGAATCGATTGGCGATGAGCTTGTAATAGTTACCCTAGCAAACACATAATAATTGCCGGAAGGTTGACTAGTCTGCCACCTCCTTACCATATTTGCAAGCCCTGTAGAACTAAGACTTATCCTATAAGTAGAACCAGATGATATACTTACAGTAAATAATGTATCACCAATATTTGTATCATCACTATCACCAAAAGTAGTATTTGATGAAAGATAGTAGTCAACAAGAATTACTGTAGAAGAAAGAGCTGTTGGTCCGTTATTAACTATATTAAAACTACAAGCCGTAAATGACCTAGCAGTTACTGTACTCGGTGATACTGATAGACTATTTATAGATAGATCAGCATATAGAATGACAGTCATGCTCACACTAACATTCTGGTTTCCTCCATTTGAAGTAACTGAAATAGTACCATTGTAACTACCAGCACTTAAGCCACTTCTACTTACCTGTACCGTTATAGTTCCACTATTTGTTCCACTTGCTGGAGATACGGAAGTTATCCAGGATTCACTTTCAGAGACATTCCAAGTTAGATTACCTGTGCCAGCATTACTAATGCTAAATGTCATGCTTGTATTTGAAGACCCAAAATTTAAAGGAGTTGGAGATACTGTTAAAGCGGGCGTCTCTACGGATGGTACCGCCATACTAACGCTAATACCTTGGTTTCCTCCATTTGAAGTAACTGAAATAGTACCATTGTAACTACCAGCACTTAAGCCACTTCTACTTA
>JAKQLB010000131.1 GCA_029567375.1 Bacteroidota bacterium | reverse complement strand
ACTCTGAATAAGATTGATCAGGATCTCCTGGCGAGGTACTATAACAGGATGGAGTACCGGGCAAAAGAGACGACAGCGGATAATGATGTGGTCTCCCTGGAGTGGCTGCCCATTGACGTGGATGCCGTCAGGCCATCCAATATATCAGCAACCGATGAAGAGCATGATAATGCGATCAGGAAAGCTCTGGAGATCCGGGATTATCTGATTTCAATCGGCTGGCCACAGAACGCTTTTATGGTTGCGGACTCGGGCAATGGTGGGCATTTGGTAGTTAAGATAAGATTAGAAAATAATAAAAGTAACATAGATTTAGTTAAGAGATGTATTGAAACACTTGGAAAAAAGTTCTCCGATGATAAAAGCAAAGTTGATGCGACCACGTTTAACCCGAGCAGGATCTGGAAAGTTCCGGGGACGGTTGTACGGAAGGGAGACGACACCCCAAGCAGGCCCTACAGGATCGCCAGGATAATCGAGCATCCAGGCACATATGAAACAGTCACAGAAGACCAATTAAAGGCATTAGTCGGAAGTGCTCCGGCAGATGTGGACTGGATTAAAAATATGTCTGCTGATAGCCAGACAGAATTCAATCCACGTGCATATGCTGAGTTACATGGAGCGAGCATTTCCCGGATCGATTCTTGGATCGATAAAGAGGGCGGAAAGTGGGAGTTTGCGATCCTCGATACATGTCCATTCAATTCGAGCCACAATCGAGGAGAGGCCAGGATAGGAAAAAGAGAAGACGGAAAGAGGACGTTTGGCTGTTTCCATGAATCTTGCAAAGGAAAAGGATGGCATGATCTCAGGGACTTGTGGGAGCCTGGGTGGAGAGATAGGGCAGTCAGGGCGGCGGCCGGAGGCTATGTAGGGCAGACGCCGGCAGTAGTCTTGCAAGGATCATATACTCTGAATAATAGAGGCAACGTGGCCAGGCTCATAGATTTGCACGGCCACGACCTCAAATATGTCCGAGAATATAAAGACTGGATTACATGGACTGGCAAGAACTGGGCGAGAGATGAGACAGCTCCATTTTCGGCGGTCGATGATCTTATAAGGGGGCTCTATGAGGAAGCGCAGACAGCGGCAGATAGTGATACAAGAAAGAAGCTGGCCGCATTTGCCGCGGAGTGTGGCAACAACTCGGCTTATAATGCGACGTTAGCGTTGGCAGCCAAGAATACAGCTTTCTCGATGTCGGTTTTAGAGTTGGATTCGAATGATTGTGTTTTGAATATGCAAAACGGAACACTGGATTTAAACGACTTTCAGTTGTATCCTCATGAGCAATCCCAGAACCTTGTTAAAATAGTTGACTATGATTTTGATCCAGACGCTAAATGTGATCGGTGGACAAAATTTTTGAATGATACGTTTGAA
>JAKQLB010000116.1 GCA_029567375.1 Bacteroidota bacterium | reverse complement strand
TCCTGTGTTATTTGGTAGTACATACATGCCTCTAAACGCAGGCAATAGCAAGGTTTATCGGAGATAATTATGAGTTTCAAACATAGATGTGAATGTCAATATAAAACGTACCAAAAACGCTAATATTTTTTGTACCACTTTTCGGTCAGAATCACTAAAAAGGCTTCCAGGGATTAGCTGGCAAAAATGGTTTTCCGATGTTCTAATCTATAACTTGGACCATCCAATGAAAATATCTCGCATTGATGAGCCAGGCGGTCGAGAATGGCCGCGGTGATAATACTATCCCCCAGGAATTCGCTCCATTCCTCGAAATCCTTATTACTGGTCAATATGATTGATGTCTTGAGATACATCGCATTAACAAATTCATATAGCTTGTTAGCATCCTGTTTGGAGATGGGTAAAAAGCCCACCTCATCGAGAATAACCAGATCACTGTTCCTAATGGTTTTTACTCTTCTGGCAGCCCGGGTGCTAATCTCCGCTGTTTTAAGCAGTCTCATCAGTTCATCCAAACTAACAAAAGATACATTATATCCGGCTTCCACCGCTTTTAGGCCTAAGCCTATGGATAACCTTGTCTTACCTAATCCCGTAGGCCCTAAGAACATGATATTATACGCTTTCTCCAGCCAGGCCAACTCTGCTAACTGACGAATATGTGCTTTGTTGATTCCCTTAAAGCCGTTGCGCTGAAAATCAAAGCTTTCTAAATCCTCTACATAAGGGAAACAAGCCGCTTTCAGCCTTTTGGCTCTTCCTTTGGCGTTCCTGCCGTCTATCTCCACCTGTAATATCTTACTCAGTACTTCCAGTGGTGTACTATCGGTCAAAGCCGCTTCCGCCACAATAGGCTCAAGCCCGGCGGCAGCTTCAGAAAGGCTCAGATGTCTTAACATTGACGCAACCATTGTTAATTCAGCCATGGATCTCTACCTCCTTTCAAACTTTGAATCATCTCCTGTAAATCTCTTTTGGCTACTTCAACATCGGGAATAGCCGTTGCTTTGGCTGTCTTTTGTATAGTTACAGGATCAGTTGAAAGGGGTGCTTTCTTCAGGCCCTGGCCAAAGTGGTTGAGTGCATCCTTAAAATCCACCGCACTGTAAAGCTCGTTAGTCAAGCAGTAATCTAATGCTGATGCTACAACTTCTGGATTATGTTCATCCAGCAGTTTTTCTATTAGCAGAAATTGATCCCGGGCATATCTCTTCTTTCTGGTATGTATCTCCTTTAGAAACTCTCCAGCTGTTTCGGCATCGGCAAACCTTGCTTGAAGGGAATCTTTCATCTCGCCTATCTTTACGTCTTTATTCCGGAGATGATCTGAGTTTTGTATCAGTTTCCCTTTTTCGAAGCAGACCTTGTGCCTGGCCAGAAGAATGTCGCAAAAACCCGCATATATGAGCAGTTCATCACCATCTATTTCAAGCTGGACATCATCATGTACTCCAAAACTCCCGGTAGGTACGGTATATCTATTTCCCTCGTACATGACGGTGTTGTCTTTTCTAATTTTACGAATTACTATATTACTATCAGATTTTATTATTTCGTATGATACCGGGGTGAGGTAGCCTTGTTCGATGGCAAATACCTCTGCCGGTATTTTCTTTGTTATGGAGTGCTTTTTGGCATTTCCGGTACGGTGGAGCCATTGTTCGAATTCTTCATTCCAGATCCAGTGCTCGCTATACTGACGGTATCTAGCGAAGTTGTATTTAAAGAATTTCACTACTGCCTCTATGCGGCCTTTACTGGGGGGATCTCCCTTTCTGCAAAGATAAATATCTAATTTCTCATTTTGCCGAAAGGTCTCAAATTCTTTGGTGTAGATGATATCCCCATAGTTCTCGTTAACCGCAATTAACCGGTCCTGGTCAAATACCAGTTCTTTTGGCTTGCCTCCCATCCACTCAAAGCATGACCGGATGGCGTTTATCATATCCTGGGCTTCAGGCGGAGAGGGAAACCATACCCCATATTTATACCTGGAATGCGAGAGTACAAATCCTATACAGTAGAGCTTCTGGTACCGCCTGGTCCGTATGTTCTCGACTGATATACTGCCAATGTCTACTTGCATCTGCAGGCCCATGGGCGGGTCTAGTATTGCTTCATATTCCCGCTCACTCGCAGCCGGCTTTATGTCATATTCAATGCGCAAGATCCGGATATATCTTCTAACGCTATTTTCCGCAAGTTGCAGGTTGTATTTTTCCTTAAGCCAGTCATGGATCTGCGCTGCGGTAACTTCCGGGTAAGTCCTCAGCCAGGATAAAATCAGCTCTTTGTGCTGTTCAAGACTGGATTTCTTGGCCGGTTCCAGTATGGCATCATGATATTCCTCTGCTGTCATGTCCCAGTATTTCTTGACTGTAGTTCGATGGATTTCCATGGTTCGGGCTACTTTTCGTTGTGAAAATCCTTGGCTTTTCATTGCCTGAATCTTGCTGTACATTTGCCACCTCTTAGTCATTTTTGCCCTCCTATGCTATTCATGTTTGGTAATGAAACCACTCATGATAATAGCATGAAGGTTATGCTGTTCCCATTACTGACTTTTTATAGTGGCACACTTTTCATTAGCGTTTTTGGTACACTTTATTTTAGCGTTTACAACAAGTAGATTTAGGTTTTACCACCCTGGTAAATACCCAGGGGCAGCGGGTAAAGCTCACAGGATTTGGGCTGGTTCTTTCACACAGCCGTTATAAATATGTTGAATGGGACGATAAGCCACTTACAGC
>JAKQLB010000115.1 GCA_029567375.1 Bacteroidota bacterium | reverse complement strand
TTCAAACTGTAGTTCTTCGCCAGCAAAAAACTCACCAATAGACGCAGCAATCTTACCGTTCCCAGACTGAGTCGCCTGTGCTCTTACATCCGATATCTGGAAGGGGAACAAAGAAAGTAAGGGGAGTCCAAAAAACCATTTTAGGATGTATCTTCGTGAAATCATTTTCTAACACTTTTTTTCTTAGGTACACCACATAGTCATCAAGTTGGTACCAAGGTCATACAATATCAAATATTTTGCCATCACCTTTTTTGCCTGTCAACTGGAATGAAAGAATGGGTAATGTATCATTTCTTGTGTCACCATACAAAGATGGGGTACCCTCTCGGCAGTGTGCGTTCTCCACACGAGAACACTATCCAAGAAAAGGAGGTACCCCAAGGATGAATCAGGTTGTGGTACGAAGTGTAGCAAAGGCGATGGATATGGTCAAGGAAATGAATGGTGCAGCGGATGATGAGTGGACAGGAGACTATAAGAGCTATGGGAAGGACGCTATAGCACGGTTGCTGAATGACCGGATGAAGGAGTCGATCACTACGTACCTTGCCCGGAAGGATATCAACGACCGGAGGAATGGTTCCTATGTGCGTCACCTGCTTACCGGGCTGGGTGATGTAATCCTCTCCGTTCCCAGAACACGAACCTTCAGCCCGGTGCACATCATCCGGGCCTATGTGAGACGGGTTCAGGATATTGACCGGCTCATCCTTTCCTGCTTCGTCCTGGGTCTGTCCACCCGGAAGGTGGGAACATCCCTTCTTTCCATTCTGGGAGAGAAGGTAAGTGCAGCTACGGTCAGCAGAGTAACAAAGACACTTGATTCGGCAGTGATGGCCTTCCATCGAAGGAGACTTACCACTGCCTACCGGGCCCTCATCTTCGATGGCGTGGTGTTATCCAGGAAGACAGGGGCAGGATCTCTGAAGCGTCCCGTTCTTGTTGCCTTGGGTATCCGCCATGACGGGAAGAAGGAAGTCATTGATTTTCACCTTGCACCTTCCGAAAGCGCTGCCTGTTGGGAGTCCTTTTTAACGAACCTCTGCAGGCGGGGGCTCACCGGTGAAAACACAGAAATCATCTCTGTTGATGGGGGCAAAGGACTGATCAGCGCGGTGCGTTCTGTCTATCCCCTGATCCCTCTGCAGCGATGCTGGGCTCACAAGATGCGCAACATCATGGACAAGATCAGAAGGGTCGACCAGGAACGAGTCAAGAGAGGCCTGGTGAAGATCTATACAGCAAAGAACTATCAACAGGCACGCTCCTACGCACGACAGTGGACGAACCGATGGAAGGATGTTTATCCCCGGGCAGTCAAGTGTCTCCGGGATGACCTCGATGAACTGCTGACCTGTTTTGCGTTCTCTGATCCATCCTTCCGGGAGAAGGTGAGGACCACCAACGCCATTGAACGGGTATTCCGTGAGGTAAAAAGGAGGACACGACCCATGGGGGTCTTCTGTGACCGGACGAGCATGGATAGAATCCTCTATGCTGTCTTTATCTATGAGAATACCAAGGAGGGAACATGCCCCGTCTTCGGGATGACACAAAATACTTGACGTTACCACTGTACATTTCTTGTTGATTCTGTTTTAATTTCCGGTTGCATCTGAAAAGATGGAAAGGTTCATTTTACTCCGTAATACCGCCCTGGCACCTCTTCTTGTTCAGAGTTCATTGCGGTTTCTCAATTTTGTCGGAAGAATAATCTTTCCCCTTTTTTTCCTGATGGAAGATACATTTTGATCAGCCATGCGAAGGCGAGCAGTATCTTAATTTTTTCTATCAGCAGGGCATGGTGCCACTACGTCATTTGTTGCTTTAACAGGGACTAGATTATTCATCGGGCTGGCGCTTTTTCTTCAAGCCGGCTTTCTTTATGGTTTTTTTCTGCAGGTTTGATAACACTCCCAAGAATCTTTGATATGAACGTGTGCAGCATGGTTACCGGTTTTATTTTCGGAATAAGTGTTATCATCGGTTGGGGTGTTTCCCCCTGCTTACCAGAAGCTTTGGTAACTTCTTTGAGTTTCAGATGATAGACACAACGGTTCAGCACTCCGACCTTAATCAGGTAACAGACCTATTCTCCTTGTCCTACGTAACAAGGTTGGGCAATAAAAGGACCAGTGATGGCCAAAAGATCATTAGAATAGTTGTAATGATTATAGCAAGAAGGAAGGGAAATATACCTTTGAAAATCCTCTCTAAAGGAACATCCGTTGCTATGCCTTTTATCACATAGACGTTTACACCTACCGGAGGAGTTATTACACCCATGCAGGTCACCAACACAATTATAACTCCAAACCAGATGGGATCGTATCCCAATGAGATTACAATGGGATAAAGAATAGGGATGGTCAGGATAATCAGCGGGATGGCATCAATAAAACACCCGCCTAGAAGGTAAATAAAGATGATTATCAACATGGTCAAAAAACGTGGTATTTCTAAGCCTCCAACCCAATTGGACAGGGCAGCAGGAATCCTTGCGATAGTCATAAATTTGCCGAAAACTGAGGCGCAGGCTATGATGGTAAGGATCATGCAGGATGTCCTTAAAGCCTCTATGGTATTGTCAATGAATATTTTCCACGACAGTTCCCTCCTCACCAGCCCTATTATAAGAGCACCGGCAGCGCCGGCACCTCCTGCCTGTGTTGGCGTGAAAAAACCATAAAGAAGCCCTCCAATAACAACAATAAAAAGAAGAAGCACATCAATTACTTTAACAACTGCCCATACTATCTCCTTAAAAGAAGACCTGGGCCCCTTCGGTCCATAGGATGGGTTTTTCAGACACATCAGATATACGGTGGCACTCATGAAAATTGCAAGAATAATTCCCGGAACAATGCCGGAAATAAATAATTTCCCTATAGACTGCTCTGTCATAAAACCATAGATAAGAAAGATGACGCTCGGGGGGATTAGAATCCCAAGCGTCCCTGCAGAGGCGATACAACCAGTTGACAGGGTATCGTCGTAATTGTATTTCTTCATGGCGGGTATGGCAAGCTTCCCCATTGTTGCCGCTGTCGCTGTTGAGGAACCGCAGATGGCGCCAAAGGCTGCACAAGCAAAAATAGAGGCAATCGCAAGACCACCTCTAATAGGGCCCAGAATCTTGTAAGCAGCATCATAAAGTCTCGTACCGAGACCGGCAGAAAATGCATAGAATCCCATCAGGATAAACATCGGAATAGCGCTTATCGAGTAAGATGTCAGTTGTTCAAAAATTTCACGCGGAAGAATAGACAATCCTGTCTTAAAGGATGTAACCAGTGAAAAGCC
>JAKQLB010000221.1 GCA_029567375.1 Bacteroidota bacterium | reverse complement strand
ATTTGCGGGTTTTCGGAGATGGTCCGCAGAAGCATCAGGGATTCATCAGTACCTGTTTTTGGCCTTTGCATCATGGCATTCTCCCGTGTTCATGGAGTGAACGGGGTTGATATTAAACGAAAACGAGGGAAGAAAGCAAGGGGTTTTTTAAGATTTTTTAAGACTTCAATATTCCCAATATAAGGAAGCAAATGCTGACACTCTCGCCCTTTCTCAGATGTGGCAGACTAGCATGCACCTTATTCACCTGCACAGTTTTGGGGAGTATTATATCGTTGAAAAGACATGGTTCTCATGCCGTCGCTTCGGTCAATTGCTTGAATAAGTGTTCAGTACCGGGAAGTCCTCTTACTCGATCAAGATAAAGCAGTGCATCATTACGACGTCCGTACTGCGCCAATTTTTTAATAAGATTCTTCAGTAGATCTTTGTAGTCAAAGTCCGGCTTATATGAATCGAGAACTCTTCCCAGAACAAGGCTGACGTTTTCAGGATCTTGCTCAAGCAAGCGGTCGAGTTCTTCGATAAACGTGTCAGCATGATATTCAATATTTATGTACGGCGCCACGGCAAGCAATAGACTGATTTCTCTATTTGATAGAACTGATACATAACAAATCAATTGGCTTAATCGTGAAAAAAGCACCTTTGGCGGGTCAGTCAAAGCTGCCGCCCAAGTCACGCATTTTCCCCAAAAACAGATGATTCGTTCGATTTGTTCGTTCGTAAGCTTCTGATTTCTTGCATTTAAGAAAAACCTGACGGCGTCCTGAAGATCCTCAATCTGCTCGCCATCGAACAGATAAGATAGTCTGGGTGCATTCAGAGTTTCATCTCCCCAGAGATAAGCAAGCGCGATCCGTTCAATGATCCTTTCGTGCGCTTGCTTTCGCGTGTTATTTAGATGCAAAGCCCTGTCTAGTATACCATGTTCAAGCAATAGTCGATAGATCAAGCGAGATGCTGGTGCGTAAGCCAATCCGTCTATGGCACACGCAAAATTTCCCATGAAGTCCTTGGAGAAAATCCTATCAATACTTGACAACAGCCAATCATGGCTAATGTAGTCTATATTCGTGAGATAAGCCCCAGCCAGTGTAGAGAATTCGTAATTGCTATTTTCGCATTTTGCCAGTTCTGCATCAAAGACTGGCTTTATAACTTGCCAGGCTTTCGTATGATCACCGCTCTCCTTGTCGCTGATGCGGCAAACCCTGAGCGTATGACTGAAAAGTGCTTCAAGCACCTTGCCTCTCGGTGAGTTTATTGCTTGAAACATGGCATCTTCTTGCATATCTCGAGCAGGTTCCAATTTCTCTAATAGTGTTTGTATCAGCGCAAATGCTCTCGGAAGATATTCTGGTGGATATGCTTTGTTGTCATCCCTCGTACCGGCATGTAAAAATTCGGCGATAATCGGCGGAATCCAGTCACGGGCAGGAGTCAATTCATGATTGCTAACAACTTCTTCCGTCCAGAAATCAGGTTTATCCAGCAACTGTGCAAAAAAATCGATTAATCGGCCCCATGCAATATCCCAGTCGAGATTCAGTTCTTTATTTTTGGGTTTTTCCCAGATACTTTTGAAGCTATTGATTATACCGTACTGATATGGCCTCTTGGCATCCAGAAATGTTGGAAGGAGCTGAAGGAATTTACGGGGATATGTTTCGACAATCTCCTCCAGTGAATCGACGAGGGCTTTTATGGACGGCGTTGACGGGCCGTGCCAATCGCTGGGTTGCTGAAACTCATTTAATCTTTTTATCAGGCTGCCGTTTTCCGCAAAAGCAAGCAGTGCTTGCGCTGAATATGGCGAAGGGCCTGGCCCCGTCCATGTTTTCATGTACGAGTGAAAATCAGGATGCTCTGACAGTCTGCCTATGCCCGTGTCAGCATCAAGCTCCAAAAACCAACTGTCAGCTGGTTTATATTCCTTCCCCGTGATTGCAGATAGCCAGTTTCGCTGTATATGCTTCAAAAACCTATCCGGATCTTCATGATTTGGTTGTGGTAGGTTACGTAGCGCCTCAATCGTGGAGGCCTTTTCCGAATCACTGAAGTCGGAAAAGCGATCCTTGAGTAAGTGGTATGTTTCATGGATATTCCTCGAGTCAAAGAGACCGGGGCCTATGATTTTCTGATATAGATTTTTCAACACGGGCCATCGCTGCGCAAGAATATAAATGGCGATCCGGCGAACCATCTCATTCTTATCTACAAGTATCTCGGCAACAAAGACAGAAGCTCTCTCTGGCTCATTATCAATCCAAGACAATAAGACATCTCGAAACCCTTCGACAATTCCGTTGACAACATCATCCCACGAATGGTTCTGCGGATGATCCTCAACTGCAGGTCGGCTCAAGTAGGTTGGAAGATCGCCGAATTCCTCGCCAAAAATTACGTTAAGTCTGTTACGAAATATCTGAACTGCTGCTCTGCCAATCTTAGCGCCGAAGGTCTCTGCATGGTGTTTGATCAGTTCCTTTAACCAGTAGTCCTCAATAACTGGTATTGGCTTCTTCCGCCCTTTACTAACGCCTTTTTCCTCAACCCAAAGAATAGCCGTGCAATGGTCAAGTATTATGACGGCTTTTCCCCAGTCTTCAGGCGTTTCGCTTGCTAGTAATTTCCTAAGTGGTCCTATATCAAGTGAATGGCCAACCATGCCTCGGTCGTATTTGCTGCTCAGCCAGATCGGGATAAGATTGAGGTCTTCTCTTTCAATTGAAGCCGTTGGCAGAAGACCGAGAATTTCGGCAAATTTCCGATAGGTGTGATAATTGTCACGACGTTTACCATCGTCACTACGATAGCTGCTTACGGCACGGATGACGCCTGCGACCTTTTGCGCTAGCGGAATATCATTGCTGCCCCCAGCCTGCTTCGCAACGGCCTCCAAATAGTCAAGCGCGCTCCAATAGGGGATTCGCACAAATCTACCATCTTCGGACGGTATCGGATCCAAATTATGTTCAGGATTGAAAAGATCGGCATCTTTTAAGTAGTCGAAATAATTAGTGAATTTCCACTGTTTGAGTAGAATCTCAAAACCCCATTTTGCCTGCTCCTCATTTTCTTTCATGAGATTAATAAACCGTTTTTGCTTTGTCGTTAATACTGGGATCACGATAGTAACTCCTCCATTTCGAAGCGTTTAGACAAAGCCAATGGTGGACCAGGGGAAATCTCCCCGGCAAGGTAGTCAATGACTGTAATCAGTTGATCCCAATCGCGGTCGTCACGTGAAAATGGAAGTAACCTAACCCCAAATCCATAATAATAAAGTTCTAAACTACGTGCGAGCTCCAAATCGCTTGTAAAAAAACCTTGCAAGACGTAGTGCCTTGGTTCTTCCTTATTTTTTGGATTCTGGTTACTTTTCTGCAGGATATACTCAAGGACTTCCATTTCATCGAGGCCGTAACCAATAAATAGAACATTCCACGATTTGAAAAGATGCTCAAGAAAAGTCAGGAACTCATTCTCTGGGTTTTCTTTTCCATCAATACGGTGGCTTGAATAACGATTGAGGTAATCGACAGTGCTCAACACCATGCTGCCCTGATCACGGACTGACCCATGAATGTGGAACACAGCATTCGCGATGCCCAGGTTCTTGACAGCGATATCGTCTCGTTTATAAAAGCAATTGCGCGATGTGACCAATGATTGTGACTGGGAAGGTGCCAGATCATCAGCCCGCAAAGTTTCTGGTGGAATTTGATCCAGCCAATCATCATAATTCGTCGTAACAAAAGTGTTTGCCAATCTTGAGATGTTCGCATAAACCTCCTCCCCGACTCTTTTCTTATCCTCTGACGGTATAAGCAGTTTCCTGAAGTCGATGCGAAGATTGTGCTGCCTTGCAAGCGTCGTAGTCACAGATAATTTTATCCGTGGAGAGAGATTAGCAATCTGTGTGCGTTGGTCATAATTCAAAATTCTTTTTTCCACGAGACAATTTAGGGAGGCATCAGCAAATTCACTCCAGTTTGGGCAACCACCCAGTTGAGAAACCCCCGCCCCAATAAATGGAATGAGCTTCCGCTGAAACGCCGCGAGACGGAGCGATTCCGGAATATTTCTAGGAATGGGTTCGATCTTTTCTATCATATCAGACTGTTGCGTCCTAAGTTATTTGCTTGTCTCGCTGTGCTGTTGCGGTAGTAATGCTAAACCTAGCCGTTATGGCATGTCCAATAATCCTTGTGCCAATCGGATTTTGCACCTTTTATCCTGAGGCCAATATAATCAAGCGGCTAATGGATGTAACGATTTGCGTTTGAAATTTACTTCGGAAAACGACATCTGTTGGTCAAGGCTTTCATGAAGTACGCATCAGCCAGATGAACCTATCCTTTGTATTTTACTGATTTTCTTCGGTCATAATGCCACTATTCAGCTGGCGCGGTTTTTTGGTGGATATGGCCCGGCCGTGTATCCGCAAGTGTGAACAAAGGCCCCTGTTGATCGAAAGGCACGATCTTTTTCTCGATGTTGATGTAGTTGAATGCAAAAGACGACAGAATTTCAAGGAGTCGTTTATCAAGCGAACTACGGTTATCTCGCCCACCTATCAACTGGGTACGATTAAGTGAAAACGCTGCAAAGTCGGCCAGCTGAATAGGATAGATACTCGCAGAGCTTGCAAAACAGATCTGGCTATCCGCAAACGTTTCATCAAATGTCGGAATTCGGATTGCGATTCCGTTGTTTTTAAATCCCTCATCGATGAATACACGGGCTTTTGTGCTGGGATACGTTTTTGTTTCTTTCATGTACCACTTCAACCGTAGCAACAGAAAGAACAATGCCAAATCCTCACACTTCGTGAAGTCGAAAGTGGGAAGTGCGTCCGGAAGCTGACCATCGCTTCGTGACCTCACGTCCGCGTGTGTTTCAGGGTCAAAAGTCTGAACTATGATCGGGAATCTATATACCGAAAAGATGTATGCCATGAATTCAAACAATCCAAGGCGAACCTGAAGGTCAACATTTTTGAACTGGTTCTTACCGGAGTATATGTCGGTGAAGTGCAATTCATCTGCGCCGATCGATTGCCGGAGTTCACCAAGCGCTTGAGGCATTTGCTGGATGACCTCAGGTATTTGTGATGGTGGAACGATTACTGCGACCCATGACTTTCGTCCCGGGTGGAAATTTGCAGGGGCATCTGTAATGCCAGGAGAGCCAGTGTCATCGATGAAGATGCCATATGCCTCTCCCCGCGACAGTTCGCCAAGGTAGTCTTGAAGTCGCGGTTTCACTATCGTGTCCATCACCACTAAAATATACCCTTGTTCAAAGGTCTCTGGATATGTCCCTACTACGTCAATACGGGTACAAATAGTTGAAAGGTTTTTATTTATGACCTTGATTATTCAAGGCAATGAATTCCTCAAAGGCATAATTCTTTTTTTGTATTCATCACATGCTGCCGTCAATGCCGGCGGGGTATCCGATTTAACAGCTTCTGAATTGCATATCTTGATCAAGTTATCTACCGCTGTCCTGCAACCGCGCTCAC
>JAKQLB010000038.1 GCA_029567375.1 Bacteroidota bacterium | reverse complement strand
GAGAGTATTTACATAGGTTTGCGGAAGAGAATGAAGAGTTTTCAAAAGCCAATGAAAGAGACAAGGCACACTTCGACCTGATATATCTTGACCCCGCCAGACGCTCAAAAGACTCGGGTAGACTTTTCTCCATCAGAGAGTGTGAACCCGATCTTATGCAACTCAGCGGCTCACTGCTCAAAGCTGCGAATAGGGTCCTTGTCAAGCTCTCACCTATGGTTGATATTACCGCTACACTTCGTGAAATGCCCTGTATCAGGGAAGTACATATCCTCTCCACCGACAACGAATGTAAGGAACTACTGTTGCTGATGAGCAGTTGCGGAGCTCCCTTGTCTGCGGATGATATACCTATTCATGCAGTTGATATTACACACGGAAGAGAAAAACGATTTACTTTCACCATCAATGAGGAAAGAGTAGCCGATTGTCCTTTTTCCGCCCCTGGAACATACCTTCACCAGCCCGGTAGGGCAATTCTCAAGGCAGGAGCATTCAAACTTCCCTGCACACGCTTCGGGATTTCCAAGATCGCTACAAGCACCCATCTCTATACCTCAGATACTCCTATAGAGGGATTTCCGGGAAAATCTTTTCGAATCAAACGAATAATATCCTTCAACAAAGAGGGCATCCGCACCATATCGCGCGAATACCCTCTAATAAATTGTGTGGCACTCAATTTTCCTATCGACACCAACGCTCTGAAACAGCGTCTCAAGGTACGTGACGGCGGTAATTTACATCTTTTTGCCACCACCCTCGCCTCCGGCGAAAAGGTAATGATTATCTCGGAGCCACTGCCTTTTACTGTTTGAAATATTCCAGTAAGTCGGAAGGAAGTTCCGAATCCAGAAGATAGCGATACCAGAAAATATAATCCTGCATTGCAGAGTGACGTCCCTGTGCGCCGCGATAACCATGCATTCCCTCTGGATAGATCATCAGTTCGAAATCTTTGTTCTGCTTCTGAAATTCATCTATCAACTGGAGCGTATTCTGGAAATGAACATTGTCATCACCGGTACCGTGAGTAAGGCGGATCATATTGGTTTTATCACCCTTATAATTGGAAATTCTACTTAATACATTTGTTACTTTGTAGCCTTCCGGATTGTCCTGAGGCGTATCCATATATCTTTCCGTATAATGCGTATCATAGAGATGCCAATCATAAACTCCTGCTCCGGCGATGCCATATTTAAAATATTCGTTGCCTTCGGTAACACAAAGAACTGTCATCATACCACCGTAGGAAAAACCTTCAATACCTACTTTCTCACCATCGACAAAGGGCATTGCAAGAAAATGTTTTATACCATCGATGAAATCCTGAAGTTCGGGAATGCTTAGCTGTCTGTAAACCTGCTCAAGTCCCTTTTTGCCAAAATGACCGCCGGCACGATTATCCAAAGTCACCTGAATCACTCCATTGTTGGCCCACCACTGGTTACGGAATGTAACTCCGCCCCAACTGTCGCGTACAGATGGAGAATTGGGGCCTCCATAGATATTTACCTTAACGGGATATTTTTTGTTATTGTCCAGATTGACCGGCCATATTACAGAAGCGGGAATATCAAATCCATCACGAGTTTTATAGGTGATGATTTCGGGCAGAGCTAAGGCATATTTGTCAAAATCGGGACCTTTGGAGTCCGCGATTACAGTTACCTTCTTTCGATTCAGATTTCCGGAAGGTACCGAAATATTGACAAGAAAGAAAGGAGTACGAGCATTTGAGACCATTGCAGCCACATTGCGGCTATCGGGTGATATTACCACATTTGTAAAATTGTAATCACCGTACGAAACTCTTTCGGTCTTTTTGCTCCTGAGAGTAACCCTGTATATATCCACTCTTGTGGTTGCCTCTCTCTTCGCCGTGAAGAAGAGATATTTAGAATCCACCTTGAGCAGACTGATACCCCAGTTGCGACCTCCGGTAAGCTTCTCGAAACGATTGCCGTCATAAGAGAGGAAATATATCTGCTCCCATCCCTCAAAATCCCTTACGATATAGATGCCTTCGGGGGTAAAGAGCATCTCCTCCATCCAATCAATCCAACTATCCTGATGCTCCGTATAGACACAATAGAGATTGCCTAACACAGGATCAACAGCAAATAGTTCCAGATTATCCTGAGCACGGTCCATTCTGGCTACCATAAAGCGCTTGCCATCACCACTCCAGAAAGGAATGCCGAAGTATTGGTCCGGCTCCGGATCGAAGTCGGACCAGACGGTTTGGCCACCGTTGGCTGAGACAAAACCTATCTTTACCTTTGGGTTAGGATCCCCTGCTTTAGGGTAACGGGTCTGGTTGAGTGATCCGTGCTGACCTCGCGAGTTATAGATGGGAAACATCGGTACCTGCGAGTTGTCGAAGTTGTAATATGCAATTATCTTGCTGTCGGGAGACCACCAGAAAGCTTTATAATTGGAACTTCTGCCGAATATCTCTTCATAATAGACCCAGGAAGCATATCCGTTGAGATTGAGCTCCGATCCATCAAAGGTGTGCCTTGTGATCTTTTTAGTCTTTACATTTATGCTATAGAGGTCGTTGTCCAACGTATATGCGATTTTCGTCGAATCGGGAGAAAATGTAGGATTTGTCCAACCCGGGACCAATTCTTCAAAATTTGATGCTCGCTGTGATTGGACAAATGAGTATGGTTCGATAGTGCCTTTTTTCAGGTCATACTTGAAATAATCACGACCCTCTCTATAAATGAGGCTTTTATTTCCATCAAATGAGATAGGAAAGGCTGTCTGGCCAACAATACCTTCGGGCATTTTACCGAGAATCTGAGCATTTGTAAGTAACTTTTTTTCCTGTGCCTGTGCGGAAGGAATAAAGGTGGCGAAAAGAAGGATTGTCGCTAAAAATGATTTGAAGTATCTCATATTGTTTGTTTTTGATTATTCTGAAATAATAGGCTATCGCCTGTTCGAAATCATTATGTAATATATCAAAGTTGCAAGTGAAGCGAGCGCGGCTACCACATAGGTATATGCAGCGGCGCGAAGTGCCTTTTCAGCCTGCTCATGATTGGAAACATCCGTGATTCCGGTCGAATTGAGCCACACAAGAGCCCTCTTGCTGGCATTTATTTCCACCGGGAGTGTAATAAAACTGAAAAGTGTCGTAAGTGCAAACAGAGCTATTCCGGCCATCAATACCTGAGGAAAAACATTGATGAGGAACATTCCCAGCAAAAGCACCCAGGACATTATTTTGGAAGCAAAATTCACTACCGGCACCAGCGCCGAGCGCAGTTTGAGCGGAATATAACCATGAGCATGTTGCAAAGCGTGGCCACATTCATGAGCAGCTACTGCCGCTGCAGCAACCGAATTGGAATGATAAACTCCCTCGCTGAGATTGACACTCTTAGTAAGAGGGTTGAAATGGTCCGTGAGCTGCCCTCTGACAGCTGTCACTTTGACATCATTTATGCCATTCTGACGGAGCATCCTCTCCGCAACCTCCGCTCCGGTCATCCCTGAACTGAGAGGAATCTCTGAATATTTCTCAAATTTTCTCCTAAGGTTGAGCTGAACGATATAACTGACTACCGCAACAGCAATAAACAAAAACCAATACATATTCATTCATTTTAATCTATAAAAAATTCATCTTTAAAATTTACAAAATAAACCTTTTCCACTCCCCGGGTGATGGCAGTATAGAGCCATTTCAGATCATCCTCAACCGGGTCTTTCCAAAAAGGATTGTCTATGAAAACGCATTTCCACTGGCCTCCCTGCGACTTATGGCCGGTTATGGCTGCCGCATACTTTATCTGCAAGGCATTGAAATATTTGTCTTCACGTACGGAATTGTATCTCTTTCTCTTGCCTTTTACATGGGCATAATCCTCATTCACGCCTTCGTAAAGAATTCTCTGCTGTTCTTCACTCAAAGCCGGGGCTTCGGACTGAAGTGTATCGAGAATAATTTTTGCCGTAATCTCCACATCATTATAGTCCGGGAAGGACAATACTGCTTCTGCAAAATTCAATCCATATCTCTCTTCATATCCATATATTCTGACAAGTTCGGCAACATCACCGTTAGCGATGAAATCCAATTCCGGCACATCCTCAAGAAACTGATAGCAATTCTTAACCACCATCAACTTGTCACCGCGTGTAAGACGCTCCTCGAGAAAAAGAACACTTGAACGTATACCCATATTGTAGCGGTTGGCCCGTTTGTTGGACCTGCAAAGTACCACCACTTCGTCTGTACCGTATTTGTCAAACATATCGGAAAGCGACTCTATGAGTTCGCCTCCGTGGATTCTGATCACATCTTCGAAGCCCTTTGTACGCAATTTTGGCATCATCGGACCGCTACTGCCCAAAAGTAATCTGATTGCGGTAGCATTGCTCAAAATTCCCGAATCCGCAGCCTGACGCACCACCGTAGTAAGCTCAACACTCCTCACATTGCCGTAACGACCCATATAGGACTCATCCAGCGCCGGACTATATGTGAGCCCAATCGGCGGCAATTGCCCTTTATCTCCAATAAGGATGAGTTTGTTATCGACTCCCGAGCGGACAAACGTTATCAGGTCTGAGAGCAGATCTCCACTTCCGAATATGTTCTGTTGAGCGCTGGAAGTGGATATAAGTGAGGCCTCGTCCACTATGAAGATGGTCTCTTTCTGCTTATTGATATCGAGCTCGAACTCTCCAAACCCGGCATTGATGGATTTCTGTCGATAGATATGTTTGTGAATGGTAAATGCCCGTTCCTGAGTAAAGCCTGCCAAAACCTTTGCTGCACGGCCTGTGGGAGCCAAAAGCACAAAACTGTGCTCGTGCTCTTTTAGGGTCTTGACGTATGCGGCGATCGCGGAAGTTTTGCCGGTACCGGCATATCCGCTCACCAGCATCAGGTCGCAAGTATCATATTCGATGGTGAAGCGTGCCAGAGAGGCTACCAGTCCCTGCTGACAGGTAGTGGGCTCATATCCCAGTTTCTCCGTTATTCTCTCTATTAAATACTCCTCTGCCGCCATCAAAATCTTTTCCTGAATAGAGTAAATATAAGTAATACAGGATAAATGCTAAGACGGCCTACTATCATCTGGATTCCCATAGCAAATTTTGCAACCTGAGAAGCATTGGCGAAATTGGACATTGAGCCAAATTTACCAAAAGCAGGACCGATATTGCTCATCATTGATATTGAAGAAGTCACTGACTCCATAAGATCCATACCGGTCATCACATAGATTACCGAGCCGACGAGTACAACAAATAGATATAAAAAAAGATAAGTAAAAACACTTGGGATCAAATCCTTGTCAACTACCTGTCCGCCTGACTTGACCTGCACTACAGCATTTGGGTGGGCCATCCTAGTAAGTTGCACCCGTACTACTTTGAATATGAGCAACATTCTATCTGAACGAACACCACCGCACGTAGATCCCGAACAACCGCACTGTACAGATATGTATAACATTACCAGTATGGAAAGTATCGGCCATACTGAGGTGTCACTTATCGCAAATCCGGTGGTACTTATTGTGGATACCACGGCAAAAGATCCATTACGCAATGCCTGAAAAAGATTTGTTTCACCTCCACTCAACATAAGACTGGCAACGACAATAAGAGTAGAAACAAGTATGGTCATTATATAAAATTTTGTCACCGGATCTTTGAGTATCTTTGCCGACCTGGTAGCAAAAGATGCATATATCAAACCGAAATGAATGGAAGATACCACCATAGCTACAATTAATATCAGCTCTATTAAAGGAGAATCGTAAGCCGCGATGGATAGATTGCGCGTACTAAATCCCCCGGTTGACACTACACTGAAGGCGTGATTTATGGCATCAAATGGTGACATTCCCGCCAGTAGCAGTAACACAAAAGATAGAACCATTATAGCAAGATAGACTGTTACAAAAACACGGATAAGCTTTTTGAACCTGTATCTGAAATTGCTTCTGGAAACATCCATTACCTCCATTTTAGACATCCTGAAACCCACTGTTCCGACAGAAGGCAGAAACATAATTATGAAAACCACTACTCCCAAACCGCCTATAAAGTGAGTAGAGGATCTCCAGAAAAGCAAACCGTGAGGTAGTGATTCGATTGCAGTAAGAATGGTGGAACCCGTCGTAGTATAGCCTGAAGCGCTCTCAAACCAAGCATTTATCAAGGTGAAATCTCCTCCCCAGAGTACGTAAGGCAACATTCCAAAAATACAAGAGAGAAACCACGCCAGTAACAAGATAGCCAATCCTTCCCGGGAATTGATGTCACGCCCTCCTCGGACGAATATCAGCGGAAAAACCCCAAAAAGGAAAGTCAAAAAGCAACTCACAAGTAATGGGCTAAAAGAGGAATCGAAACCGTAAAATGCCGACACTAGTGCTGAGAGTAACATAAAGAAGGCGTTACATATCAGCGCGATTCCAACATATCTGGATATGACGCCAGCACTCATCAGCTACGTTTCTTTGCGGATTTATTGATATCTATGATGTCTTTGACACGATCATTGAGCTCGGCAATCTCATCATTGCTCTCAATCCGGACATCATAATTCTTGTTTAATCTGAGATAGCCTTTAATGCCGCGAGAAATTTTCAGAAGAGGATTGATCAAGTAGTGATTAAGATAATAATTGAATAGCAATACCATCATAAAGCCGAGCAAAGCAGAGATCAGGCCCGGCATAAGGCTGCGGTAAAAATTATCCTGGAGCGATTGTGAATTGCGAATCAATGCATCCTGACTGTCATTGGTAAGCTTTTCAATATAGGCTTTCAGTTTGCCATAAACGGGCTGCAGACGATTGAAATACCACTCCTTGCGAATATCATCCTCGCTGATAAGCCAGATATCGGAAGCTTCACGCACGACATACATATATGCGGCAAAGGCATACATTACCGAATCGGCATTAGCCTTGTCCTGTTCGGTGACAAAACTCTCCTTCATATCGCTGAAGAATGAGATAAATTCGTCATCGTTGATTACCTCGATACTCTCTTTACCGACTTCTCCTACAACCAGATGCATCATACGAAGATTATACTCCTCCGCTTTTGTGAGAAGTTCCCTAGACACCTGAATGCTGTTGGTATTATCAGAAATAAGTTCAGTGACATGATCATTCATTCTTGTATACTCAAACATCGAGATGGAACTCGATATTAGAAGAATCAGAGCAAGAACAATGCATCCGAGAAAGACCTTTCTCTTAATGCCCATATATTGGAAATTTGCCATAACCAAGGGTTTGTCTTACAAAGATAAGAAATAAACTCTAGAGTTCAACTTCGGTTTCAAACACAAATGTAGCCGGACCCGTGAGCCAGATATCCTCGAATGCCATTCCTCCCTCAAGGGGCAGAAAATCTACAGCCAGATAGTCTCCCAGGGCTTGAATTTCAAACCTGACCCTTCCTCCGGAAGTGGTAAAACCTTCATCTCCATGAACGAAAGAGGCGATTGAGGAAGCCGTTACTCCGGTACCGCAGGCAAAGGTTTCAGCCTCCACTCCCCTTTCATATGTCCTGACTTTGATCTTATCCTGAGCAATTTCTACAAAATTGACATTGGTTCCTTTGGGAAAGCGTTCTGCCCATCTCCACTTTTTACCCTCACCGTCCACATCATAATTCATCACATCATCGACAAAAATTACGAAATGGTCTGATCCCGTATCGAGAAAATAACCTTCGGGGTAAATCGTGATGGGAGAATTGCCCTCCATATCAGGAAGGAGGTCTCTCATCTTTAAGCGAACAATGCAACGATAGTTGCCATACTCGAGCATTTCTGCACGGTGATAACCGTCAATTGCTGTAAATTGAAAGCGTTTTATGCCCCTGTGGGCAGCAAATGCCACAAGACATCTGCCCCCGTTACCACACATCGTACCCTCAAATCCATCCGAATTGAAGTAACGCATCGTGAAGTCATACTCTCCACCGGCTCCGAGGAGCATCATTCCATCAGCCCCTATGCCGAACCTCCGGTCACACAGCCATCTTATCTGTGAATCATCCAAATGAACGGACCAATCGCGGTTGTCAATGATCACGAAATCGTTGCCGGCTCCCTGATATTTATAAACTTTTATTCTTTTGGCCATAGTGCAAGATATTATTTGTTCACATTATTTTCTTTCAATAAACCAATCATTTTACGGGCTATTTTGCATGAAGCGCCGGAACCTCCGAGTACCTCTCGCAAAGCGGTGTAATCGCTCTTCATGGTACTTCTGTACTCTTTGTCGGTAAGCAGACGTGAAACCTCGTCAAATATCATCTTCGGTGAGGCCTCATCCTGGACAAATTCCTTGAAAATGAATTTATCGAGAATGAGGTTGGCAAGACTGATGTATTTTACCCTCACAAGGAGTCGCGCAATAAGATAAGTGATGCGGTTGAACCCATAGCACACCACTTGTGGAGTACCGATGAGAGCAGCCTCAAGGCTCGCCGTACCGGAACTGATAATAGCTGCTTCGGAGTGGCTAAGTACTCCATAAGTATCATCGGACACTATTCTAATGGAGCTGTCGGTAGGTATCAACGAACGATAGAGTTGCATATCAACCGAAGGGGCTGCTGCCAAAAGCAACTGATAACCCGAAAGGAGCTGATTCTGCCTCAGAAGTTTTTCAAAGGCCACCATCCTAGGAAGCAAAAAACTTATCTCCGCCTTTCTGCTGCCTGCAAGCAATGCTATCGAAGGAGAGTCATCCAGAGAGTGACGGTCAATGAACTTCTGCCGTTCCGGGTGGATACTCTTATAGTCTTCAATGCTCTCAATCAGAGGATTACCCTCATAGTGCACCTCAACTCCGAGCTTGCGAAAATACTCCTTCTCGAAAGGAAAGATGGTAAATAACTCATCAACATATCTTCGGATCTTGCGGATGCGCCTTTCTCCGCGCGCCCAGAGCTTGGGAGCAATATAATAATAAACGGGAATACCGTGTTTATGGGCAAAACATGCCATCTTTAGGTTGAATCCGGGATAGTCTATAAGTATCAACACATCGGGACCGTACTCCAGCAGATCCCTCCTGCACTCTGCCATATTTTGCCGAATGGCTCCCAAACGGGATATTACCTCCACTAGCCCCATCACTGCAGTTGATTTATAATGGCGAACCGGAGTACCGCCGACAGCAGCCATCATATCTCCGCCAAAGAAACGGAACTCCGCAGCAGGATCCTCGGCTATCAATCCTTTCATCAAATTGGAGCCATGCAGATCTCCGGAGGCCTCTCCGGCAATGAGATAGTAGCGCATAATATCAAGTATTTGATCAGAGAGACCAAAGGTCTCGCAGACGTTCGATCTCCTGATAATCGGTATTATCTACGCGATGCGGAACAATGGAGACATACCCATCGTCAATCAGGTTATGGTCAGCATCTTGAGCATCATCCAGATTGAGAAATCTCCCTATTATCCAGTAGTATTCTCTGCCTCGGGGATCAGTCCGCTTATCAAACTCCCGTATCCATCTGCCATGCCCTTGGTGAGCAATTTTTATGCCTTTAATCTCTTCGAGAGGAAGATTGGGGAAGTTGACATTAAGATAGATGCCCCTGCTGATACCTGTCTTCAAGAGGTTGTCCATTATTATGCGTGAATAATGGATTACTCCTGTAAAATCGGGGTCAGGGTTATGGGAACATAGAGAGAGACCTATGGATGGAATGTCGTATATGGCACCCTCAGCTGCGGCACCAAGGGTACCGGAATAGACCGATGCCACAGAGGCATTTGAGCCATGGTTGATTCCTGAAACAAGCAGGTTAGGCATCCGGTTCTCATTTATGAAGAGGTTGACACCCATCTTGACGCAATCCACCGGTGTTCCGGTAAAGCTGTATATGCGAAGTGAACCCAACCCCTCTGAGGCGGATACGCTTTCAACTAAGTTCAGTCTGAGTGTATTCTCCAGGGAAATAGCAGCGGACTTACCGGACTGGGGCTCCGAAGGAGCCACAACAGTCACGTTGCCGTATGTGCGCATAAGCGCGGCCGCCTCCTTAACGCCTCTTGCATTAAGGCCGTCATCGTTGGTGACCAAAATCTCAATAAGTTTCATTTCGCAAAGGTAATATTTTCATTGTTATTTGGATAATTGTTTCTAAATTTGCATGATTTTTAAGTTTTAAATATTTCTAACATAAAACATCAAGATGAAAAAAGTAAAAGTTGGTATTAACGGCTTTGGCCGTATCGGACGTCTGGTTTTCAGAGCAGCCCAGAAGAGAAATGACATCGAAATAGTAGGAATCAATGACCTGCTCGATGTTGACTACATAGCTTACATGTTGAAATACGACACGGTTCACGGCAGATTTGACGGTAAAGTGGAAGTCGCTGACGGTAAACTCGTGGTTAACGGCAAAGCTATCAGAGTAACCTGTGAGAAGGATCCTGCAAATCTGAAATGGAATGAAGTGGACGCCGACTATGTTGTCGAATCTACAGGTCTTTTCCTAACCAAAGATAAAGCGCAAGCTCACATCGATGCCGGAGCAAAGAAGGTAATCATGTCAGCTCCCTCAAAGGATGACACTCCCATGTTTGTCTACGGCGTTAACCACACCAAATACAATGGTGAAAAGATCATTTCCAACGCTTCATGTACCACAAACTGTCTTGCACCCGTTGTAAAGGTTCTAAATGATAATTTCGGCATAATAGAGGGTTTGATGACCACAGTTCATTCCATCACAGCCACCCAGAAGACCGTAGACGGTCCCTCTTCAAAAGACTGGAGAGGCGGACGCGCTGCAAGTGCCAATATAATTCCTTCCAGCACAGGTGCTGCAAAGGCTGTTGGTAAAGTTATCCCTGAGATGAACGGTAAACTTACCGGTATGTCATTCCGCGTACCTACAGTTAACGTTTCTGCCGTCGATCTGACCTGCCGTCTCGAAAAAGCCTGCACATACGATGAGATTAAGGCTGCCATGAAGAAAGCTTCGGAAGGCGAACTTAAAGATATTCTCGCTTATACCGAAGACAAAGTGGTTTCAAGCGATTTCATCACCGATCCCCACACCTCCATCTTTGATGCTGATGCAGGTATACAGCTCAACTCCAACTTCGTAAAGATTGTAGCCTGGTATGACAACGAGTGGGGTTACTCCAACAAAATCCTCGATATGATTGCCTACACAGCAACCAAGTAATAAAAAAGAGTCCTCACGGACTCTTTTTTTAGTTCTGAGTTGGGAGTATGTAGTGTGTAATTGAGAATAAGTCATTTAGTTTTGAGTGTGTAATAATGGGTTAAGGACGAGCACTTTGTAATTATGGTTTATGAGAAGTAGAGAGTTATAAGGAAATTGAACTAAAGTATAACGGACCGCAGCCAGTAGTTAATTCTTCACTAACTCTATCATACTGCCCACTACACACTACACACTACACACTACACACTAGCTATATACTCCTTCATCTCCTCTTCGTGAGCATCAAGAGAGTCCAGGAGGCGTTTTTGTGCCATCGTACGGTCATAATTGTGCTCGGGATAATTGATCTTATAGTAGGTGTCGCCGTTTAAATAATCTGTCAGAAAACGGACTGTCTGCATATAAGTCAGGAGTTTGGCTCCGAAAGGCAGCAATTCTTTTTCAATATCAGTAATGAAAGGCTTCGCCCCTTCGAGATAACCTCTCGTAAATGCCTTGAATATTTCCATGTCGAGACCGACATTATCAAGGTCTTTATCATCTTCGGCTCCGGTATTGGCAGCCGAACGGATAAAATCACCATAGTCGGAAAGGACATAGCCCGGCATAGTAGTATCAAGGTCTATGACACATAAGACATTGTCATCCTCGTCGAATAGAATGTTGTTGACCTTTGTATCACAATGAGTTATACGTTTAGTAAGTTTACCTTCACGTCCGAGGCGTTCGGCAAGAGACATTTCATCTGCCCTATCAAGCAGTTCATCTACAAGGGGACGCATAAGTTCGAGACGTCCGGCTTTATCATCAGCTACAGCCTCGCGAAGCTGGCTGATGCGAAACTCAATGTTGTGAAAATTGGGGATTGTCTCGTCAAGGGGCTCCCCGCCCAGGTCTGAAAGCATATATTGAAAATCGGCAAATGACTTGCCTGTAATATATGCCAGTTCCGGTGTCACATCATCGCGGCTCTTTGAACGGTCGATGTACTTGGAAACCCTCCAGAACTCTCCATCCGCCTCGTAATAGGATTTGCCGGTACGACTCCTGACAAATGTGAGAAGTCTGTCCGGACCGCCTGGGACTCCACGTTCAAACATTTTTTCACGAATATGAGCAGTCACCCTGTCAATGTTGCGCTGCATCTTGTCAACATCCTTGAATACGTCGCTGTTGATGCGTTGCACTACATAGTCGGGAAGGTCAGGTTCGACAATTCTGAGTTTGTAGGTGTCGTTGATAAGACCCTTACCCAAACGAGATATCTCTATCGGTGTACCTTCAATCTCAAAATTCGAAAGTATTTTTCTCCACCTGTTGTTCATATTCTTGACAATTTGTATTGTAAAGGTAATGATAATATGTTATTTTCGCAAAAAATAAGCCATACTATAATGAGACATTTCATCCTTACAATAGTGCTTCTGGGTGCATCGCTCACGGCAAACTCACAAGTCAGATTCGATGCCGATTTCGAGAGCGGAAACCTTGGAAAAGTAGAGCTTCTCGATTCCGTAAAAGTAATTGTCACCCCTGGTGATACGGTTGAACATCTCTCCTACCTCATCCACGGCAGATTTGATCCCATCAACCCCATTGACATCTCCCTTGCTGCCAATGCCAACTGGTATTATTTCAGGATTAGCGGCATCAGAGGCAAACAGATATATCTCACTCTGAAGGACAACGGAGTCCACGGTCTCTCCTATTCCTACGACGGGGATGATTGGATGCATTTCCCCCTCAACGAATCGCCCCGCAGAAGGTTGGATAAACGATTCGACAAGGACACGGTATTCATCGCACTCTATCGTCCATACACATACTCCTATCTCCAGGAACGCATTGCAGAATGGGGCGGCAGGGAGGGCACTCTGATTGACACTATCGGCCGGAGCTTTGAAAACAGGCCTTTGCAGCTGCTTCACATTACCGACCCCAATGTACCTGCTTCAGCCAAAAAACGCCTCTGGTTTCATGGCCGCCAGCATCCAAGCGAAACTCCCGGATCCTGGCTCCTGGACGCTTTTTTAGAAAAACTCACCTCCGACACGCCCGAGGCAAGATCGCTCAGAGCACAAATCGATGCATACATACTCCCCTTCGCCAATCCTGACGGAGTATTCAATGGCCTCTCAAGGTCAAATGTGACCGGAGTTAATCAGGAAATCAATTTCGGAAGAAGTGACGACAGCACAGTGGTAGAGGTACAGGCGATGAAAGCGATGTTCCGCAAACTCCATGACGAACAACCGATAGACCTGGTGCTCAACAATCACTCACAGCATGCCGACTGTGCAATTTACTGGATGCACACCAGCAGCAGTACCTCCATTGAGTATGCGCGTAAGCAATGGGTTTTTGCGGGACTCTCCTGCTCATTCAATCCCTATATGTATCCCAAGGAGATGTTGTTCTCAGATGTGGCTCCCAGATACTGCGAGGGTTGGTTCTGGAACAATGCGGGTGAGCGTACCATTGCACTGACCCTGGAAACTCCTTACACCTTTTATTCTTTCAACAAAGAGGGAGAATGGGTGAATGACTCCAACCTCAGGTACTTCGGTGAGCGTCTTCTGGATGCTGTAGCCGAATACTTCGGACTCTCCACCCCTGGACGCATTCTGATAGAAAATCCGGACAATCCAAAAGGTTGGATACCCCTTTCCAATCAGACTACCGCTTTTATGGGCGAAAGCGGGTGGAGTGCTACCTCGGCGAAATCCAAGATTATATATAGAGCTGATATGGTGGAAGCAGGAGAATACGAACTCTACCGCTATATTCCGGGTGATAACGTAGAGCCCCCAAAAGGTCGCAACGATTTTGGCGACATTGATCCCGGCGAACACGGATGGGTATTCGAATGTGATTTTACCCAAAAAAGAGATGGGCGTTTCAAATATGTCTATAAAGCAAAAGAAATTGGCGACATCGCTGATGCGATCCTGCTAATAAAGAAGAAATAGCATTGAGCTCCGGTCCTTTCCAATTCAGAATTCAAAACTTTTAACTCAAATTTGTTATCATAGTAAAAAAATCTAACTTTGTCCACAAATACCTAAACGCTTAACGATTTCTCTTTTCTATTCTCTATGGTTACGCCACAACGGGAAATAGCATCATACCGAATCGGACAGTCGTCCGCCAGTTCTTCCTCTCTCGTTGAAATAGAGATATTTATCACCACCTCACTTACAACCGGCAGCATTCCTGCCTACCGTCCATTTTGTGTCCGTTGCTATAAGGGATGCGCATTGCGGGATGCAGGGTGTGGGTTATGAATCAGGAAGAATGGAAAAGAAAGAATATGGAAAGAAAGGAGGAGGTGAATGACAATTAGTAATTAGCCAACGGCTTAAAATGAAATTAAAATAATGGATATGAAATTCAAGCTTTTTACTTTCGCACTGCTCGCCCTCCTGGTTGGGAGCTGTGCTCTTGAAACCCCTCTCCCTGAACCTGCGAAGAAAGGGGGGAGAAATCGTGACTATAAGTGCAACGATCCCGATGGAAACACGCGTAGCCTACACAGACAGCACGCGCAAACTTACATGGGAGAGCAATGACCAAATCCTGCTTGCAGGATATGACGGCAGCTCCTTTTTAGGAAGCGAAACTTTTACCTATAGCGGAACCGGCGACACTTTTAATGGAACAAGTGTGGCAGGTGCCACCACTTACAGGGCATACTATCCTGCGGGAGCCATCACACTGGATGATTTCGGCAACGTACAACTTTCCGCTACCTTCTGGCAACAGACACAGAGCGGAAACAATTCGACGGCTCATCTCAGCGACAAACTGCTCTTGATTGACGAAATAGCCAATGCCATCGATGAGACCTTTAACTTGATCTTAAAGAGCGATATCATCAAATTTGATCTCAGCGACATACCTATCAATCTAGGGGTACTCAACCAACTGATATGGACGATTGAGGGCACGACAGGGCAAACCCGATCTATGACTCTTAACATGAACGGTATAAGCTCCGGCACAACCTGTCTAACCGCTTACCTCGCTTTTGCCCCAGCAGCTATGAGGATAACCGCTGGCGACAAGGTAAAAATTACTCTGATCGGAGACGATACATACGAATGGAACACTATAGTTACCAACAACAAAACATATGTAAGCGGAAATCGCTACACCGCTAACGTAGCAGGACCTTGGAATACTGCGTTGGCTAAATTCCGCTTTACCATAAAAACCATCGGAGAAAACACATCATACACGATCTGGCAGCAATCTACTTCCTCAATCAGTCCTGCCAAGT
>JAKQLB010000014.1 GCA_029567375.1 Bacteroidota bacterium | reverse complement strand
ACGGGCATCTCTTGTTTCGCCGAGGGCATTTGCGGCAGAGCTCCGGACGTCGGAATCTTCATCAGATAGCAAGGTAATCAAGGGTTCAACTGCACGGGCATCTCTTGTTTCGCCGAGGGCATTTGCGGCAGAGCTCCGGACGTCGTGGTATTTATCAGATAGTAAATCAATCAAGGGTTCAACTGCACGGGCATCTCTTATTTGACCGAGGGCATCCGCGGCAGAGCGCCGGACGTTGGAAGCTTTATCAGATAGCGAGGCAATCAAGGGTTCAACTGCACGGGCATCTCCTATTTTACCGAGGGCTTCTGCGACAGAGTACCGGACCCAGGAATATTCATCGGATAGTAAATCAATCAAGGGTTCAATTGCACGGACATCTCTAATTTCACCGAGGGCATCTGCGGCAGAGCGCCGGATGCTGGGGTTTTTATCAGATAGCGAGGTAAGCAAGGGCTCAACTGCACGGGCATCACCTATTTTATCGAGGGCATCTGCGGCAGAGCGCCGGACGTTGGAAGCTTTATCAGATAGCGAGGTAAGCAAGGGCTCAAATGCAGGTTTTCCTATTTTACCGAGGGCTCCTGCGGCAGAAGATTTGTCTGCTAGATTTCCGTTTTTAACAACATCAAGTAAGCGATTAATCTGTTCCATTTGATCCCCCTGCAAAACCCTTGTTTTTATATTGTCAGTTTATTATAAAAAGCAAATTTGTTTGCGTCAACTCCTTTTACCGCATGAATCTCCATTTGAATATCATGAATTAGGAATTAGGATTGAGGATTTAGGATTTAGGATTTAGGATTGAAAACAAATAATAAGTAGAGTGTGTAGAGTGAGGGGAATCCTTTATTTTCAGATGTTTGGCAGTGTGGATGTGTAACCAACCCTCCAGACTTCTGTCTTCTGTCTTCTGTCTTCTGACTCCTGTCTTCTGACTTCTGTCTCCTGACTTCTGCCTTCTGGCTTCTGTCTTCTGTCTTCTGTCTTCTGTCTTCTGACTTCTGTCTTCTGACTTCTGTCTCCTGACTTCTGCCTTCTGGCTTCTGCTAACCCTCCAACCTTCCAACCCTCCATTCATCTGCCTTTCTCCACTTGACCCCTTTGCTTATTAGTTCTAAGTTTTGAAAAAAGATACCAAGAGAACCACTTGACCTCTTGAATCCTCGAATCCTTGACTCCTTGAACCCTTCTCTTTTCGACTCCTCGAATCCTTTCTTCTCCGACTCCTCGAATCCTCGAATCCTTCGCTTTTCGAATCCTTTTCTTATTATTGCCCTACTCACTGACCCCTGATGGCATATCCGGTCAGCTTCAGTCGTTGGTTAGCCGGTTTTGGCTACCGTTAAGCATTCATCGGATGGTATTTGTTAGCGCCGCGCTTCCTCAAACCGCGGAAATCCCATTGCTTGCGCTATGGTTCCGATCTGTTTCCACCACGATCCTTCCTCACGATCGTGTCCCATCCACCAAAGCCAAAGGGAGGCCCATTGTGGCATACGATAGCCCGCAAGACGCTGGGCACGGATAATCCGCATCCAATCGGCATT
>JAKQLB010000338.1 GCA_029567375.1 Bacteroidota bacterium | reverse complement strand
ATCAGCAATCTTTACAAAGTTGCCAGCATCAATAGTCTGCCCACCAAGCAACCAAGCATAAGCAGTCCCAGTTGCTACATAAGGTACTTTCTTGCCAGCCGCATAGAATCCACTATAAGGGGACTGTTGCCGGTCATCATTGACGACTACACCAAGGTAATCATAAGTTCCGGAACTAACAGTTGCCTTAATTGTACCATCAGCAGCCCTGGTTACCATTGCTCCAAATGCGATTTCAGAAGCAGCTACACCGGTCTTTATGATACCATGACCAGCAGTCAGCACTCCTTTCTTTGTCATATAAGTTGGAATTGTTGCCATAATTATTTAAACTCCTATTAATCAATATAATGATTTAAAAATAAAATTTACGATTTTCAAACCCTCTTTGAAAATCGCTCTTTCTGAGATTTCTTTAACATTTCTCTAGCATTCTGTAAGGAAGAAAATGCGCTGTCACCTTCGGCAGCAGCCACACCAACAGAATTCATCTTAACAATCTCATCCGCCTTGAAAACTCCGGGATGTGCATCAAAATAAGCCCAACCATCAGATTTGAATCCATCGTAGTGAACCTGGGCATCTTTCTGGTGAGCCTTATTCAATTTCATAGTAAATGCTTCAAAATCAACTCTTGCCTTCTCGGCGATAATTGCTTCTTCAGCGGCATTCTGTTTCTGGACCAGATCATCGACTTGGGTTTCAAGTTCCTTGATTCTGGAATCTCTTTCATTCAATTTTTGCTCAAATGCTTCATTCATTTTCTGTACAATTTCCTCGGAGTCCTCAACGGAGGTCTCAGCTTGAATATATTCTTCTGTCATATTATTACCTATAGTATTATAATTATTTTGTGATCGTGAATTTTGTTTTAAAGTATCTCTCTTCGTCCGTTTCCAGAACTTGTTGCCACCTTCGTTGACCAATTCTATTTCGGCTCCGCCTTTCATCATGGTCCGGCCCTTCGGTTTCAAGTCATTGGATACTTCTTTTCCAACTGATGCTTTACTAATTGATGGCTTCTTATACATCATTTCGGAAACAGAACTTTCAGATTCGGGATTAGTTCCCCTTACGCGATAATCAGTACCATAAAATGTTTTGCCATTAGGTTCTTTCTCAATTAGGAAATGTTCGCCGGTTTCCTTATCTACGAAGACATCACTACCAGAACCAGCAAAACCAGTCTTTCCGCCGACTTTTTCATACTTGGACCAAAATACATTAGATGCATCAAGATCTTCGACAGTAGGTCCGCCTTCGCGATGGTCTCCCATATTTCCTTTAATATATTCCTTGGCAAATTTTTCCGCACTGGGACTATTAGCTGCCATCACACGGCGCACCTTATCAAACTTACCAACATTTTTCATGGGCTTGTAAACATCAGAATGGACTTCCGTCTTTTTACCATGCTTTTTTGCCCATTGTTCGTTTATAGCTTTTGAATAGGCATCAAATCCAGGAGAACCAGGTACCAATCCAGCTTTTTCTAATTTATCGCCAATTTCTTTTGCTCTGGCAATTTCTTTGGGACCAGGATCACTATTCGCTGATGCTGTCAATCCTGCTTTTACAGATTGACCTATAGAACGTCCAGAAGATTTTTTGTCTCCCTTTCCTTCAGATCCACCACATGAACCCTTGCCACTTCCGGATTTCTCGGCATCAGGACAATTATAATTCTGCTTCATTTCGATGGGAATCAATCCTTTGCTGACATACATCTTGGCCCACTCATTGGCCTCCATCCTATCAGACGTTGCCATGATGCCATTTCCGCCAGTTTTCGAATTCAACTTAACAGAATATCCTGATCCGTTAAACTCGATGTCTGCGCGTCTCAATTCATTATAGAATGAATCCAATGTATTGACAGAAGGCTCGGTTTCATTAAGTTTAACTTCGACATCGGGGGATTCATTCAACATGAATCCACATCCTTGAGCCGATGAACATGCTCCAGTTCCATTAGCCAACTCGGCAAAGTGATAGAAGTGATAACCGCCATCTTCAACTGCATTATACTTCTGTCCGCCATAATCTCCTTCGGTAAAAGAAGTATGTGTAGTATAAGCTATCGAACCATCATAAGGATTTCCGGACTTGATTCTATTCAAATCTTCGGGAGAAAGTTTCTCCTTGTAATATCGGGCTACAGCCACAACATCTTTCTTATCAGGCCGCGCAGTAACATTCATCAATTTCCCGATTCTATTATGCTTATAGGTCACCATTTCAGTGGGTTTCGTATGCCCCTTCAAGATAGGTTGACCTTCCAACCAATGCGCATCCTTGCCGAAATATTCAAATTTCTTTAAAGTGGGAATGCCATCAGACCCGGTAAATACGCCTTCCCTCATAGGAATAACAGGAACATCAATGACATCATTATCTTCATAGATAACTTTAGAACCAGCAGGAGAAGAATTCAATTTAAGTTCAGTTTCAGGAATAAAATCAATACCACCGGGACTATTACCATCTTCCAATACATGGTAGTCAACTTTCTCCGATGACATATGGCGTTCTGTGAAATCAAATTGTTCCTCTGTCAGCGGAATGCCTTCCCGATTTTTTATAAATATAATCTTTTTCTGAATATTTCTATTTGCAATACCGGTTTCTTTTCCAGCCGCCAAATCCCAACTTTTGTCCAACGATAATCTGCAATACTGTGGTTGATCATCTATTACATAACCAGTTGGATATCTATAAGAATCTAGAGTTTGCGCACTTCCGCCGTCAATATCAAGGAACCATTTCAGCAACGGTTTTTTATTTATTGATCCATCTTCTTTAGTGGCCCATTGAATTAATTTAGTCCTGGCTTTATCGACAGTAAAATTCGGAAATTCAGAATCCGATTCTTTTAATGATTCTTCTATTGGATTAATTTCGACATCTTCTACTGCATCGCCTATTTCAGGTTCCAGAATTTCTACATTATCTATTTCAACATGTTCGGCTCTATTAACAAGTTCTGGAATTTCATCCTGTCTGACATTGCCAAAAGTTTTTTCTGGAAATTTATCAATGGGATTCTGCTCTTCTACCACAAACCCAGTCCTGCTAACAATAGAAGAATTCTCTTTTTGTTCATCATCTTTCGGCTTAGTAGCCATAGATAACTCGATTGGCTTAATATCATGATCTTTAAGCCACTTCTTAACATCCTTCGCTTTCCATTTATCGGCGGAAAAATGATAACTTTGGGGTTCTGTCTTTGATTCATCTTTTTCGTCAGTCACCCCCGATAACAAAGTTATGCCATCTCCCAAATCCGTACTAACTATCTTCTTATAATTGGAAGGATCCGAAACTCTGGCAGCGTGGAAATTCTCCGAAGGTATAATAATCACTCCATTCAAATAAATATAATCAATCTAATAAAGGACTGCAAATTTTACGATTTCCATATGATCTTTTTAAAGACATTAATTGCATACATATGGAAATCAATCTTTCCAATTCATCTACAGTCCAATCATTCAGTGACTGACTCCAATCATAATCGATGAATCGCATCTATTCTTTCTTTTTTCGGGATCTTGTTTTCTTAACAACTGGTTCCGACTTCTCTTCGATCCTTTTTTCTACTTGATCATATGGTTTATATTCCCAACCTTTCTTATCTGTAAATATCCACATATTAGATTTTCCTTCTATTTTAAACAGTTACTAATTTATTCTTAATAGCAATGATATGAGCTTCGATTTTCTTAGCTTCATCAACAATGCCAGCCAATTCATCGGCAGTGATCTTATCATCAGCTTGCGCTTCAACGGACTTCTTCAATAAAGCAGAAACATCCGGCATGACACCAACCAATTCGGTCACTATTTCGACAGTCTTGGCTCTGCCATTCAATACCATATTATTTTTTAAGCTCATTATTAGAGCAATGACAGCAGATAAAACAAGCCCTGCCGTTTCCAAATCAATACCTAAATCTATCATATTTTACACCACATTACATAATTTTTATTTTAATCAAATAAACGATATCAATCAAATTTTACGATTTTGAAACAATGTTTAGAAATCTTTAAATACTTCTAATCATGTCTTGATATTATGAAACCATTAAATCGATTCAAAGAAGGAGATTGTTTCAAAACTAAATTGGAACTTAATCCGAAAATATCAAATATAATCAATGCAAAAATATCAAGATTCCGACGACCAAATTGTTTAGTAACATATCTCGGAACAGCCCCTGGCGACAATTTGATATGGTGCCGAAATATTAATCATGAAGAAGTCACCATATATGGAATATCGGAAATTATAGACATATGATGACACTCGAACAAAACATAATAATACTTTTAATTATTTTCTTTATCATAATGAATCATTTTCTTCCTCCGACCAAAAGGTTTATATACTAGTAACATTCCATAGAATTTGCCCACACAAAACACGGGAAATGAAAAGGGGATTCTTCAATCCTCTTTCCTTTTTCGTGAAAGGGGCAAAAATTTATTCCTTACTTCTTTTCCGAAACCTTTATATACATTCTTTTCTATTTTCATTTTAATGAATTTCTCTAAAGATGAGTATAGATTGGACTTCTTCGTGGATGAGGGATTCCAGCGCAAGAAGTGCGAGAAATGCGGCAAATTCTTCTGGAGCAGAGACGCCCATAGGAAAACTTGTGGGGACCCTCCCTGCGATCCCTATACTTTCATAGGCTCCCCAATATTCAATGAAAAATATAATATGGATGAAATGAGAGAAAAATATCTAACATTCTTTTCCGACCGTGGACACCCACGCATCCAGAGATATCCTGTTGCGGCCCGATGGAGAGACGATATCTACCTCACCATCGCCTCCATCGCTGTTTTTCAACCGCAGGTTACATCGGGAAAAGTTCCTCCTCCCGCCAATCCCCTCACCATCAGCCAGCCCTGCATCCGTTTGGACGATCTGGATTCCGTAGGGCGCAGCGGTCGGCATCTGACCACCTTCGAGATGATGGCCCATCATGTTTTCAATACCAGGGAGAGGGAGATCTACTGGAAGGACCGCACGGTCCGGTTATGCGATGAATTTCTTCTAGAATTGGGAACAGATCCGCTGGCAGTAACCTACAAAGAAAATCCCTGGGCAGGGGGAGGAAATGCCGGGCCCAGTGTGGAGGTCATGGTGGGGGGCCTGGAGCTGGCCACATTGGTATTCATGGACCTCAAAGCCGTGGCCGGCGGGGCCATACAAATCAAGGGCGAGTACTATGAGAAGATGAACAATTACATCGTGGACACCGGATATGGTCTGGAGAGGTTTGTCTGGGCTTCCACCGGATCGCCCACCATCTACGATGCCATATTCCCCCATCTGGTCAGGAAAGTGGCCGACCTGGCCGGGGTGGAGCACGACCTCAATGATCCGGAGTATGCCGAGATCTTCGCCCAGAACGCCCGCCTGGCAGGCATGGTGGATCTGGACGAGTACAGCATGAAGGACCTGCGGGGCATGATCGCCAAGAGCATTGGCATCAGCCCGGAGAAGCTGGAGAAGGCTATCGAGCCCATGGAGAGGGTTTATGCCGTGGTGGACCACACCCGCTGTCTTGCCTATATGCTGGGAGACGGGATCATTCCCTCCAATGTCAAGTCCGGCTACCTGGCCCGACTGGTCATACGCCGGTCTCTAAGGCTGATGAAGGAGCTGGGCCTCGATCTGCCTATAGCCGATCTGGTGGGGATGCAGATCTCCCGCCTGGACTATCCCGACTGGCAGGAGAGGTTTGTCACCGTCAGGGAGATACTGACCCAGGAGGAGCAGAAGTATGCGGATACCCTGGAGAAGGGCAAGCGCCTGGTCAGAAAGAGCGCTGAGCACTTCAAGAAATTAGGGCAGGCGGTGCCGCTGGCAGAGATGATCGCCCTCTACGACACCCACGGCATTCCTCCGGAGATAGCCAGGGCCTCGGCGGAGGAGATGGGAGCAACTGTGGAGTTGCCGGATAACTTCTACAGCCTCGTAGCCAAGAAGCGGATCAAGGCCGAGGCGGAAGAGGAGGCAAAGGCAGTGGTGCCGGGAAAGACGGAGATGCTCTACTATGGGAACCCCTTCGACCAGGTCTTTGAGGCGACAGTGCTGGATGTGACTGCCGACGGCTGGGCGGTGCTGGACAGGACTCTGCTTTACCCCGAAGGAGGAGGCCAACCGGCGGATCACGGCTCCCTGGAGCGGGCAGGGCAGGAGTTCGCGGTGGTGGATGTGCAGAAGTCCGGGGATGCCGTCCTGCATAAGCTAAACCAGCCGGGCCTGGAGAAGGGCGACCGGATTAAAGGAAGGGTGGACATGCGCCGCCGTCTGGCCCATGCCAGGCACCACACCGCCACTCATCTGGTACATGACTCGGCCAAGAGGGTCCTTGGCCGCCATGTCTGGCAGGCGGGAGCCCAGAAGAGCGAGGAGAGGGCCCGGCTGGACATATCTCATTACAGGCGCATAACTGAGGCCGAGCTGAAGGCCATTGAGCTGGAGGCCAACCGACGGGTGATGGAGATGACAGCAGTGGACACCCAATTCCTCCCCCGGGAGGAGGCGGAGAAGCTCTTTGGATTCGAGCTGTACCAGGGAGGCGTTCCGCCCGG
>JAKQLB010000325.1 GCA_029567375.1 Bacteroidota bacterium | reverse complement strand
ACAAAACGTTCTATGGCTATAATCTTCGGCTCTGCCCGTTTTAAGAATGACAGGTAGGCCTCAAAAAACAGCCCTTCGCCCGGGACGCCGAGGACGTCGTAGTCCTCAAGCATCTTGTGTACGGCGGTTCCCCGTTCCGCCGCTCCTGGCTTATAGTAGCGGCTGGAGGTTATTCCAACCGCTTCAAGAATTTCTGTTACCGACGGGGTGGGGACCCCGTCTACCAAGTATCTCATATGTGGTGCTATTTATAAATCCAGTATTCTACTACTGAGTATCTGGTAGATCCCCAGTTTGGTTTATATATCTTATAACCAGAGCCGTACCTCCCTTGATACGGCTTTATATATCCAATTGTAAGTCGGCGGGATACATACCCTCTATAGTATGCACTGTGATGGAATGTGCACTCCTTCATTATATGCGCAAATTTTTCTTCATACTCTTTATTTGCCTTTTCTACACATTCTTTCATATCCGTCCTCCGATTCCGGCTATGCCGGGCTTTTTTCCCCCGCTAGGCGGGGTGTAAAGGTTTTTCTTATCCTTTACATCATTATAATAACACACCATTACAATCTTGTAAAGAGTTTTTGTAAAAATTTTTGAGAATTTTATAGAATTTCCTCAACTTTTTGCTTAACAAATGTTAAGCGTTTTATGGGCTGTTTTGAGCGTCTAACTAGGTCAAGGTAGGCGTCCTCGCCGTAGGTTTGCAAGAACCAGGCGGTATACTCTTCCGGGCCTTGTTTATGGTGTCGATAATGGCAACGGGCGCACATGCATGTCGAGTTTATCGGGTCCCATCGTACTGCTGTTTTTGTCCTGCTTATGAGGTGGCTCCACTGCAGGGCTTCTGTGGATCCGCATAGGACGCACTGGTACCCGTCGCGGTCAAAGACTATCTTGCGGGTTTTGTCGTCTAGTCGTTTTATAAGTTGGTCTATCTTGTCTGCCATATTCTCAGCCCCGGGATTGCACCGGGGACCCGCTACCTAGTTTATCTGATTATCACACTGGCCGGACTGGACAATCTCAACCGCAAACCTGCGGAGGATTTTCGATCTACTGTCATGGTACCGTTTGAGTGATTGCTTGACTTTAATACCGTACCGGTCCCTGAAAATATCGATTACCTCCCATTGCATGGAGGCACTTATTATCACTTCGCCAGTCTCTGTATCAATTATTCGGTACAATGCGCTTTTACGCCTCCATCTTCCATCTTTAGACTTTGATTTCTTTTGCTTCGGCTGTTGCAGGTATGCCGTTTTTTGCTTGTACCAGCCTGCTGTAATGATATGCCAATCCGGACCCCATCGTTCGTACATTAGTACACCCCTAGAATGATGCTTGTTATAATCAAGGCTACAATAACTCCGCCCTCAACCGTCGCTACTGTTTGCCACAGCTCCCGTTGCTTCTTTTCCGCTTTCAATGATGTCTCTAAGCTGCTTAATTGTCGCTCTGATTGTATCAATGAGGATTGTAATCCTTCGATTTGTATCTTTGATTGTTCCAATCGTTCCGATAGCCTCTGCAAGTCCTCGCTCTGCTTCAGCGCTTCTTGCGATAGCTCCGTCAAGAGACTGTCTAAGTCGTCCCAGATCGGCGTTAAGCTGGGTAATTTCTTGGTCTCGGCTTCTTGCGCCTGCGTAATACCCGACGCCAAAAATAACCAGAGAAAAAAGAAACACGACAACGAATTCTTTAATCGCATTCATTTGTTCCTCCATAACATTTGCTTAACCTGCACGAAGTGTCAGGTTGAAGCGGTTGTTCTGCGTCGCTATTTTGGGCTACCTTCTCCTGGGGGAGAATCAATCACAGCGCAAAAGTTACGCACCAACGCTTTGGCATCTACATTAGGGAAGTGTTTTTGCAAAATCTCTGTTGCATTACGATTATGGTAGCAAGACCAAGCCGACCATGACAGAGAGAAAAGCAGTTCCTTTAATGTTACGTCATCCATTTTCGTTACCTCCGGTTCTGGCAGATCTGGTTCTGGTGGACATGGTTCTGGTGGATATGGTTCTGGCAGATCTGGTTCTGGCAGATAAGATTCAATAACATTGTCATCAAAATCGTAAGGCGGCAAACCTATAGCCATCTGTTCCTCCTATATACCTGTGCAAATGTTTTGCCCCTATGGTCTCCGGGGCTGGGAGCCAATGACAAACCCGCCGGGCCGAAACACCGTGCGGGCCCGAAGAT
>JAKQLB010000323.1 GCA_029567375.1 Bacteroidota bacterium | reverse complement strand
CGGCTCGATGCAGATGACCATTCCTTCGTGAAGTTTGACACCTCTGCCTCTGCGTCCATAATTGGGTACCTCGGGGCTTTCGTGGAGATTGCGGCCGATAGCATGACCGACCATCTCTCTGACCACTGAAAAACCGAGGCTCTCCACATAGGACTGAACGGCAAATCCGATGTCGCCTGTGCGATTGCCGCTGACTGCCTGCTCTATACCCAGATAGAGGGATGCTTTTGTGGCTTCAAGAAGCCTCGCATCCTCATCGCCGATCTTTCCGACAGCGAAGGTATAGGCGGAGTCACCGTTGAATTCCCTATATTTTGTACCGCAATCAACAGATACGATGTCGCCTTCCTGCAATTTGTAGTCTGAAGGAAATCCGTGGACTACCGTATCGTTGAGAGAAATGCACAACGTAAAGGGAAAACCTCCGTAACCCAAGAAGCCCGGCTCTGCTCCCGCCTCTCTGATATATTTCTCCGCAATGAAATCCAACTCTTTTGTTGTGATTCCCGGAGCAATATGTCGTCCGACTTCAGCCAAAGTCTTGGAAACCAACAGGGCATTTTCCCTCATGATTGCCAACTCTTCTTCGGTTTTGGGCTTTGTCATAACTCTAAAGAACTTATCAATCAATTACATACCCGAACGGCCTCTGAGACGTCCCGTCTTCATCAAACCGTCGTAGTGACGCATTAGTAAATGACTCTCGATCTGCTGAAGGGTATCCAGTATAACACCCACGAGGATCAACAATGATGTTCCTCCGTAGAAGGATGCAAACTGGTTGTTTACTCCAAGCATCATCGCAAATGCCGGCAAAATAGCTACGATTGCCAGGAAAATGGAGCCCGGAAGCGTAATACGCGACATTATTGAATCAATGTACTCAGCGGTTTTTCTTCCCGGCTTTACGCCCGGAACAAATCCGCCATTCCTCTTCATTTCTTCAGCCATATTGGTCGGGTTTACTGTAATAGCGGTGTAGAAATACGTAAACAGGACAACCATAAGTGCGAAGACGAAGTTGTACCAGAAACCGGCTGTGTTGGACATTACAGCCGCAAAGCCTTTAGTGGCATTAAAGTTTGAGAATAT
>JAKQLB010000299.1 GCA_029567375.1 Bacteroidota bacterium | reverse complement strand
CGAGGAAAAGGAAGGGCATACGATACTTCACGCTTTCTGTGATGTCTATCTTACTGACGGAACTGAATTCGATCAGTATCCGAGAGCTGTTGCAAAAAAGACAGTCGAATATCTTCAGAAAGAAGGTATAGCCGATGATGCGAAAGTTCTTGTCGAACTTGAATTCCATGTTTTTGATACGGTTAAGTATTCAACCGATTTCAGTCACAGTTTCTATGAAGTTCAAAGTTCGGAAGGGATAGGCCCCGATTTTGAAGACGATCCGAGATTTCACATTCAGAAAGGTTACCACCGCCTTTATCCGGCAGACAAGAGTTTCAATTTGAGAAATGACATTGTTGCAGCCCTTGAATCGGCAGGGATCCCTGTAAAATATCATCATCATGAGGTGAGTGCGGCACAGCTTGAGATAGAACTCGATTTCATATCATTAGCGCAGGCAGGTGACAAAGTTTCTCTTGCAAAGTGGATTGCAGTCAATGTTGCAAGGGAACATGGCGTATTTATTACATTTATGCCGAAACCCGTTTATAACATCGCAGGCAACGGAATGCATGTTCACCAGTTCCTGACTAAGAACGGCAAGTCGTTTTTTGCAGGTGATGGGATGCACGGACTTTCAAAAGAGTCGCTTGCTTATACGGCAGGTATCCTTGATCACAGCTTGACCGGATCACTTCTTGCGTTCTCAAATCCGAGCACGAATTCATATAAACGGCTTGTTCCCGGTTTTGAAGCACCTGTCGGAGCAACTTTCGCAAAGGGCTCAAGAGAGGCCTCGATCAGAATTCCAGCTTACCTTGCAAAAGGGGAAGAGAGGATAGAATATAGAACAGGGGACGCAACTGCCAATATTTATTACTTTCTCTGCGCAATGATACTTGCAGGAGTTGACGGAATAAAGAAGGGGAGAGATCCGGTCGAAAGTAACTATCACGACCGCGAGAACGGAAAAACTTTCCCGCTCAACCTTAATTCAGTGCTTGACGGACTTCTTAATGACAACGCTTATCTTCTTCCCGCATTTCCAGAAACGCTCATAAATTACTGGGTAAAGACAAAAAGAGCCGAAGCACAGTATGTCTATAACGCTCCAACACCTCAGGAATACGAACTTTATTTCAATATTTAACCGATAAATTCGCCTGGCCCGATGGGCACGGGCTGAGGAAACGCCACCCTTTAGGCGGCTTGATCTTTGCGGGCTGAAAGCTCGCGTTATCTTAGCCCACGGTTGAAAGCCTGGGTGATTTTGAATTCTTGACAGCCCTGAATTTTGGAGTAGAATCCAAAAAAGTTGATTAAATTTTGGAGTGGAGTCTAAAAATGACACAATTTAAGCAAATTTATGTCAGGTTGATGAATGGAATGGATATCAAAACGCATCGGTATCTTTATT
>JAKQLB010000280.1 GCA_029567375.1 Bacteroidota bacterium | reverse complement strand
TACTGCAAGCTATCTGATGTGGTTCGGAGGGGCGGCCGGCTCACTTGGAATGGGAATAATCGGTCAGTGGACAAACTATTTAAGAGACTATATTCTTGATAGATTTGAAGAACTTACGGGTGGCAGGATATATCACATGTACATTCTTCCCGGTGGAGTAAGGAACAATCTGCCTGATGGTTTCAAAGAGCGGCTTCTTGATAATCTTAAAGATATTGAGCAAGTGATGAAAGATGTTGACAAAGTTCTTTTCACCAATGCCGTTTTTAAGAAAAGGACTGTGGGCCTTGGATATATCGACCCTTCGTGGATAGAGCCATTCGGAATTACCGGACCGAATGCAAGAGCGGCGGGAGTTCCGCTGGATGTGAGGAAAGATGCCCCCTATCTGAAATATGATGAACTCGATTTTGAGCCGGTGACGGGAAAAGAGAGTGATGCTTTCACTAGAGCTGATGTAAGAAGAAGAGATCTGCTGATGAGTGTCGATCTGATAAGACAGATACTTGATAAAATTCCTCAAGATGGCGAATTCATTGCAGAACTTCCAAATGTCCTTAACTGGGAAATTCCAAAAGGGGAAACTTATGTGAAAAGCGAATGTACACGAGGAGAATATGGGTATTACATGGTTTCAGACGGCTCGATGTATCCAAGAAGAATAAATGTAAGAGGTCCGAGTTACACCCACGCTGTCGCACTGATGGAAAAGCTCGCGATTGGAGTAAATATTGCTGATACTGCGGCACTGATGGTTTCCCTGCACACATATCCACCTGAAATAGAGAGGTGATCAATGAAAATAAAAGAAGTATTATATCCCTTATCAGTCTGGAAAAACCTGATAAAACAGCCGGTTACGATCCTTGACCCAATCAACCGCGAAGCTGCCGACAGATACAGGGGGTTCCACCGTAACGACATGAAAAAGTGTATCGGTTGCGGAACTTGCGAAACAATTTGCCAGAATGCCGCCATTGACATGGTTCCGGTTGAAGGAGTTGAGACAAAAGATGGTGACAGCGGACTGCGACCGAGAATTGATTACGGTCGTTGCTGCTGGTGTGCACTCTGCGTTGATATCTGTGCAACCGGCTCTCTTTGCATGTCTAACAAATATCAGTGGGTTGATGCGGACAGCGATGCGTTCAGATTTACTCCGGGAGCTGACAAAAAATACTGGGATAATGTTGAAAAAGGATACAAACGACCTGAAAATTACACGCTCAATCCGCTTGACAGAGTTCACATGGAAGAGCTTCATCCGCATGAAAGAAATGACAGTTTCATAGAGATTGTAAAGGGTTACAGCATGGAACAGGCATTAAAAGAGGCCGACAGATGTGTCAGTTGCGGAATATGCATTGCAACATGTCCGGCTCACATGGGAATACCCCGCTACATCGAAGCGATCAGAAAAAATGATATAGAAGAAGCTTTCAGAGTTCTTTACGAAACAAATCCCCTTCCTGAGGTCTGCGGCAGGGTCTGCACCCATAAATGCGAGACTGTATGCGCAATTTCCCACCGTGGCGATGCTGTTTCGATCCGCTGGCTTAAAAGATATATCGCTGACCAGGTAAGTATTGAAAAATATAAGGAAATATTAAATGCCGATATTTCGGAATCGGGCAAAAAGGTTGCCATCATCGGAGCAGGTCCTGCAGGACTTTCTGCGGCATATTACCTCAGGCATCTGGGTCACAGTGTAACAATTTTTGAAGCACTGCCGGAAGCGGGCGGAATGATGCGTTACGGAATTCCTGAATACCGTCTTCCTTACGACCAGATAGATAAGGATGTTCAGCATATTCTTGATCTGGGTGTTGAACTTAAGACAAATGTAAGAATTGGAAAAGCATTGAGTTTTGAAACTCTCAAAAAAGATTTTGAGGCCGTATTCACTTCAACGGGACTTCATCTTGGAAGAAGTACGAGAATTGACGGCTCTGATCACAAATCTGTTTATCAGGCGGTCGATCTGCTTAGAGACATCACAAACGGAAAAGAGATTCCCCACACTGGCCGTATCGTTGTCATCGGCGGTGGAAATGTTGCGATGGATATTGCAAGAACCCTTGCACGGCTCCAGATGAAGGATTTTGGCAAAGTGACCATCACCCTCACCTGCCTTGAAACTGAGGAAGTGATGCCTGCAGATAGAGAAGAGATCGTCGAATCAAGGGAAGAAGGTGTTGTCATCATGCCGGGATTCGGTCCGAAGAAAATTGAGATCGAAAATGGTTCGATCAAAGGACTAAGCGTTGTGAAATGTCTTTCTGTTTTTGATGAAAACAAGCGGTTCAACCCGAAATTTGATGAATCGGCAAAAGA
>JAKQLB010000191.1 GCA_029567375.1 Bacteroidota bacterium | reverse complement strand
TCGTCAATATGGTAAATTCCCTTTTTACTCTTTTCCGGTTGCGTTTCAGTAGCCGGCACACGCCTGGTGATTAATCTCATTTGCTGGAGAATATCAAGATAACGCGCAACCGTCGTTACATCCCCTATACCAGCGCCTTGCGCAATATCGTTCAAACGCGTCCGACCTTGCGCGATTGCTCTCAACAAGGAAAAATAATTACGCGGTTCTCTCAATTCTTCCATAAGAAGTAAACGTGGTTCGTTGAACAACGTGCCGCTTTGTGCATCTAAAATATGTTGGCGGATATTGGCGTAAACATCCTGGTTATCCTGAAACGTACGTAAATAATATGGCATTCCGCCAACAACTGCCCAAGTGATGAATTTTTCTTCAGCGGAATAACCTGGAAAAAACAGTGCTGAGGAAGCCAAGTCCATGGGTCGGAGGAGAGTGCTTGCTGTCCTCCGACCATACAGAGGCGCTTGATATCCGAGCACTTCTGTTTCCATCATGCCAATATATGATCCACATAACACCATCATGATCTGTGAATTTTTGAGTGTTTCGTCCCACACTTTTTGCAAAATGGATGGAATGGCTTTATTCCCGCTGATCAAATAAGTAAATTCATCCAAAACAATGATCGGTTTGGGTTGCCTAGGGAGTTCGCCTAGCGCCCGTAATGCTGCTTCCCAGGAAGGGAATGTAAATCCTGAGGGAACATCTGCATGGGTGAAACCGTACACCTGTTGAGAGAATGTGGCTAATTGCTCTGAATCACTGCTCAAGGTGGCTATAAAAAAGATGTGCGGTTTATCTGCGCAAAATGCATGTAGCAGTTCCGTTTTTCCGACTCGCCGACGACCGTAGAGGACGAATAGTTCTGCCTGATTGGATCGGTAACGTTGGCCTAATAATTCAAGCTCGGTCTTTCGGTCGATGAACATGGTTTCCTCCGCTAGAAGGGCGTTGTTATAATACTAATCGCAATTATTATAATCGTAATTAGTATAATTTACTACCGCTATTTTCAATCCGTTTACCTACTTAGGCTATTTCACAATAAACAATTTCTACAAAATCTGTTTTCGTAAGATTTCCAAGCCATATTTGTCAGTAACCAAAATCCCATTTTCAATTGCGTAATGGAGCGCGTCTGCGGAGAATCCCGATCTGGAAACGAACCAGGCTCGTGAATTTTGCTCTTGGGCGTGCTTATGAAGCTTTTCCAGCTCCTTACTCCCTGTTCGTTTGTTACGCCATTTGACTTCCACGACCCAACGTTCATGACCTTCGCCAATAGCGTCCAGTTCGATTTGACCATCCGGTGAAATATCGTCTTTTACTTCCTGGAAAACCGGCAGCGTCACCTCGCTTTGCGCGTGAAAAACCTCTCCGTGGACAGCTTGACCATTAAAATGGCGCATCAGCTCACGTACCAAACTTTCCTGTGCATCTCCCAATTCCTCTGCAACACGTTGAAATTGCTGATCCAGCCGGTGTATTAGTCCTTTAAGGTCCATGGGTTCGGCAGTGAGGCTGATCTCGATACCTTTGATAACGTATCCCACCCAAAAACGCAAAACCTGATCACGGAAGTAATACGCTTTTTCTTTTTCTACCACCAGGTCAACTTCACACAACCAGCGCAGGTAATCACTGGCGCTGCCAGAAGTGACATGTAACCGGCGGGCAACCTCTGAAGCAGAAAGGCCTTCCTCTTGAGCCAGAATTTGCAACACCGACTTAAGCGCTCCGTAGCCTTTGGCCTTCTGTAAAGAAAGATCATAAACATACTGGCAGAAATCATATATCCTTCCTCCGGGCGAGAGTGTCTCAACCAGAAAGGCTTGTTTGACCAAATCGGTGGATGGAGGTCGCTGTACCACATCCAGTAAATAACCCATGCGTCGGACAACTGCTGTAATATAGAAAGGATGTCCCCAGGTGAGGGAGTGCAACAAGGGGTACAAATCGGCTTCTAATGGCTCAGACAAGAGTTTGTTGGCTAATTCCTGAGTACTCTCACGATCAAATGGTTCAACAGAAATGCGGGTAAACTGGGCAAACAAAGGACTATCAGGATTGGATAACAATCCCGCCAGCACGCTGATAGCAGAACCGGCCAGAATATACTGCACTATATTTTGGGATTGCAGTTCTGCACGCAGCAGGGCAATTACATTTTGGCTGTTTGGATAATTCTCCAGGGTGCGGATTTCTTGGAATTCATCGCAAATCAAAACAAGTTTTTTATCCAAAATCGTTGCGGCTTGACGCGGAAATCGAAAAGCCTGGCGTAACAATGCCTGGCGATCGGGTCGGGCCCGCTGTAATTCTTGAAGGATAGGCTGAATCTCATCATAGAGTTTATCGCCCCCCACTCGTAGAACAGCAGCTCCCAAAGTAGCTGGATTAAGAAAAGGCTCCGGGTCGCTATTGCCCTCCTCAAGCAACCAGTAACAGATTGAACCTATAAAACCTAATGAAAAATTTTCGGGTGAACTGCAAATGATAGAAAAATCCAGAAATGCGGATTGCTCTGCAGAATTCGTCTCCCTCAATCGGCGCATGTACTCTTTTAATAAAAGCGTTTTTCCTATTCTGCGCAGACCAAATAAAGCAATATGTTCTACAGGTCCGTCGATCAGGCTATGATGGTAGTGATCCAAAATCGCCAATTCCTGGCGACGATTGGTGAAAAGAGCTTGTTGGTCGGAAGGGTAAAAATAGTTCATTTTAGGTTAACTGCCCTTCAGGTTGATTGACCTAATTATTGATCAAATCGTTCTAAAAGTCAACGAGAAATTTTGTTTAACTTATCTTCCAGGTTAAATTCCATCATGCTGTCTTCAAGTAATTCCAAATTATCCACCATCGTAATTTGAATTATGATAACGGAAATTACAATAGGAATCCGCAAATACAAACATCTATATCGAGTGTTTTATGATCAATACCTTCGCCAAAATTATCTGATGGCATATGAATGCACTGTTTGATCATAATTCGTCACATTTTGCCCCACTATGAAGCCGGAATCAGGCCTAAAATGGGATACCATTCCAAAACTGGCGGGGAATTTTAGATGCTCGCCCCACTGAAACATGTGGTTTAAAATTGGCGAAGGTATTGATGATGTGATGTAATCTCCAGGGCCGGTACTCCCTGACCTCAACACTCATATTAAGATGGCGTGGTCCCAGGTTGGAGCCTTCGGGAAAGGGGGCACATTATAGATATAGCCATGAAGATTGATACGGTTGTCAGGGAAGGGCAACCGGCTGACTTGGGAAATTATAGAATAATCACCAGAGTCCGAAAAGGTATCCTGGTGATTATTTGTAGACGGTTGTTCAGTTAATTTTCAGTTATGGTCCATGGTGTTAGGGAATGGTATTTGCAATCTCTGCCAGCAACTGTTGATTGATCCCATTACCTGTGCTAACAAGCAAGTAGTCCCAATTACCAGTTTGCCAATACATTCGCTGTGTTTGTGACGGATCCGTTTCGTGCCAGGATGGATCTGACTCATTTGCGCCTTTCCCAAAATCGCCTTTTGCATAGACCGCATTCACATTCCCTATTGTCATATTGGCTTTGAAATCTTCTGGAATATTTTCCATCAGGTTATGACAAGGTGAATCTGCTACGTTTTCACTTGGGCACTGATAAAGCCTGATGTTGGGGCTACCAAATTGCGAATTGGTGAACAAGACCATCGAAGAATCCCCAAGTAAATGGATTGAGTTAAGCATGCTTCCAAGCGGGAGCTTTGTCGGCATCTGTATGTCATAGCCTGCCGCGCGATCTGCTTCATCCAAATCGCTATAGGAAGTAATATCCAGTACTGCCTGATTCGACTGTAAAGTACCTATGGTCGATTCAGCCAGAGCGATCATTTGCGCCTGCGATAAGCCTGCCCCACCCTCTGGCAAACGAAACTCTGCATACAACTCCAGGTTCATTTCACCGGTTTTCCAGAGTAGCGCTTGTCCGGCACGGAAAATATCATTTTGCAGGTCACAGGCTTTTTCTGGAAAGGTAAACCCGATTATGTATTTTGATTTGCCCTCACTACCCGCAATCTCTACCGTTGAAATATCCAGTGTGTTGTTCGCGTCTGAGTGGAGCTCAGTTAACGGCGTAATAGTACTTTGACGGATGAACAATGAAGGATAAGAAGCGCCATTGTACGCGTATTGTAGGCAGACAAAACCAGTGCCGTCTTCGATAGTGGCAAAATCGAATTGATAACCCGCTGGGAGTGCAGTTGGTACGAGAATCTTAAACCCAGCCAGGCGTTCAGCATTCTCAAGGTTATTGATATGACTGGTATCAACGGATTGTTGTGCGGAAAGATCATCTGTCAGATTTTCAGCCATTGCCAACAAGGACTCTTTCGTAAGCGCAGTCTTAGATGTCACGGAAGATAAGTTGACAACTGCACTGATCGTATACAGGATATCATCGTGCTGCCAGCGTAAGAATGAAGCGCCAGAATCCGCGTTCCAAGCCCCCCCATCGCCATAGTAAGAGCCTTGAACATATTCGGCATGATCGTTTCCTACCTGGGCCAACTCTACTGCAGCCATAGACCCTACGCTGATTGGCTCCGGATCAGCCCTATGCAAAGGTAATTGTTCAAACCATAGCGATATACCAGCGGCGTCATTTTTATAGGAAAGGGTGACACGCTCCCCATCAACCTGGGCAGATTCGAAATGGTACCCTTGTGGTAGAAAAGAGAGTTGCATCAGCGGATAACTGACTTCCTTTTGTGCTTCTTCGAGGCTGGGATCTTTCTGTGAAGTGCTGCCAGCATGTATAAAAGGAGTAACCTCGATCAAAGGCAAAGGGGTAGAGACTATTGGAGCAGATTCTTCCGACGTTTGGGTCGGGTTGAAAAAACGAAGGATCCCCTGTGCGAGAGCATGCCCTTGAGGGCTTGCAAACAAGAAAATTCCAACCGCCATGAATAGTAGAGTAATTATCGCCAATATGGGTTTGAAGATCCTTGCATTCGCAGATTTTGCCGTGTGTTTTTGCTGCATTGACCCATTTACAGATTCCCGCTTGATTCTTGCTTGCATGACCTGCCAGGGATCATAATTTTCTGGAATGCCCTCTTCAGCTAATTCGCGAAGTAGAGTTTGTTTTAATTGTTTATCGTTCATTTCATGACTCCTTTTCTTTGCCACAAGCCAAAGGGGATTGTGCACTTTTTGAAGTGGATTGATCGTCGTACCCGACAAGTAATTGGCGCAACCTCCGCCGGGCAATGTGTAACCACCATTTGATAGAGGAAATTGGCGCATTCAAAGAGTGGCTCATTTCGACCTCGCTCATTTCCAGGTAATACTTTGAAACTACGGCTCCGCGTTGATTAGGGGTAAGCAAACGCAACGCTTTCTGAACTTGCTGGCGTAATTCTTCAGTTTCTACCATCGTTTCTGGCAGAGGCTGCCGATCGAATAGCCATTCTTTTAGGTTATCTGTGAATTCGTCCTCCTGGACATCCAGACGGATCAGCTTACTTTGGCGCTTTACTGCCTTAATAGATGCATTGATAACGCTTCTTAGAAACCAAGGGCCAAAGCGACCTGATACTAATTGGTTAATTTTCCGGCTCGATGACAGGAAAGTCGACTGGACAATATCCTCAGCTAAGTCTGGATCCTGTACGATCAAATACGAAGAACGTACTGCCTGAATGTAATACTTTTCCACTAGTGATTCCAGACCATTCAGATCTCCTTTTTTCAAGAGCTCAATTGCTGTAAACTCATCCATAAACCTTCCTTTTAGTTAGTTTTTAGTTTCGAGTAACCTCTCTACACATATATGATCCCTTACTCCCGAAAAAAGTTAGTTAAGTAATAATATCTTTTGACAAAGATTTATCATATAAGTTGTTGTAATGAGAACATGACATGATATTTTTTGAAAGCGATAAAGTAAGCATTATAGTTAACACTATATGGTCGTCAACAGGATAAATTGCTTAATTCAGTTCGCCTATTTTCCACCAACGAGGTTCGTCCTTGCAGGACTCCTCCAAATATTTGAAAATCGGCTCAAAATAAACATCGCCATTCTTTAGATCCTTTGCTACATTTGAAATTGCAACTACCCGGCGAACTTCATGACGGATGCCGATCTGCACCAACAAATCAACCGCATCAGAAATCATTTGATTGGCTTCATGCGGCTTCACCCCTGCATCTGCCCCCATCACGGTCGCCAGCCGGCGGGCTGCTTCACGCGGACTGTCCGCATGGAAGGTGCAAGCTCCGCTGTGGCCTGTCATCAAAGCCCGGAATAAACTCATGGCTGCCACTCCATCACGTACCTCTCCAATGACCAGGTAATCAGGTGACATTCGCATGGCATCATCGACTCCGTCTGCCAGGGTATACGGCCGGACATCCGTGCCAATCGCCTGCGGGCGGGCTTCCACCGTCTGGACGGTTGGACGATCTACCCAGATTTCCTCTGGGTCTTCGATCTTCACGATGCGCCAGATCGTAGGCAAGAAATTGCACAAGGCACTAAGCAGAGTGGTCTTTCCGGTTCGGGTTCCTCCGGAAATCAGGATGCGGGCTCCTTTCTCCATGGCCTGACGAAGAACCTCCATCATTTCGGAACTCATCATTCCACGCTCCAATAACCACTCTGGTTTGACCGGCTTTTGTTCATAA
>JAKQLB010000276.1 GCA_029567375.1 Bacteroidota bacterium | reverse complement strand
TGTTTTTCTTCTGTATAATGCCTTGAGTTGATGTTTTTAATCTGCTCGATTAACAGAAGGGGCGTTCTGTAAGGGAACTCAGGATGATTCATGAGGCAGGTATGCCCATACTATCCCCCGGCACTTAGGAGACTAACTATATGAAGTCAATGGATTTTTAGAGAAAATGTAAACTTTTTTCTCAGTTACAAATGTACCTTGATAATTGCATGACAAAATAGGCACCAAGAAGATGCTGCGTATCCCAACACCAATTTTATGGGGGAAATGCTATGCTGCTTGTGCTACAAATTGCTGATTGTTCTTAAGCATATAAAAAATGACTCGTATCAGCTTCTTTGCAGTATGGCTCGATGCAACGTAATAATGCTTGCCTTCAAGCTGTTTTCTATCCCTGTAAGCCTTGAATGTAGTATCGCGCATACAGACAAGCCTTGCTGCGTTAAGGACAGCCCAACGCAGGTATTTGGAGCCTCTCTTCACCATTGCACAATGGGATGCGGTGAAAGTTCCGGATTGATATGTAGATGGCTCTAACCCTGCAAAAGCAAGCAACTTAGCGGGCGAACTGAACCGTTCTACATCTCCAATTTCTGCGAGAATCATGGCAGCAAGCGTGTAGGAAATACCGGGTATGCTCATGATAGGTGAATCGATTTCCTGCACTACAGCCTTGATTTGATTATCTAAAAGAGCAATCTCTTCCTGTAGAAAGAGGATAGACCTGATGATTTGCTGTAGCTCAAACGCCAGCGCTGGACTGTTGCTGCCGATAGAATTGCGAGCCAGTTCACGGATTTCAATGGCCTTATCTCGATTGTAACGTCCATGAGAGTTTTTCTCTAGGAGGCTCACTAAACGGGTCAGGTGACACTGGCCGATAGCCTTGGTATTAGGGAGCTCTAGCAACATGGACAGCATAGACTTTTGAGAAATTGACCACACAACACCAGGGAGTTCAGGGAATACAATATCAAGGATCCTGGAGTAGGAAATCTTGAATCTGGATCTTTCCTGAACGAGACGAAAACGATGTCTAGTTAGTGATTTCAATTCGCTGATGTGGTATGATACTGGTGAGTAGGGCTTGATGTCCTCCGTAATCAGCATCATCGTGATAAATCGAGCATCGGACTTGTCCGTTTTAGTCTTTCTAAGGCTTTGACCTTTTCTGAAAAGATTAGTGCTCAGTGGGTTTAAAACCACA
>JAKQLB010000189.1 GCA_029567375.1 Bacteroidota bacterium | reverse complement strand
AAATCCTGCAAATTATAGCCTTAGAGGTCAAAATCTTACAAGGTATTGACCAAGGGGCATTTTTGAGATATACAACCACCTGCGTGGCGGGATAGCTCAGTTGGCAGAGCAAGCGGCTCATATCCGCTGGGTCGTGGGTTCGATCCCCTCTCCCGCTAGGTACAAGAAAAGGCTCCCTGAAGGGGAGCCTTTTTTGTTGTTATTTATTTATATATCAATACTTTTCATAATATTGCCAATTATTGCAAGTTTACTATATTTTTCTCTTTAACCCTTGACTTTACTCAATTTTGTAGACATATTGTAGATATATTGTAGATTTTAAACATGCTAATGTGAGGTGGCAGGCATGGGAGTAGCAATAAGAAAGAAGCACAACAAACTATATCTAGATATCTATTATAAGGGAAGAAGAAGATGGGAAAGCCTCGGCCTATCTTTAACCGGCGACAAGCAACAGGATAGAGAAGCCTTGCGCTTAGCAAACATCGCCAGGGTAAAGCGTGAGCAGCAACTCTTTTCACAGGAATGGGGTATTCTTGACCCAGTAGGAAGCAAGAAACATCTATTAGACTATTGCCAGGAAATCGCTCAGAGCATGCCCCCCAGAAGACATCTCCATAAAGCCATACCCTACATCAAAGAATATGGAGGGAATATTCGCCTGGATGCTGTTGACGAACAATGGCTCGAAGGATTTAAGGCATTTCTCCTATCCAAACAAGTATTAAAGCAGATTACTGCAGCTCACTATTTCTCAGCTGTCTGCCACGTACTTCGAATAGCATGTAAGAATCGACTGATATCACACAACCCTGCAGAGCATATTAAAAAAATCTCAGAACCTGAACCAATTAAAGTATGGCTTACACCAGAAGAGCTCGAACGCCTCGCTGTGACACCTCTTGGAGGCAAGCTTGGCTCAGCAATCAAGAGAAGCTTCCTTTTTGCATGCATGGTTGGATTAAGAATTTCTGATCTTCAAACCCTTCGATGGGGAGACATCCAACGAACACCGGAGCCAACTATCTTAAAGAGGCAAAAGAAAACAGAAAAGGTAGTTGGGGTGCCGATTAACCATTCAGCATGGTCAATCATTGATGATGGCAGGCTACACCATCAAGATGAATATATCTTTCCTGAGCTTCAGACAAAAACCAGTGCAACACAATATTTCAGGGCTTGGGCTAAAGCAGCAGGTATTGAAAAGAAAATAGGATGGCACACTGCGCGACATACGTTCGCCGTCCTGGCCCTTGAAAATGGGGCAGACCTCTATACTGTCAGTAAGCTGCTCGGCCATACTGATATTCAGACTACTCAGATCTATGCCAAAGCAACGGATAAAATGAAACGATCTGCGGTCGAGCTCTTGCCTGAAATCCAACTAGATAATAAGGTGGCATCATTAAAGTATAGGAAATATATTGATGGAAACAGTGATTGAAATTGAGAGAAGATACCAGTGGTGCAGGTATTTATTGCACATATAATCAGGATCTAATATTTTTCACTCAAATACGATTCGGGAATATCTAAATTCAAGATATTAGTAGAGGAGGTTTTCAGTAATGGCTGATGATTCTGAACGAGATTTCGGATCGTCAATTTTTCCAAAAGAAAATAATGATGATTTAGTTGAAAACAATATATGGATTCAGGAAGCCGTAAAGAAACTTCAACTGGAGATTTTGCCAAAACTCAAAAAAGCAGAACATGAATTCCTTAGTGCTGCTGCTAAAGAAAAAAATATAAAAATACATGAACTCTTAAAACAAGCCGAAGAAGATTGCATTAAGAGACTTATTGAAGAAGATAACGAATCAATAAAGCGACAAATAGATTCTGTCCAATATCGTTTTATAAAACCAGAAGAGTACTGGGAAAAAGCACGAGAATATGTTGCAAAATCTCTTTCAGGAAATAGCCCCAATATAGACGCGCCAGATGATGATTTTTTTACAATTGTAAATTCTCTTAGCTTGGCAGAACAACAAAGGAAAAATCAAAAAGAACGTATGCAAAAACAATTTCAAAACAATAAAGAGTATTTAACTAAATACCAAATCTATTTATCCTTGTCTTACAATCATAATATTGTTAGGCTTTTCAGTGAATGGATGGAGTATTGGGGGGATAAAAACGCAATATACTTTGCCGCTATGAAAAAAGGAATTCCGGTAGAACGCCTAGAGAGTGAAATGCAGCAAAAAACTTACTCCTTTGAAGATGCTAAAATAGGAAAACGAGTAAGAGAAGGAGGACGAAAAGGTGCTAAAACAGCATCAATACAATCAAAAAAAGAAGAAAGAATGAGAAAAGCTGTTGAGCTATATTATGAATATAAAGCGAAATATAAAAATTATCGAGAATTAGTTATAATAAATATGGTTGCTGATGAAATAGAAGTTAGCAACTCAACAGTATATAGATATCTAAAGAGCATGAAAAAGTAAAGTGTTTTTTACCTTCTGCAATTGCATTAAACTATAAGTGTGTTTAATATAAACTAAAAATCCCTGAAAATATCACCTAGATTTCCCTGGTGTTATCATCGGGAATTCCCTGGAAAAAGCAGGGGCAGTTGAATACTGCCTCCTGGTAATCCAGAATCCCTGTGTCGAAGAACCAACAACGACGAGGGAGGATCAAAGAAGGTGATCAACATGCCCCAAATACAAAGTATCAGGGAACAGTACCAAAAAGGAAGCTCTGTGGCGGAACTATCCAGGACCTTTGGCGTCGACCCCAAAACCATACGAAAGTATGTGAATCAGGAAGACTTTTCCCCAAAGCCGCCTGAAAAGGCTACAAAAGCTTCGATCCTTGATCCGTATAAGCCACGCATCAATACATGGCTTGCCGAAGACCAGGGACGATGGCACAAACAGCGGCACACCGCCAAGCGGATCCACGACCGACTAGCCGCGGAGGTCCCAGGTTATGCCTGTTCCTACAATACCGTCCAACGGTACGTCAAACGCATGCTCCAAGAACAGCGTGCTGTGCGGGCGAGCCTGGAACTGGTCTGGCACCCCGGTGAAAGCCAGGCTGATTTTGGCGAAGCGGATTTTCTGGAACGCGGGACGATGGTTCGCAAAAAGTACCTTACCCTCTCGTTTGCCTCCAGCAATGACAGCTTTACCCAGGTGTTCGGAGGAGAAACCGCCGAGTGCGTCTGCCAGGGATTGAAAGACATCTTTGCCTATATCGGCGGCGTACCGCCGGTGATTGTCTTCGACAACGCGACGGGTGTAGGCAGACGGATCGGCGAAGTTATCCATGAAGCGGAACTCTTTGCCAGAATGCGTGCCCATTACGGCTTTTCCGTGCGATTCTGCAACCCTCATTCCGGCTATGAAAAAGGGAATGTCGAAGCAAAGATAGGCTATACCCGCCGGAACCTTTTCGTGCCAGAACCGTCGTTCGACGACATTGAAGCCTATAACAGAACCCTGCTCTCCATGCACGAACCCAAGGCCGAGGAAACGCACTACAAGAAGCTCGTGCCGATCAAAGAACTCTTCGAGGAAGATAAAAAAGCATTCCTGCCGCTTCCCCGATCACCGTTTGACCCCGTGCGGTATGAATACCTTAAGACTGACGGTTACGGCAAAGTGCGGATCGATGCCCGTCACTATTACTCGACAAGCCCTGCCTCTGCAGGCCGGGAAGTACTCGTCGCCATACGTGCGCATACTATCGACATTCTGGATGAACACAACCATCTGGTCGTTCGTCATAGCCGCGTCTACGGAGAACAAAGGACTGACAGCTGTGATTACCGCACCTCCCTTGCCGTCCTCATGAACAATCCCGGAGCGTGGAAAAACTCAGGGATTCGGGAAATGGTACCCGATCCCTTGAAGGCCCTGATGGATCGGCAGGAACGTACGGAGCTCCATGCGACACTGAGAACCATGCAGCGGTTAGCAGATGACTACGGCTTCGAAATCGCGCTGCAAGCGCTTGAGGAAGCTGTACAGCGCTCCAGAACCGCCTTCCATGACGCGGCAATCCTTGCTGCGCGGATCGCAGGCTATGGCCTGAATATGGCGCCTGAACGAGGCCAGGATCTGCATGTCTACGACGAGTTCCTGGAAGGGGCGCAGGTATGATCCGCACACCCCAGGAACGCGAACGAACCAGGCAGGCTATTGCCGCCATGAGCCGCAAACTCATGCTCTCAAGTCGTGTGGTTGAATTATGCGAGCTCGAAGCGACCCCGCGGCAGGAAGAATTCCTGCATAAAGTGCTGGCTGAGGAAATCGACAGGCGGGAACGCGGCAAAAAAGCAAGGCTTTTAAATCGAGCAGGTTTTCCAGTCTTCAAGAGCTTTGAAGGATATGACTTCTCAGAAATCCGTTTTCCGCCAGCGCTCTCCAAAGAAGATCTCCTTCGTGCCGATTTTATCCCTGAAAAAAAGAATCTTGTACTCTACGGCGGTGTCGGCACCGGGAAAACCCACATGGCGATCGCGATCGGCATTGCCGCCTGTGAAAAGGGGCTTTCGGTACGATTCTTCACGGTTACCGAACTCGTGCTGAAACTGACCGAAGCGTATAAAGCGGGAACACTCGAACGCCTGATTCGGGACGTGCAGCAGTTGGATCTCCTCATCTTGGATGAATGGGGCTATGTGCCGGTGGATCGGGAAGGTTCCCAGCTTTTGTTCAGAATTATTGCCGACAGCTACGAGAGCAAAAGTCTCATCCTCACGACGAACCTTGAATTCTCAAAATGGGGAGGCATCTTCACCGATGAGCAGATGGCAGCTGCCATGATTGATCGGCTCGTTCACCACGGTCATCTTTTGCTCTTCGAGGCAAAAAGCTACCGCATGATGCATGCTCTCATGCGCCAACCAGGACCTGACAAGGTAAAACCGAGCACCCATGCTGAAGCGACTACCCGGCTTGGGGAAGGAGGTGCATAAGAAAACGACCTGCTCAGGCTGGTCTATGATGAAACCAGGGAATTCCTGGTGATAACGATAGGGAAATCCTTATGATAATTCCAGGGAAAAGCAGTTGACATTAAACATATAAGTGTGGAGGTAGAGGATGGACGCATCTGAGAAGATTGCCAGAAACCGATTGAGCATGCTTAAGCTTGCAGAGAAGCTTGGATATATCAGCGAGGCTGCCGGTGGGGCAGCATGGATCGCCTCTGGCTCAATTGTAAAGGCGGTGTAGTACTTATCTACTTCTCAACCCATTGAGGCGACTAATTTTTTTCTGACCTATACGGGAGTAACATAGCTAAGTGCCGCATGTGGTCGGTCAAAATTGTAATGATCAATCAGTAAGAGATGGACCCTGCTACGATTCAATTGCTTCTTATGCGATTTGCACAATGCGGCATGATTTCTTTGGTACTGTATAAAGAAAATTCCTCAATAGCAATGTGCATTTCATTAGCCAGCCATATGTAGGTAGCTCCAGATCTTTTCTCGCGTTACTTTCCGTTGTAATACAGATTAGATCGATTTCATCTTAGAATATCAAAAATATTCCAATGTTGACCCGAATCCCATCTTCGCTATTTGTCAACATAGATGTCGCTTATTTATGAAACATTTGCATTCAAAACGACCTTCTCAATATGCACCCAGTCTCTCAGTTGCCTCCGAATCTCTGGACGAAATAGTCGGGTATACTGCAAGGTTCTATTCCTTTCATCAAAGAGCTGTCTATCCGCACCGGTATGACGCTGTTCAGGCGTGACGTAGCCAATTCCCGAGTGCCGATGCTTCGTATTGTACCAATGCACAAAATCGGCAAACCATGCCCGAGCATCTGAGAGGGATTCAAAATACCCCGGATAATGGGGAACATATTTGGCTGTTTTAAATAAGGATTCGCTGTAGGCATTGTCATTCGATACTCGAGGACGCGAGTAGGAAGGAATGACACCAAACCGATATAAGGTTGCGAGCATCGATAAGCCTTTCATAGGATTGCCATTATCTGAGTGAAGAAACTGTGGTCGGTTTCCTTCTTTGGCGACACTTCGTTCAAAACACTGGCTCGCTAATTCGGGAGATTCTTTTTCATGAATCTGCCATCCAACAATCTTCCTGCTCCAAATATCGAGAAATACATAGGCATAATAAAACAATCCCTGTACGCGCATGGGCATATAGGTGATATCCCAGGTCCATACCTGATCCGGCCCAGTCGCTACCCGTTCGGGGGGTGGTCTTCTCGGTGTGGGAACCGCCCCATTGCAGCGCCGTTTCAAAAGTCCATGCGCTTTCAGGATACGATAGATTGACCTGGGACTTGCGAGATAGCAGTGTTCCTCAAGCAATCGTACATACAGAACCATAGGCGTATCGTTTCGGTACTCAGGAGCACAGGCTGTCTGGATCACATCGTCAATAATTTCTGGTGAAAGCTTGTTTGCAACCCATTTAGGAGCGCCTTTCCGTCTGTCTATCGTAGTGCCCGCCCGCCACCGCTGCAGAGTCCGTATGCTGATGCCCACTATTTCACAACATTTGAACGTCCGTGCACCAGCGGCGACAGCTTCATCAATAAGCTGAATAACCAGCTTCCGATCTGCTTCGTGGATCAATCGTCCTCGTTGGCCCCCAAGGTCGATTCGAGTTTTTTTTCAAGGTCAGTAAGGCTGCTAATTCAGCCAACGCTTTCTCTTTTCGGGCTAACTCTCGTTCGAGAGCCCTATTTCGTTTCTTTAATGCGGTAAGTTCTGTGTTTTTTGTTTCTTGCTTCTTCGCCATGGTCATACGAAGCTCCTGTTCCCAGAGGCTAAGGTGTTCTTCATGAATCCCATTTTCCCGTAGCCATTGGCCTTTATCAACGTCTGCTAATCGTGACCATTCCAGAACATATTCAAACTTCTCTTCCAAGGGCTTTTTATTGGGCGGGAGCACAGAATCCTCGGTCGATAGTGTACCATCTTTTGCAAGACTCATCCATCGCTGAATTGTTTGCATTGAAATCCCGAATTCCTTACTCACTGAGCTGATACTCTGATTCTCTGGTGGAAGAACTTTTCGTAATACTGCATTCCGCAGTCTTTGACTGTATCGCATAGTTGCCCCCTCCTCTTGAGGCGACATCTATGCTGGCACAAAGGGTCTTCCATCAGATCGCCTTTCGGGGTAAGGATTCGGTTTCGTCTGGCATTCTCCACATACAGATCGCCAATCATCGCAATGAGTCCTTTGATTTCTTTCTCGGTCTGCTCATAAAGGTCGCCGGCCTGGGCTTTTCAGCCATTTTTCCCAACTTTATAGATTGTATCAATCCATCTCTGACACTCGCTGGGGTTAAAGTCGTTTTGCCGCCCTAAATCGACCACTGTAATTGCCTGGCAAAGGATTTGCAGAATAATCTCAGCATTTCGATTTGCAGCCCATTGTAACTGTTGCTTTCCCATTCTTCCTCTCCTTGTTCATTACAATTAGCCTGAACGATGAGGGGTACTTGATTGCTGTTTAAATATCACAAATATTTAGCCAATATTTCTCAAATGGTAAACATATTAAAATTGAAGAAATAAATTTTAATTATTTATAATATAATATTTTAATAAATAAAAAATTCTCATTTTTCTCAAATTTCTCAAGGCCTCTCGTTTGCAAAATGAAATCAGCGATCTTTAAGATGACGGTAAACAAAAGAAAACCATACCGTCAGGGAGTATGATCATGAGCATATTTTTAAGTGTAGAAGAGGCTGCATCATTCTTAAAAACAACCCCTAAATATATATACAAGCTCGTTCATTTGCGATTGCTTCCTTGCTATAAGCCTACTGGTGGTCGGCTATTCTTTGATCAACAAGAACTAGAAGAGTTCATTAGAAAACGCCGCAAAGCAACTCAAGATGAAATTTCAGAGCGTGCAATACAGATGATTAATCAAAGGGGTTTAAAATGAATTCAAGGGTTCGAGCGGCAATCTATTGCTTTATCAGTCAGCACAACATTGATCGTAATAGATGGAAGAATTTTGCGATTTTCACAGCCCGCACCAATCTTGACAGTGCGCCACCACAGATTCGCGTGCTGCTTGCAGGAAAGCCATCTCAGGTACCTGCAAATGTCTGTGAATTAGCAGAAATTTTTACCTTGCTTTATTTCACTACGCAGGATCGCGCAATAAGCAGCAATACCTTCTTTTCTGCTGCTGAGGTCTGGGAGCACGCGATCAGGCTATGGGAGGCACCTCGTGGATGAGATAGTGAAGATTGATGTCTCTCAGGTGGTACAGGAGTTGCAGCTTCGGGATCAAACGGAATCAGAAGCCTCGAAGAATACTGCAAAGAAAAGCCGGGACAAACAGGGCAAGCGCCTGCAGTTTAATGACCCAGAGCCTTCTACATTACCCCAGGATGGTGCAATGCTTCTTGATGACCTTGTGCGCCAAATCCGCCGCTTTCTTGTAATTGATATTGAATCCGCCTATGCGATAGCTCTATGGATCGTTTTTACTCACCTCGCTCCGTATGGGACTGTATGTCCAAATCTCTGCGTTACCTCGGCAACCAAGGCCTGTGGCAAGAGCACGGCACTGGAGATCGTGCGCCGTCTTGTGCCACGGGCGCTTGCAACCTCAAACATCTCAACCGCTGCACTTTTCCGCACTATCGATGCTTACGCCCCGACCATGATCATCGATGAGGCCGATTCCATGTTTCGCACCAATGAGGATCTTCGCACCATCATGAATGCGGGCTTTACCCGCAGTGCTGCGCAGGTCATCCGTATCGTCGGAGAGGACCTTGAACCTCGAACCTTCAATGTCTTTTGCCCCAAGGCAATTGCCCTCATTGGGAATCTTCCTGCAACGCTTGCCAGCCGATCGATCATTATTGAGATGCTCCGCCGCAAGTCTGATGAAGAAGTTGAACGACTAAGGGCTGACAGAGACCTTGGCTTTCGCGATCTGCATGCACGAGTGCAGCGGTTTGCGCTGGATCATGGTGCTAAAATTCAGAAAATCGACCCTGAGATACCATCTAGCCTCTCAGACAGGCAGGCTGATTGCTGGCGGGAGCTCTTGCGGATTGCTGATTTTGTCGGTGGCGAGTGGCCACAACAAGCTCGCTCAGCAGCGATGGCGCTCTCCGCTCATGACGCAAGTGATCCTGACGATGTGAAAGAACGACTCCTCTCTGACCTTCACACAATCGTCTCCGCACAGCCTGAGCGGGACCGATGGCCTTCCCAGACACTCGTGGATCGCCTCAATGAGATAGAGGAAAGCCCTTGGCCGCAATTCAATCATGGAAAAGGCATGACCGCCTCGAACCTCGCGCGAATCCTCAGGCCGTTTGGAATCAAGCCACGTACCTTGAAGCAGGAAGGGCACTGTGTCAAAGGCTACTATTCCAAGGATTTCACGGAGGCGTTTGAGCGGTACCTGCCGGAGAGGCGAAACCCCGTAACCAATGCAGATAATTTGATTTTCAACAAACACTTAGAAGGTTACGGGTCGGTTACGGTTACGCCTGAGACCCGTAACCGCGCAGACTTCCTCTTTGAGGAGAAAGCCATATGAGCGTACCGGCTGAAAACCCGGTTACGGCTCGGAGGCGTAACCGTAACCAGGGCGTAACCATGCCAAATGATGGTACTGTAACAACATACACACAATCGGTTACGGGTTACGCCTGCACCAGGGAAGCGGAAACCCTTTGCATCTTCGATGTCGGTACGGATGCTCTTGACCTTGGGATGAAGGTATTCACCCAACTGGCCCAGATCAAGAAACGCACAGGCGAGAAGCCGCTTGCTATCCCTGTGGACTCATGGCAGGCAATCTGCATCGCGAAAGGGCTCACCCAGAGGCAGTTTGTGCTGGTCAAAGCCTACTGCGACGCCCTCCATGTCTACACAGAGAAGGACGGCTTCATCCTCGTCGATCCAGGCTTTGTACTGCTTGAGGATGAGTGCGTGAATGCCAGCCAGGGCCCCTTACCTGACACACAGGTATCGCCAAACGACCTTACCAAAGGAGGTACACCACATGAATACCATTGATATTCAAGAAGAAACCATCACTCAAGAGCCAACACTCCCCCCGCAGCGTCTGCCGATGGATACGCTCAAGAATGCGCGCCGAAGCCTTGCACGGATTATCGCAGCCTACTACCGGGGTGCTATCGATGAACGCAAATTCAAGATGATGGTCTATGGCATGAATGTACTTCTGGGCTACCTCAAGGAGGTGGAAACCGAAGAGCTCGAGCAGCGCGTTGCGGAACTCGAGAAACATCTTGCATTGTCGCAGGAGAAGAAATATGCGTGAACTTGAAAGACGAATTGAAAAGATAGAAATGGTCCAGACTGCTGAAAAAGAAGCCGCAGATGAGCTCTATCCCTTTGCCAAGGTTGAGCGGCTTACCGAGGACGAATGGCGGGAAATGTACCAGCACCCTGAAGCTTGGATGAGCATCTCCTATATTCTGGATCATGCGCTTTGGTACAAGTTCATTAGAAGATCGGACATGGACCGATATTCGGGATTACCCCATTTCCGCGTAAATATGGAGGACCTTACCAGCATCTTTCAAAGATAGTGTAGTGCTCCCCTGCTTTTCAGACCATTTAGGCGAATAATTTTTTTCCTGACTTCTGCGGGAGTAGCATACCCAAGTGCTGCATGAGGCCTGTTGCCAGAGGGGCGTTTCCGTCGCTGCCCGCAATGTTCCTTCATACTACACTGCAATAATAAAGCTTGATTGGTTACTCCTCTGTGGTATAATGAAAATTACCCGGCTATACGTGCTGGATATGGAATACAGCCAGCGTATCAGGGAGGGAAATTATGAAAAAATGGAGTATTGCGATTCTTTTCTTGTTAAGCAGCATTTGTCTATTTGCACAAGATATTTTTGGGGCAGCTAAATTTGGGACACCTCAAGATGTCCTGGCAGCAATAAAGGCTGGTGCCAGCCTTAATGAGAGAGACAATTTAGGTATGACGCCGTTGATGTGGGCTGCAATGAATAATACCAATCCGGAGGTCATTACAGCCCTCCTGAAGGCTGGTGCAAGGCTTGATGACAGAGACAATATAGTAGGTATGACGCCGTTGATGTGGGCTGCAACGAATAATGCCAATCCAGAGGTCGTTATGATCCTCCTGAAGGCTGGTGCCAATGGAAAGACAAAAAGCCTCGAGGGGAAAACAGCATTCGACTATGCAAAAGATAATCCAAATATTAAGGATACAGCAGCATATTGGGCTCTGAATAATGCGCGTTTTTGAAAGATATCAATTAGACAGCATGCATTAAAAACCAAACCTTACGAATGAATTATACTCGCTCACCACCGCGTTTGTCTCGTCGATAGCCCTCTGGATTTCTCTTCGAATCGTCGCAATGTCATTATTGGCAGCCTGAATATACGATTCGCAGTCATCTCGATACTGCTCCACCTGTTGCCGGTAGCGCGAGATGCTGTATTCGTCCTTCGAGAACGGCTTTGAGGGACGGTAAGCTTTGCTCGAAAAGCTTGGGTAGGAACCATACAGGTTTGAATAGCTGCTCACAAAGCCAAACAAGGTGCTTATACTCGCCCCGAGCAGGAAGGCGGCAATTACATGGCGCTTTTTACACTCCATGGTCAGGTCCTCCTTGGTTTGATTGATGATTCTATTTTCGATAATAGCATACCAACGACCACTCTGCAGTATAGGTAACCCAAGCAGCCAGGAATCATAAATACCTCAGAAAATCAATATAGATAGACATTCAAGCTGCGACATTTCCAGCATGCAAAATTTATATGTACGATATATACAAATAATATTATAAATTATGAAACAATAAAAAAGTATAAATATACATTAACTATTCATTAAAAAAGAAATTCCATAAAGAAAAATGAAATCCCTCATGAATCAAAGTCATACACAGACAATATCCTTTGAACTTTTAGAAAGTAATATTCATACTTTAAAAATATCTACCATCGTCTCCAGGCAGGGACGCAGGTCCAGATCGTTCGAGCCGATAACAAACCAATTCTCAGGCTTTTGGTAGATATCTAGCCCGCGACCAATCTTGATCCGCCAACCCGTGGAAAGCCGTATCTCGCGATCATGAATATTCTCCCGGAACTTGAATTCAAAGCCGATATTGGCATCCGCAAGGCTTTCCTTGAGGCTGTTGAACCGATCCTGGGCTTCCGATTTCTGCACTTGGTCATCATAGCCGGTCAGCAGGACAATCTTCTCCGCATCTCCTACCTTCACCACAAGCTCGCAGAAGCGGACAAAGTTCTGTATCTGATGCTGGGTTCGAATATAGGGATCCTCTACCTCAATGGTCTTTGCACCACGCAGGTATGCGCCAAAAATGGATTCATAGCTATAGCCGGTATCGCCATAGAAAATTCGAAAGTGCTTCTCTTTGAGAGCTGCAGCTTCAGCACTGGAACCTCGTGCAACAATGACTTCTGCATGGCTTTTGGAAGGCTCCTGTTTCTGTTCTTCTTCCATAATCCTGGGTCTGGTTTTCCCTTTATTCCCACTTTGTACCGCTTCCTCATCAATGACCTTTCGTTCCGGGGCAAGCGTGCTTTGCGCGCCCAGGGACTCCGGGCAAAAGACGATTCGTTCTTTTCCCGAAGAATCAACGTAGGAGAGATTGATTTTCGCGTACTCTTCGTCCGTTTTGCGCTTGTTGAGCTGTTCCTTGATCCGTCTGCGGCCCTCAATTGCATATTCGACATATTCAGCCAGCTCATCTTGAGTCGGTTCTCCCGCCGGATGCAGTATCTTTAGCATCGCGCACAGGGTTTTCCTGATCGCAATCTCATCACGTCCCTCGACGGTAGTACCGAGCTTTACGTTCCTGCTGACCCAGTCATAGCGATTCTGGGATCGGAACAGGAAATGAAACGCTTCAGCCAGATAGTCGGAAATGAATCCGTAGCTTTCGGTGAGCAGAAGGCTTGAATTCTTCGGCATTTCCCAGCCTGGCAGGTAATAGTGGAAGCGATCGATGAGCGCAAGGTCGAAACTATCCGGCAAGGGATATAAAAGATCCAGGTTTTGAGAATTGATGACCTGCTCGATCGCATGGTCTATATTGCCGACAAAGGCAAAGCTTGCATCCGCGATGACCTGCACCCCACGGGAGAAGCGGCCATTCGCCATATAATCCTTCATGATTTGCACGGAATCACGGTCTTTAATCTTGATTGAGCCCACCTCATCGAACGCGACCGTATCCCAGAAACCGACCAGTCCGATCTTATTCTTCTGGTTGTTGTAGAACAGAATCGGCGTTGTCGCCTGACCACCCGAGATGAGGGTCGCATAGGGCGAGAATTCTGAGAATGAGTAGGACTTTCCGGTGCCCCGTGGGCCAAGCTCGATGAAGTTATAGTTCTTTTCCACAAAGCTGAAAAACCGGGCAATGAGGTGAAATTTCAGCCGTTTGGTAAGCTTGGATGGCTCAAGCCCGATACTCCTGATGATTGCATCCAGCCATTCATCGCGGGTGAATCGTTCTCTCCCGGCAAGAAAGGCATCCGCATCGAATCGAGACAGCTGGATGGGCCTCAGATCATCAATGAAGAACGCATAATCATCGTCCTCGATATCGTTGTGGCAGACAACCACTTCCGCCCAGATGCCGCCTTCCAGTATACGGTCGTTCTCTCTGTAGAATTTCTCAGGTATTGCAATGCGCCGCGAGTTGAAATTTTCCATCTCCGCCCAATGGCGCTTTTCTTTCTCAGAGTAAGTAACATGCACTTTGTCTATGAATCGGTGCTTGCCCTTCTGCTGGACCATGGACTGTGCTTTGTTAGACTCATCAGGACGAACGTAGTTCGATTCCAGCGTTTCAAATACCGCTTCAATTCCTGCTCTGATCTCTTCCGAATCATCGGAGGCGCAGTACTTTGCAAGGAGAAACTCCAGTACGAACGACGGTACATTGGTTCCTTTCTTGATCTTGTGCAGCAGGTCTTTTCTCACGACCTTGCCGGGGAACGCTTCATTCAGCTTGCGATCGAGCTCGTCCATGCCTACTCCGTATAATCAGTTTCAAGATCAAGTTTCGCATAGAGCTCATGAGTTACCGGATCAAATGCGCTCACGGTAAAGGATCCGCGGTACTCTTCGCTCATTGCAAGAGTAATCTTAATCGATTTCCCGGGCTTTAGTCTAAAGCATCCCGAGCCAGGATCATATCCCGCTGATGCCTGTGCCCGGCCCACCTCTTTCCCACCAGCACGGGCAGCAATTGCAATAGCAATCTCCGGTTCATATTCTCCTTTAAAAGGATCCGTATGAGAGACCGAAAGATCAAAGCTTGGCCGCATCGTGGTGATCTTTGTGGTCATCCCGCCTTTATAGCTCAATGATACACCAACCTCATGCTTCTTGGGTGGCTGATTCGGGAAATCGATCGTGAGAACCGGCAACACACACTCCTGGAGGGAGAGTCCTCCATGCACGTAACGAGCACCGAAAATGAAGGATCCAAGCCCTGCTGGAGTTGCAAACTGCTTTGCATACCCTGGTACCCCCACGAGGCTTGCATCAAAAAGCTTGACGCCGGTGCTTTCTATGCCCTCTCCAAGAAGATAGCGAGGGCCAGCTGCTTCCCAGGCACCTTCGGGCTTCGTGATGGCATCACCAGCCTTCGGTGCGGGCAGGAGCAGAAAGCCATGGTCGGTGACTATCACCGCTTTTGCAAATCCAAGCTTTCTGCTGCGTTCAAGTGCACGCAGCAGATTGCGCAGGAGCAACGAAAGCATGGGAAGGGCCTCTTTGCCAAGCGACTCGCCTGCTGCGTCGATCTCTGTCGAGCGGACAACCAACAGATCGACGGCATCGCCAATGTCAGCCTTCCTGACCTGTTCAAGCTCACTCATTGACACAGCTTTTACTCGATCGCCATAGATCGACTTCAGGTGGGCAATGCGCTCCTGCACGGACGCAACCCGTACAGAGCCAATACGGGGAACAACAGTCCCCTCTTCAATGCTGATGGACAGCTTGCTGTCAGCATCCGGCAGCAGAGATGCCATGCCGACCATAGTGATGCTCGGAAGCCGTCCGTAGGCCATATCGATGGTAACACGGTACGCTGCGGGCAGCGATTGCCTAAGTTCTTTTGCAAGATCCCACCGCAGTGCATCAATCATGAAGAACGCTGTTTTTTCCCGCTTTTCCAGAAGAGGCACAATCTTGTTTCTGAAGACAGCAGCCTGGTCGTTCCTGGCGGAATTGATCCATGATTCATGCTCTACCGCCTGGATGAACGAGCGATGCAGACTTTCTGCTGCCCTGAAATAGGCTGTTCGAGCCGAATCGACAAACTCTTGGAATACCTCTCCCCCATTATTATCAGGTTCCAGATCAGCAAGAAACGCTTCAAGATCACAATATGCGGCATCGAGTGAGGAAAAGCTGTCGATATACAAGGAGACAATCCCTGCAACCCTTGTCCGATCCTGCACCTGGGACTCGAACGCTGCGATACCTTCCAGAAGCGTGACCGCTGCCCTGACACAGGTCCACAATGATCTGATCGCATCGGAACTTTCAAACCAGATGGACTGCTCTTCTGCATCGCAGATTTTCTTTGCTGCGTCGAAATTCGAGGATTTGGCAAATGAAACGCAGGCTTTGAGTCTGCTTTTATTCTGGAACATGAACGTCTCTCGCTGACCCAGATCGTCTGTCTCGGAAAACTTCTCAGAGAGCCCCAGGGAAATGTCGACCTTTTCAGCGAGCTCGCGATACCTCGCCCTCGTAGAATGCGAGTCTCTGAGTGACTCGCAAATCGCATAGATGAGGCTGCGGCGATCACTTTCCGCATGGGGGACTTCGGAGAGAGTTGCCGGCAGCGAGCATGGAATGTCTAGAGCAAATTCACTGAAAAGGATATACCGGCCAAGCGTTTCCTGCATTGCATGCCAGTCAGAACCATGAAGCTCGAGGCCTAATGTGGTGCTGATGAGTCGTCGTGCTTCCTCGATCCAAGATCCGCCTTGCTCCAGTTGAGCGGCAATGCCTGCAGGGGGAGCGAGGAGCGCAAGTATCATCTCCCGCTCCGATTCGACACCAAGGAGAGCCCGCAGGTGTGGCCAGACTGCTCCTCCCGCAAGCGAATTCACTGCTGCAAAGCTGGGTACTCCTGCTTCAAAGAGCTTTGCAATTGCTTGCCCTTGGGCTGGAAATGCCTGGAGGCAGAGTTCGCGATAAGTATCGGCATCCTTGTCAGGGAACACCGCACCGCCTAGAAAAAATGGCGCAAAGGGATCATTTCGTTTTGCCAGCAGGGTTTTTGGCTTTTCCCATGGAAGATAAATGACAAGGCGCAATTCTGGATTTTCTGAGAGATGCACCCATGCTCCCAGAGCCTCCTCTCGCGCCAGAATCATGGAGTTGGAAGCGTCTACCACCTTCGTAGTCTTTGAAGCAAGAGAATGCACAATTTTGCTATAGCGATGCTCAGGATCATAGATGACCAGACAGGAGGAATGCTCGAGGCGCTTTTCGAATTCAGTCTTGATATACTGCTCAATCTTCATCGTATTCCAGCTCCTCATCTGGCTCGAACGCGGGTTTCGCTTTCCTGCCTCGTTTCTTTTTTTCATCTTTGTCTGTCAGGGGCTTCTGCTCACAGATATTCTCAAGGCCATGCGCGATGGCAAGAGAACGATCGTTCCTGCACTTCTCCCGCACCCGGTCGGGCCAGATCGAATATGCAAGGTGAGCCCAATCATAATCGCCATTCTCAAGCTTTTCCCAGGTGACTTTCAATTCTTTCTGCAAGGAAGTCAATCTGAAAAGGCGCCAGAGCGGCGCAGCCGTGATCTGCACACCGTCATCAAGATTAGGCTTGTATGGCAAAGCAGCAACCCGTTCAAGCTCTTCTTTCATCTCGGTGAGTGCGGCGATAAACTCAGTGAGTTCCTCCACCCTTGTGCGTTCAGCCTTACCCTCGCTTTTTTCAAGGTCAATTCTCGCAAGCTCGAGCTTGCGTTGCTCAAGCCTGATCTTGGCTTCAAGGATATTGATGCACCCATAGAGGGTATCGGCAGTCAGGCGAGGATAGTAGAGCCAGAGGGTGTAACGCCCATCGCGAGTCTGCAGCGGCCAGTAGATGGGAGCCTTACGCCTACTCTTGGAGTACCGCTTGAGGTGCGCATTGAAAAAGAGGGAAGGCTTTCGGAGGTATTCTCGCAGGTCGCGAACTGCCAGCTCAGAGCAGAGTTCCCGCTCTTTGGCATCTGCGTTGGTGCCATGCAAGTAGGTGAGTACAGCACGCAGCCGGGAAATGATATCACGGCTGTCCTCGGGGTCATCGACAAGGATGCCGTCCCAGGGGATTTCGAGAGGATACTCGGAGGCAGTGATCTTCTGCGAGCGGAATGGCTCAGGCGGCAAGGTGATAGCATTCGGGCGAGCACGAAGCCAGGCTTCACTGGCAATGTTTTCTGGTCGTGCGGGAAGTCCATCTGTGCCGACGAGCATGGCTGGAGGGCAAACTGGTAGAGGGTCGAAGGGATCTGGCAAAGATGGGGTCAGTGAAGGATTACAAGCTATCCGAATATCAAAGCGACCGAAACAACAACCAATACAAATAGAAATGTAAGATTCTCCATAGGAAAAAGGCTCTGAATATAATTCATCTACAATCTTAGCATGTGAATCTTTAAATTGATTAAGGCTTTCAATATTATCAAATATCACAGCACCAAAATTATTCTTGTGAAGATCGGCAATAATTTTGATATATTTTTTAACATCATTTTCTCGCCTAATTATAAAATAATTTTTCGTCTCATAGGCTGAGTCGATATAATTTAAGGCATTTATTAGATCATTTTCATATGAATTATTGAAAATAATATTATATGGTATTATTGATATATATCCAGTCTGCCAGGCATTAGCACTCGTAATAAGGAATAGAAGGCCACGTACTTCATCACTATTAAAGAATACCAGACACTTTTTTAAATTCTCAGGGGATTCAAAAATCGATGATCCCTGAAGGGCAAAAATAGCACCAGCACGCAGAGCACCACAAGAAAATCCTTTACTGCTTCGAAAAGGATATGTCACCCCCGGCTGGAAATAGAATTCCGTATTTTGTGGTCTTGAGTAAGTTTTGCCTGATTTAGGATCAGCAAAATTTTTAATTTCAGCCCCTTCATTCTTCCAATTCACCACCAGATGGATATCCGCATAGTAGGGCGAGTACTCGCCCCCCTTTGCAAAGGGCACCCAATACTTACCTTCATGGGTGCGTTTCCTGCACCATGCCTGGAATGCAGGTAGGTTTTCACGCCAGTCAAGGCCATTGCCTGCATCGAGCCGATGCTCTGCAGGAACCTCCCACCAGGCACGTACAAACCGGAAATCATCTGCTGTTGCTAGCCCCTGTTTGACTGTTCTCCCCTCGCCCTCGAACGGTGGGTATTTGGTAAAGAGCTCGCGGATCTCATCGCCCACCCAGTAAGCAAAAGGGCTGTTGGGAACCTTGGACAACTTAGCTGGATCAATCTGGAATACTGTAGCAGGATCCGGCATTTTCGTTCGCAAAGAAGCAACCGCAGATGAGAGGGCGGATTCCTTATCTTCGGATTTTAGTAGACGAAAAAAGGGTACGGTCATTATTGAGCTCCATTTTGATACCATGCACTTGCACGGGAATCATAATACTCCTTGAGAAGGAGGTACTTGCTCCGCACCTTAAGGTTTTTGCAATACGCGATATTCCTTTGGATCTGTGTATAGCCTTCCATATGAAGATCCTTGTCTTTCAATATTGAATTCATATAGATTTTCCTAATCGAAGTCCCCAGAAAATCCAGCGCCCATCTACCGTCACAATCTTGAAAGATCAGCTTTATCGCATACTGTGCTTGTGATGCTCCAAATCTCGAAGAAGGTGAATTGTCTTCCCAGGTAGAAAAAGCTTGAAGATACTCCATGATGTAGGGATCAATCAGTATTCGAGGATAATCAGCTTCCTTCTCAAGCTCGCATGCGAGAGGAATTGCCGGTCCATAGAACCCTATGCTTTCATATTCCGCGCCAAGGCCTATCGCCACGCCCGCCCGGAAAGGCTTGTTTCGAGCAATAAAAAAAGGAGCAAGCGCGCCGAGTGCCTGAAGAATAGTCACAATGCTGTTGATATTCTTAACTGTTCGAGAGCCATCAGGATCATACAGAGATGAATAGATGATAAGGCTGTCTGAAGCCGGAATAATGCGTATATCGGTCAAGGTGAGCTGAGTTGGGAGTCGTGAATCCTCACGTTGCGCATTGATTGAGCTAATAAAATTAGAAAACGCTTGTCGAAAGAGCCTGACTGAGCCGAAAGTTTCTTTAAGCCAATTCTGATATGAAGGGGATTCTGGATGGATTTGATCTGCATGTCTAAAATCTAAGAGCTTTTCGCTTTGCCCGAGAAGATCGACACATGCAACAAGATAGTTGCAAAGTATGGGATCCCCGTAATTTTCCAGCTGACTGGCAAGGCTCACAGACATTGCTCCTCGATAATCTGCTTGGCCTGCTGCACTATAGCAGCCTCGGCCTCAGCTTCAGTATCAAAAAGCTGTTGCTCTAGGATATATTGCTGTTCTGTGTATAATTCATTCTTGCAATATCCGATTGAGAATTCGCTGGCAGCATATTTCCCAGCTTCCATATCGTGCTGCTTGATGATTCCAATCCTGTACCTGATCTGGAATCCTTTATACTCAATAGTTTTTGCTGTTGGCATGCCTGCTTTCCTCCAAACTGATTGATCCTTTCCTTCATCAGCAAAATCCATTCATTATTCGTATAAAACGTCATACCTTCTCGAGCACATATGCCGCCGTTTCCACCATCGCATCGAGCACCCCGAAACCGAGATCGGCAAATACCACGGGCTTTGCCTCCTTGAGTACGATTTCCTCTCTGAACCTGGTGTGGCTTGAGAGGAAGAATATGGTTCGAGTAGTTATTGCGCCGAGATACCCACGTCTTTCCAGTCGTTTCAGCCCCATCTCGATGAAGGCCGAAGCCAGGTCATTTTTTGATCGTTCATATTCATCCGCTATGTATTGCTTTGATCCTGCAGCTGCTTCTCCAAAAGGCGGGTTCATGAGCACCACATCATAGCATTTCCTGCAGAGATCGATGAACGCAAAACCTGCTGCAGCATCATCCGCAAAGAGCCGTTTGCCGGTACCATTGACCGTCTGCGCAGCTTCAGCAAAACCCTTGAGAGCTGAAAGCAGCTTTAATTCCATTCCTTCCCATTCTGATACGTCTTTTATTTCCCGTATGTCATACCCGAGCATTGCCTTGAAATCATCGCTTGAACGATCTTCAAACAATCCTGCCAGCGATCTTTTTTGAATGTCCTTGGTCCACACGTCCCATGCAGTCTTCGCCTTCTTAAGAGCTGACTGGATCGTGTCATCAATTTTCAAAAGGCTGCCCGCCTCGCCCGCCAGGCGCATGTCTTGCCAGACAGCTTTCACGAAATCACCGAGCAGCGATGGTTTCAAGGATGCCGCATACTCTTCCAGAAATGTAGCTTCTCCCGGCATTGGCTCCGCACATGCGATATTGCTCTTTAAGATTTTCGGTCGGCTGGCAGCAGGAATCGCAGCTTCTTTCCAGCTCCTTTGAGCCCGGAGCCAGAGAGAAAGGGCAGCAATCTGCGTACATCGCCGGTCAATATCGATGCCATGGATATTGTGCTCAATAACCATTGCAGGGATGCGCTTGAGAAATTCATCCCGGCTCATGCCTGCAGCACGAAGATCGGAGAAACACTCCGGAGACCGGTCCCATGCTTCGCGATACATCACTTCATACAGATCAAAGGCATAGAGCCCGAAATGCATTGAACCACAGGCGGGGTCCAGCATTCGTATCTCACGGGGATCTTTCAATGCACGATAGGGATGATAGTCAGTGTTTTCATCCTCTGAAGCAGGGGCTTTCTCATCTTTTGCGAGGAACCTGACATGAGGCTTTCTAACCAGCAAGGTGCACATATCGGAAAGGCCCGTCTCTCCTCTTGTCATCTCATACCACAGCCGTCCAAGGCTGTTGTCTACGAGGAAACGAACCACATACCGGGGCGTGAAAAACTGATTGCGTACCGCAAGCTCCCGGCTGTTCCGCGGAGCTCCGCCCGATTCAGCGCGCATCTCACGGCGTTCGTCTTTCGAGTTGAAGTACTGGTACATCCAGCCAATGGTCTCATCTTCAGCCCAGAGATGATTGAGCGATGCATCATTGAGAAACTCAAGAAGCGCAAGGAGCGCCTTTTCTCTTGGGAAGAGAATTGCCCCGGGAGCTCTTCTATCGAAGAGGGCACCGAGGTCCAGAGAGAGCTCGTCAAAGACGCTCTCAAGGTAGCATACATATCGCTGGTAGCTCTCTCCCAAGGAGGGGCCTGCGAGCCTGCAGTAGAGTTCAAAGCCTCGCGAGCTGTAGCCAGAACCTATCGACTCGAAGAGAAATTCCCTTCTCTCGCAGAGCTTGAGGGCTGCAAATCGATTGAGTGTTGTGAACGCGATCTCGCGCAGGAGCTTCTCAGTCGCTGCAGCCAGAGCTTTCTTCTCAGCCTTTCCTTCGGCGTAGTGTAAGAGCTCCTGACGCAGCGCCAGGGCAATTCTCTGCTCATTATCGGAAAGGTGCCCAAGGGTATTCATGTCTGCAATGCTGCCATCCAGGCCGATCCCAAAAATCGTTTGGAATTGTGCGCCAAATTCGGCCTCAAGCAGTGCACGGCAATCGCCTACAAGCTTTTCGATTCTTCTCCGGTCATCCTTGCCAATCGCCATTGAAACCGCCTTTTTTATTCAATGATGACAGTCTTGCCTTGCGCAATTGCAAGGCGGGCATTCTCGAGGATCTGCAGGAGTTCATCGAGATCGGAAGAGCTCCTAACAATTCCACGGGGGATGCGAAGGCGATATTCTCGTATCTCGGGCTCTCCATTGTCTGGTCCATTGGATTGTCTGGCATTGCGGATTTCCTCCGCACGAGCAGCAATCATTGCCGTGAGCTTGTCATAGCGCGCGGCTAGAGAATATTTCTGCTTATACAGCTTTTCGAGTCCAGCAATAGTGGTAGTGTCAGGTATCTCAACCACGGGTCTCTCAGCTGCAAAGCTCTCACGTTCCTCTGCGCTCAGGTCATTGAAATCTGCACTTGCTTCGATCTCATGCCACCGCTTTTTCCCGTAATCATTGCATTCGGAAACGAAGATATGGAAGGTCGTTGTCACTTCAGATTCAAGGGCAGAGACTCTCTGATTGATTTCCACAATACGTGCATGCCAGTCTTCTCGCTGTAATTCTGCCGATAGTTCCTCACGCAGATGGCTTGTCCTCGCTTTCAGCTCTTCGAGAGGACCTTCATCCTGCGGAAGATCTCTGATGGCTGCAAGGAGAGTCGTCGCTCGTTCTGCAAGAGATCCCGCACCTTCTTTCAATGCCCTCACCGTATCGCGAGCCCAGCACAGGTCTCTGAATAATGCGCTGTCAGGAGGTCCTAGGCGGTAGGGAGCATCGGATGCATCGCCTCGCAGCAATTCAGATATGCGTTCGCACAGCCCTTCGGCACGTTCTGCACCAGCCAGCTCGAGCGCAGAAAGCCGCGCCGACAAGGAGGCATAACTATTCTGGAAATCGGGGAAGGTATCCCGCACCACTGCCGCAATATCACGTTCAAGCGGAGGGACCTGTTTCCCGGTAAGTATCAGCAACCGGTCTGCGGTGGCAAGCAAAAGCTCGATCGGCGGAGGATTCCCCCGCAGCATGATGCCGATCTTGTTGAATTGCTGAAGCCCTTTCAGGGCTTCAATCGCCTGTGGAACAGGGGTGCTGAACTCAGTGCCACTGACGCGCAGCTTTACGATGCCTGCCGCCAGCATGGCAGCCACGATGTATCGAGTCGTATCCTTGAACCATCCGTAGGGTGCCTGGGCAAAATCATCCAGAAGCTTCTTGCCCTCGACAAGACCACGACGTTCGAGATAGTCGGAAATATCCCTGAACGCAAGATGATCCTTTTTAATGGTCCCGCTGCTGCTATTTCTATCGACAAGATTCAAGGGATCGTTTTTACCTGCAATGGCATTCAAATTCTGTGTTCTCAGGAATCCTTCTGCAGCAGAGCTCTCTGCCTGTACCGCAGCATCCTTGAACTTGCAATAGACATCTTCTCCCGAGCGACCGAGCTCTTCTCGCAGTGCCGGCATGAGATCATGGGAGAAGGTTGCCACCCCTACCGGTTGTCCTCTGAAGACGAAGGAGCCTTTCAAGAAACTCTGCCTGAGACGTTGTATCAGCTCGGTGAATGTATTCTGAGCCTTGGTGCGCTGTCCGTTAAGGTATCCAACCACTTCCTTGTCGAGGGCGCGGGCATGTTCAAAATCGTAGATTTTCTTGCTTCTCCAGTACTCCACTGCAAGATGCACAAGCTGCTCATCTTCAGGAGCGACAAGGAAAATTGCCTTGCTGCATTCCGGGGTGCGGGACTTTTCAACAATGCTTGCCAGCTCCGCTTGATGCGCTTCTTCCGGCTGGAGCATGAGATGGAGCTGAATTTCCTCGGCATCATCCTGGACGGGAAACCAGCCTGCACCATCTGCCCACTTGATGCCGCACGCCACCGTTTTCCCTGATGCGGTTCGCGCAGTAGGCTTTGGAGTAAAGAGGTCGCGAAGCGCAAGTACAAAGACGTCCCTCAATTCGCTGGAGCTTGGTTGCATGGTCTGCCGTTTCTTATTGAGGTCATCCACCACAGGGCTCATGAAACGCAGGCGGCCATCAACCTCTGCAAGAGGGATGAGAGGATCATGGAGAAGCTCTTTTGCTGCCTGGCGCACCGCTTCGAAAAGAGGCTCTGAGTCTACGGAAGGCACCATCAGAGCTGCCGCATTCTCAGCAGTGAGAGGGAAATCCTCTATCACCTGAAGCACACCAATGGCTTTCGCAAGCCTCCCAGGTAGCGAATCAGCACCAAAAGCGGCAACTGCCTTTTCTACGCCTTGTACGATGTAGGGGAACGAGCGTTGGATGTCCTTTCTGAGGCAATCATAGAAAATAACAGCGTTGGCAAGAGTTCCGACAGGAGCATCCGCAAGCGGAGACCCTCCAGGGATGGCGGATTCGACCAGCACATCCTGGACTACCTTTATTGCGGAACGCAGCCCTACACCACCTGATGTCTTCGCGAGCCTTCCCAAGAGCAAAAGAAGAAGGTCCAAATGGTGAGGAAGGAACGGATAGAGATCGAGAAAGGATTCTCTGTCCAGGGTGGAAGTGATGACTCTTGTCTGGGTGAGCCTGGTTGCATGAATCATTCGCTGGCCATACTGATCAAAAAGCTTCTCCAGCTCCTCTCGGGCCGCGGGTGATTTGGAAAGGAGCCGACGATGGCAGATCGTGCGGATATCGCTTGCTTCCAGGTCAATGCTTATGGGGAATCGGTCCTTGAGCTTGAAAAGCTTGGGAGAATTGATCTGGGATTGTGGGTTGTCCTCCGTGAGGGTCTGTTGCGCAGTGGCGATAATCCATGCCTTGCCCCTGCCTATGTTCTTTATATTCTTTGCAAGACCATCGAGATTGAGGATGAGCTCATCGCGTCCGGAAATGTATTGTCCCACTTCGTCAACGATGAACACGACCTTGTCTGTCCCTGATCGTCGCTTGATGATTTCGAGCATTTCCTTGATACGCTGCTCTTCAAAACTGGCTTCATCAAGTTTCACCCTGGAAAATTCTGATGGATCTGCCCAGATTTCGGGATAGAACTCGCTGGCGAGTTTGGAAGCGTATGTTTGAGCTACGAGAAGATTCGACTGGACTTCAGCCCAGCTCCTGCCGCCGGAAAGCTCTGAGAACCGCTTCTCGAACGCTTCCCGTTTCCCATCGCGCTCGAGCATGAACTCAAGGTAGGCGATCTTGCGGTCTCTGGAATAGCCTGCCCATTGCATGACATGCCAGTAGAGTACGCTCGAGATATCCGCCAGGCCGGCTCCTGAGAGTTGATTGCTAGCAAGGTCGATCATGATGACGGTAAGCGGATGCTTCCTTGCGACTGTTCTCAGCTTCTGTTTCGTCGCCTGCCTGGAGAATTGGTCTACAAGGTAATCGAGAAATGCCCTGTCACCGATTTTCTTTGAAGGATCAAGAGCAAATCCAAGATACTTGGTGAAGGAGCTTTTTCCTGATCCATAGAATCCGGATACCCAGACCGAGGTATCTGTCACGGCATCGCCTGACATCGACTGATCCATGATATCGAGAAGCCTCAGAAAATGCTCCTCAATGCTCTCCGTGACGACGTATTCGGTGACTTCAGCCTTGAGCTGGTCCTCTCCAACAAGTTCATAGTTGATAACCTTCTCAATGCGCCGGTCGATAGGTTTTGCTGGGTCAAACAACGCTCGAATCTTGCTTGCCATATCTGTGCTCCTCAACCGATATGAGTCGAACGATAGTTGCCATCTTCAGGCCAAATCCCTAGAAACTGCAGCGTGGAATTGCCAGTTCGGTTTCCAGGATAGAATATGACGACAGGTACAGGGCAACGCCCCTGAAGCCGCTGTTCGATGGCTCCAATTCGCAGATAGGGATGTAATGCTTCAACATCGGCAATGATAAGGATGCTGCCTTTCTTTTCCTGTAAGGATTCCAGCTCTTTCAGAATTCTTGCAGTTACCTTATCCGCCCCTGTGCCCAGCAGGATACTCCGCAGGCTTTCATTGATAGCAGCAAAGTCTCCATCCTCCAGGTAGGCCTTCTCCGATTCCAAAAGTATCTGCCGGTCTGGATCAGACCTGAAGATTGCATTGACTACCTCAGCAAGAGAAAGCACGGAAGGAGACCATCCATCGAGCATAAGGCGAGACACGAGCACTTTGAGGCTTCGTTTCATCTCCAGCATCTGCTCAACAGGAAAGACAAGGTAGTATATGGGCTCTCCGCCCATAATATTGTATCGGTCAATCGTTTTCAGACGAATCAAGAGCTCATTGAAAAGTTCATCGCACGAGGGCATCGAGAAAGTCCTCCATGGTTTGATACTTATAGGAGATACGCACCAGATCGCCTGCAGACTGCACGATAAGCCCATACTGCCCTGAGACATGGATGAGCTCTTCAAGTGCCTTCTGATGGCTCAGGCCAAAGAGAGCAAAAGCCGGATCCGCAGCAACGAGAGAATCGGGGACCTTGCGTTCACGTGCTTCATAGGCAATGAAACAGATTGTCTCTGGCAGAATGGCAGGGGGTGTCATCGAACGCAGCTTCCCCCGCCCTGGGGCGATATACCCAAAATCAGAAAGAGTTTTCATTAGTCCCGATGCAACCCGGTCGGTAACACTATCTGACCATGCATGAGGCACTTTTTCTGAGCCGAACTTGGACCTGATAAATTTTTCAATCATCGCTTTTGAAAGCTCTTTGATTCCGCGGGCGTTGAGCTGCCAATAATACTCGCCGGCTATATCTGCAAAAAGGCTATTGCTGCGTGCGGTGTAGAGCAAAAACAGCTGCCTGAGAAGAGGCACGGAAGCTCCATGTTCAACCAGCCGCTTTAGAATCTGTGCAGGTCGCTGTTCGTCTGCAAGGTATCGTAAACTAAAGCCATATCGGGTGATAGCCCAGACTCGATCCGAACTCACCTTTGCGAGTGTTCCAGCCCGGAGAGCAGCATCTCGCAATTCAGAAGGGCGCATACCGGGGGTCCAGATACGAAGGAGCTCAATCGACTCAGATACCATACCTGCCGCTTTGATGAGCTCAGTCGAATAGAGGGTAGTACCTTTGCTCATGGTGTACTCAGAAAATACGGCAATGCAACTTTGCCGCTATTTATTGCGCCGAGGTAAATGGCGGCCATACGCCTGATACCTTCAGTATCAGGAAGCCCCGGTAGAGACCCGATCAGAACCGGTCCTTCATGGCCCAATTCTGGTGAGCCCGCAATGGCTTCGAGCGCAGATTTGCATGCTGCAGGCTTTGAATACACTGAGGCCATACGGTTCCGTATTGCATCAATATTTGATTTTAGATGGTCGAGAATAAGCAGTTCGACCTCGTATGACTGTCGGAACAGATGGGTGACACCCTTAGTGCCAATCCGGGCATCATGGACTCTGCGAGCAGCTTCAACAGCACCTTGGATCGCTGCGAGTTCTGGAGCTCGCGGGAACGCATAAGAGAGATATCGTACCCCAATCTCCCCAAGAAAGGAGCTCTCCCACCAGCCGGCATTAGGTTTTTCACCAAGAGCCGCAACCAGGATACGAAGCTCAATGAATTCATCGAGTACAGCCATTCCGCATTACCTTTCAACATCCTTTCAGCATAGGTATGCTAGCTTGCAGGGATGCGGATGTCAATCAAAAGCGATATACAGTGCTAGTATTTTCCAAGCTTTCATACTCTTCAAACTAAATGCTCCATATAGGACATTGACACTGCAAACAAATAAAATTTGGAATATTATTTTGTTTATACAAAAAATCTTGACCAGGTGATCCAAGAAAGCAATAATAGTTTAAAGATTTTATATATTAAATATATAGAAATAAGATAATAAAGAATGAATTAAGGCTTTCGCGAATAGCTTTTTAAGGATAAAATTAATGTACAAGATTATTCCATATAATAATTATTGAATACAAAAAATAATGAAAATAGCGAGGAAACGGATGGATTCTTTCATCAGCCTATTGCTCGTGCTCTTGTCAGGCTCAGCCACAATAGCAGTAACTTACCATATTGTTCATGGCCACAAAAAAAATCATAACCAAGAACCAGTAGCGAAGGAAAAACCTCAAACAGAAGAACAAAAACAAGAGCAGAATGAAGAGAATGAGGCAGAGCTGTTCGGTACTTTTATTGGGCCACCAGAGGTAGAGAACAAGTGCAGCACTGATGAAGAACAAGAATTATGCGGGACTTTTATCACGCCACAGAATGATAGAGTTAGGCTAAAACCGATCCAAAGAGGAGGCAGATCTCGTTCCTCAAGCTCTGATCCTAATAGAAGTCGAGGGCGTACTAAAAGACATCGCAGCTTAAAACCCGAAATAATCTGCTATAAGCAAGAATGCCAATGGATAATTGCAGTAGAAGTACCAGAGGAACTTTCAGAAAAATCTGATTTCAGAATCCTTCAGAATGGTATTGTTCTTTCGAAGGATGAAAGAAAAGAATTCTGTTGGCCTTTAGCTCAAATATCCGGTGAATTGGAGGCTTTCTGGAACAGTAATGAAACCGAACAAAAAACCAAGACTCAGATTGGACACGATGGATACCTTCTTTTCAAATTAATTGGCTCGGATCTTAAAAATGGAAGATTGGTAGAGTCGGTTTCATCAGGGGCATACCTTGTGATTGTACCTGATACCTGGGAACGTGATGTAACATTGTCAGGGTTTCCACCTGTAACTCCTGAACCTGTAATATTCGAAGGATATACGGCTCATTTCTTTTACATTCAGAAGAGCGGAGAGAGCAAGATCGCCTTTACAACTCCAGATTTAGGACCCAAGGTTATTGCTTCAAAAGTTCCAATCTTTGAATTGATTGGGAATCATATTGAAGATGCAAGCGATAATATAGGGCCTCTATTTATTCAATATCCACCTTTAATCAAAACTTTAGATACAAGCGCATGGGAAAATGTTAAGACAATCATTGTCGGTGAAGAAGGTACTGGACGAAAGAAATGGAGAAAAGAATACATCCCCAATCCGGGTCAATCCACGCAGAACTTGTTAACGAATCTGATCGAAAGAAAGAGTGGATGGTATTTTCTTAGATTCTATGACAGCAATGATGATCTAATCGACAGCTATGATTTTAGATTCATTAGCGATCTGAAAGAAATAATTCTTCCTGATCCACAACCTTTGCCTTCTAAAGACGGATACAGAGAAGTGAATGTGCAGTTTATTCACGAGGCTGGTTGCACAATTCGTTTGAAAGAAAGCATTAATATTGAGCACCTTAGTGAAAAAACGATTGCGACAGTTCCTCCTGATCCTTCGTGTGACAGGCTTCGCTTTCTCGTGCGATCAAAAAATGGGCATCCCGTAGAAATAGCCATACTCATCGAGAGAATTTGGTGGTCCGTAGCAGACGAATACAGTCAACCTTCCGAATGGCATGATCATCCAATCATGCTTTCAAATAAGGATTTCAAAGCGACATCCAACAAAGCATTATGGCTGCGTCTTCCAAAATGCCGATGGATTGATAAAGTGTTGGTGGGCTTTGAAAGGGCTAATGCTCGCCCTTACGGAGTTAAAGTTACCGAGAATACAATTGCCATTCCTCTCCGCGATTATTGTGACTATAAGGAACTTGATGATCGATCACAATCACACTGTCTAAGAATTTACATAAATCGAAGGAATCAAGAAATTGAGGGTATTCTGGCTAATCTACAACTCTCACAAAGACCTGCAGAACACAAATCTGCTGTTAAATCCACATCACGAACGCCCAATCAATTTTGGATGGGGTTAGGTAGAAAGAAAAATGCGTATGCTAAAGCTGTATTGCGTCCTGGAAAGAATGAAATAATAGTCAATGATTTACTCTTAGATGACTATTTTAGGCGTACTGCATCCTCTGGTAGGCGATTTCTAGAACGGCTGCTTACTATGCATGAAGTGCATGAAATACTCTCAGGGTTTGACGTGCATATCACTATTAAGGGAAGCGATCCTAGAGCAAGCCGCCAAGTAAAAGCAGCCGCACATGCCATTTCACGCGCGCTTATCAGTTATAATCCGAGGTTGAGGGTGGTATTAAGGAATGCTGGTTTTGGTGGAATCAAAGTAAAAGAAGCGAACATGATAGGAGAACGAAAAGATGAATCCAATTGAGCTTTCCTCCAAGATTGAAGAAGCGTATCGCCGCTATTTAAAGACCACTTTTTATTTCAAGGATCCTGACCTTCGCAATTCTTTTGAGCAAGCTCTTGACTTAGGACATTTAAGCAAAGGTCCGTATCTTGAAGGCACCCCAGTATTTAAACCCGGACAGACCCCTCGCGAATTATTCAAAGTCCTCCTTGGATATGAAACAGATGAGCGTTTTCTGAAAGCATTGCATGGTGATAGACCTCTCTATCAGCATCAGGAAGAAGCGATTCAAAAGGCCTTAAGCGGACGAAACGTATTAGTTGCTACAGGTACTGGCAGTGGAAAGACAGAATCATTTCTCTACCCCATTTTGCTGTATTTATATAAGGAATTTATGGTAGGCCAATTAGGGCCTGGTGTCCGTGCGTTGATTCTCTATCCCATGAACGCCTTAGCAAACGATCAAAGGGAACGTCTTGGAGCTATATGTAAGATTCTTAAAGAGGAGGATGCGGCCTTTCATTTTACTTTTGGGCAGTATATCGGCGATACTCCCGAGGACAAGAATGACAGTCAGCGAAATGCCCAAGACCGCTTATACGAACGGGAGCAGCAAGGTTACTCAATTTATGAAAATGGAAGCATAGTACACGGAGAATTAGTGCTTCGTTCTGAAATGCGATGCACGCCACCGAATATCCTCCTGACTAATTATTCAATGTTAGAATATTTATTGCTCCGCCCAGATGATAGCCCCTTGTTCGATAATGGCCAGGCCAGATGGTGGACATTCATTGTACTCGATGAAGCCCATCAATACCGGGGATCGCAAGGGGCTGAAATGGCAATGCTCCTTCGCCGGCTAAAGCAAAGGCTGCGTGAAGGCGGACGCTCAGAGCCATTCCGATGTATCGCGACCAGCGCAACGCTTGTGAGTCAGGAAGGCAGCAAAGCCACAGTCGCGCAGTTTGCATCAGATTTATTCGGAGAAGCATTTTCTGAACACGATATAATTCTTGGAGAAACGCTGCCGATTCCCGAAGCAAGCCTGCTAAGGCTATCCTTTTCGGATTATGCATTACTCAAAAACATTCTCCAGAATAATGTTCCCCTGAGTGCGAATATACTTTTTGGTCTCGCTGAGAAATTAAATCTTACGCTTCGTAAAGATGAGGATACCAAAACTGCAATCGGAAGAATTCTTAAAAATGATGGGCGGGTTACTTCCCTTCGAAAGGCAATCACTGGAAAACCTACTGAAATTACTACTATCGCAAATATGATTTTTGATGACTTACAAGAAGATAAGCGAATTGCGGCGTTAGCCGACCTTGTTGAACTTCTATTGCAGACAAAAGACCCTTCGACTGATGCACCGCTTTTGTCAGCAAGGTATCATTTATTCTTGCGATCCCTTGAAGGTGCATTTGTTTCATATTGGCCTGAGAAAAGAGTCTTTCTTGATCGAAAAAGTGTTGGAAGGGAAGGATGCGCATTTGAGATAGCCCTATGTCGAGAATGCGGGCAGCACTACTTTGTAGCCCAAAGTGATTTTAAAGACGGTGTAGTTGTTAAGGAAGCAATCCGGGATCCTAATGATGCTCTTTTTGGCGCAAGCTTTTTGCGGCCAATAAATAATAGTGAAAATAATTGTGAGTCCGATGAAGACACTCCAGATGCAAAGAAAACTCGGTTCTATCTCTGCGTTCAATGCGGTTTAGCAGAGCATAATATCCCTAGCTGTGGGCATAACAATTATATCCAGGTTAATAAAGAAGATTCACTGGAAGATAAGAATCGTGCAGATCAACTTGCAAAATGCAGTGCATGTGGATATACCGCAGCAGGACGAGACCCTGTGCGAGAAGTTGTCCATGGCACTGACGGTCCTCACGCGGTTATCGCAACGACACTCTACCAGAAGCTACCAGAACATAGAAGAAAAGTACTTGCTTTTAGTGATGGACGGCAGGAAGCTGCGTTTTTCGCATGGTATTTAGAGGACTCATATAAAGACATTCTAATTCGAAATTTAATGCTAAAAATAGCTCAAAGCTTCAATCCCTTTCCTAAAGATGGGATTAGCCTCAGCACGATCGCTGATAGATCATTTGATAATTACCACGATTCCTTTAGGAGAAATCAATCAGATGATGAGCCAACAACTCAAAAGAACATTTGGTCCGCCTTGTATCGAGAGTTTCTTACCGAGGAACAGCGCATCTGTCTTGAAGGTGTCGGTCTCATACGTTGGTCCATCAAGTGGCCTACATGGTTTAAAATACCAGAAATTCTAATGAAAGCGCCATGGTCGCTAAGTGAAGAGGAAGCTCGAAACCTTGTGTTCCTGCTTCTTAACACAATGCGAACAGATAGGGCTGTTGAATTGCGAACATCTCCGGGTGTTTCAATGAATTGGAGCGATCTTTCCTTGCAAGCTATCCAAATGCGTTTTCGTATCGGAGATCCAAAGAATAAAAAAGATGTCAGGAGTTGGGATGGCACGCAGAGCAAACGATTCAAATTTATGAAAAAGCTGCTTTTGAAAATCAGAGATGATCTTTCAGAGCAGGAAGGTGCTGACAATGTAGAGCTCGCCTTAAGGGAAATCTGGGAAACCATCGGCCGGTGTGATAAGCATGCGCCGACAGCAAAAGAAAGTTTGCTGCTTTCAATTGAAGATACTCGAAGATTGAATCCTGACTGGTGGAGGCTTCATCTTATAAAAAAGGATGAGACAATCTACCAGTGCAATCTGTGTGGACGCCTTCACGCCTTTTCAATTCACGGACTTTGTCCAAGACATAATTGCCAAGGGGTACTAACGCCGCTCCATCTGAGCGATCTTCCAGAAAATCATTACCGGTCATTATATGAAGATACGTTGCCGGGGATAATGCGTGTAGAGGAACACACTGCCCAGCTCGACAAAGAAAAAGCACGAGAATTCCAGGCAGATTTTAAAAACGGTAACATCCATGTTCTCAGCTGTTCAACAACCTTCGAATTAGGTGTCGACCTGGGCGACCTCGATACCGTGTTTCTCCGAAATGTTCCGCCGGAATCATTTAATTATGCTCAGCGTGTAGGACGAGCAGGCCGCCGAAGCGGGTGCCCCGGATTTGCAGTCACTTTTTGTCATCGTAGTCCGCATGACCTCTATCATTTTTCTGAACCAGAGCGAATTATGGGAGGAAAAGTCCGGCCCCCTATCCTGAGCCTTCAGAACGAAAAGATTATCATCCGGCATATCCTGGCAGTTGCGCTTTCTTACTTTTTCCGTGCGTTTCCTGAGAGGTTTGCTAGCGTAGAGAAGCTATTCGTAGATTTAAAGAACCCATCTGCAGTCTCTGATTTCAATGATTATCTCAGTAAGAATAAGGAGAATCTTGAAAAATCGCTTAGATCAATTGTGCCGGAAAAGATGAGGGCCAGACTGGGACTAGACAATGGAGAGTGGATAAGCATGCTGGCAGATGAAGAAAGCCGCTTCTCTCTTGCAGAAATTGAGGTATCAAACGACTATCGAGTAATTGCTAAACTTGAAGAGAAATCAAGGGAGGAAAGGGATTATCGAGAGGCCGAGTGGGCTAATAGGCGAGCAAAGACCATCGCAACTGAAGATGTGCTCTCCTTTCTTTCGCGAAAAGCGGTGATTCCTAAATATGGTTTTCCAGTAGACGTTGTTGAGCTGGATACGCAAATGGCACAAAAGAATTTGGAGACATCAGAAGTCCTGTTGCAAAGAGACCTGAGTATTGCCATTTCAGAGTTTGCTCCAACAAGCAAGCTGATGGCAAATAAGAAGATTTGGACTGCTTATGGACTTAAAAGAATTCCCGGTAAGGAATGGCCTCGAAAAAAATATAAAATATGCAGGAAGCATAATGTATTCTTTCAGTGGCAGCCTGGTGAACCAGAACCCGCGACGCCCTGTGGGGATCAGTTATCAGTATCAGAATATGTGATTCCGAGATTTGGATTCGTCACCGATCGAAGTAATCCAGAAGAACCAAGATCTCGGACTTCAAAGATATTCACAACACGTCCCTACTTTGCAGGCTCTCTAGGTGTTGATCCGGAAGAAATCCATATTCCTGATTATTCTCCCGTGATTACAATTAAGAAGGCATCCCCTGGCACAATGGTAGTATTGTGCGAAGGAAGACGACAAGAGCAATTTTATATCTGCAAAACATGTGGTGCTGGATTTCAAAAAAAGAGTCTGAAGTCTCATAAATCGTCTTATGGGCAAGAATGCAATGGAACACTCGAACAAGTTTCTCTCGGCCACGAGTTTGAAACTGATGTACTGCAGCTGCAATTCCATCGCTTCCCTGAAGAAAAAACGCTAGATCCTATTTGGTTTGCATATTCGCTTGCATATGCTTTGGTAGAAGGCGCTGCTGAAGTATTAGAGATACCCTCCACTGATCTTAACGCTACTGTTAAGTACGGTAACCAGAATACAATCCCTCCGATAATTCTTTATGACAATGTACCAGGAGGAGCAGGTCTTGTTGCACACTTGGAAAAAGAAAACATACTTAAGGCATGTTTGGAAGCAGCATTAGTTAGAACAAGCGGCAAATGCGGTTGCGATGAGGCTACGAGCTGCTATGGGTGTTTGAGAAACTACAGAAACCAATTCGCCCATCAATATCTTCAAAGAGGTCCAGTGATGCGTTATTTGAAAGCACTACTCTCAGAATGGCACTGAGAATATGCAAATAGGGAAAAGGGATGAGCCTGTAAATATTTGAGGAGTGTAATAAATTTTGTGTAAACGGTTATACTACGCTAGGGAGCGAGTATGGCCTTTTACATAAAATTTGTTACTGGTTTCTATTTACACAATTGCAGCACATAAATCTCCAAACGCTTATTTTACATACGGTACGAGCTCGAATTTGAGTCGGTATTCAAAAACCTCCACATCAGGTACTTTCTTAGTTGAATAGTATATCTTGGGATCATATTCCGCAGCGATAATAATTCCCTTCGTCGACCTGCCGTCCCTGCATTTGTGTTCTTCCAGCCATCCCATATAGCGAGTGAGCTGTCCAACGGTCACATCACTCGCCCGGCCCAGTTTGAGCTCGACAACGACATACCGCCCATCTTTCTTGTCTCTGGCAAGAATATCGATCCTGCCAATATCAGTTTTATACTGCTGACTCACGAGCTCACCATTCTCTTCAAGCAACTCGTACTTTTCCCCAAGCAGTGTCTTCTCCCAGTTCTGAATGAGAAAATCCTCAAGCTGCTTTTCAAGACTGAAATGGTGGCTCTCTTCTTCAGATCCTTCCTGCTCCTCATGAGCAAAATCGGCAGTCTCTTCCTGTGCTTCGGTTTCTGTTTCCGTTGATTTCTTTTTCCATAATGGCTGCACAGCATCGGAATAGCAGAAAATGGAGAGCGTTCGTGCATCGTAATCAAGCCCCAATTCTTCAAACCATGCAATGATTGCCTGGTTGGTAGCAACCATTCGGTTTCCATAGCTCATTGCATCCAGGTTGCCTGCGAAAGGAACGCTGAAATAGTCAATGAACGCTTTTCGGTCTTTGAGCGAAACCATCGATAGGTTATGGAATGGATCATAGGCAACCAGTAATGCATTTAAGCCATTGCCGTTTTCACCAGTCAGATTGTTCTTATGCTTTTGATTTACCTTATAGAGCTCATCGATGGCGTTCGCTCTTTCTTCGTCTGTGCGGGCGATAAAGACATCATTGAGGCTGAGTGCAAGCGAATTGTTATCTCTGAGCTGATGAAACAATCTTCGCCACGCACCCTGCCAGATCCAGACAACGGCAACTGACTCGGCCCCTTGACGGTTGCCTTTTCCATTGCGGTCCAGAATCCGTATGATGCCGTCAATTTCTTCGTCATTCAATTCTGGCGCTGAGTGATTCAATATTCTGTTCTGCCAGAAAGTATGGAATTTCTGAGAATGTTCTTGCCAGATTTTCTTTTTCTCTTCAAACGCATAGTTTGCAATAAATGCATTGAACTTGTTGAAAAGGTCAGCTTTGTAATTCATTTTTCCTTCCCTATTCTAATTATTCGATTCTTTCTAAAAGAATAATTTTGCTACATTTTTCATAACAAAATGAAAAACCACCTGCGCTCTTAAGTCTATAAGGAATACGGGATTTACATTTTTCAAGCAAAGAGTATTTAATATCTTGATAGAATTCCTATGTTGCTTATGTTTTCAGCCTCAATCAACCTCCCGCACGAGCCTAAAGCCGACAAGCGGCCCCTCACCATAATCTCTGTTGGCAGAGCGCATGGTTTGGGGAATTACTTGCTCAATATTTTTTCTATAAGAAATATAACTTGATTTACTTGGAGGCCTGCTTGAGCCAGGTGATTCTACCGATCCGCCACGGCATACTTTATATATACTTGTCCCTATATTAATGGGATCGACGAGTCTTCCTGGTGGATAAGGTCCATACCCATCAGCGCACATCTCCCACACATTGCCATGCATGTCATACAGGCCCCAGGGGTTGGGTTTCTTCTGGCCCACCGGATGAGTAACCGTATCATTCCACCAGGCATATTCATCGAGCAGTGAATAGGATGGATCATCTCCCCAGGGGAATCTAGTCCGGGTACCTGCGCGGCAGGCGTACTCCCACTCAGCTTCCGTGGGAAGCCGGAATTTGCCAATCCCCATGGTATTCAGCCGCTTGATGAATTCATCAATATTCGCCTTTGTCAAATTTTCAACAGGGCGATCCATTCCCTTGAACTCGCTTGGATTTGAGCCCATTACCGCACCATACTGTGCCTGGGTGACTTCATAGATGCCCATATAGAAAGGCTTTGTGATTTCCACTTCGTGCACCGGACCTTCATCATCGTCTCTATCCTGTTCATCCACCCGTGATCCCATCAGAAAGGTGCCTGGCTGGATAAGCCGCATCTGGATCTGCACCCGCAATCCCGTCTGCATTTCCGACCCTGGAATAGTCAGCACGAGCAATTCCCCTTCCTTTTGATACTGTCCCTGCGGACTCTGCACCGGACTGGTGATGACTACCTCAGGCTTCCAGGAAAAGGTTACCAATGTTCTTGTATCGGGATCTATCTGCACCTGTTTCCTTTCTCTTTCACCCGTCTGGTATTGCATTTCAAAGCTGTACGTTCCGGATTCCAGCCTGCTGAGCTCCAGCTGTCCTCCTGCCCGAATGCTCTCCATCTTGATACCGTCGATGAAGAGGGACCCTGCAGAAACAGTGCTGACCAGCGCGGTACCATATTTCTTCTGGACTGCCGGTGGCGTGAGTGCCACCTGCGAAGGTCTCAACTGCGAAGGAGCTGCCAAATAGATATTACCGAAGTATTGAGAATAAATGGCTGGGTTCTGTTTTCCCCCTGTCGCCTTCTGAACCGCAGCTCCCGTTCTTTTGAAGACTTCATTGATCTCCAGCTCAGGGTTCCGCAGGTATTTCAGCAATTCGCCGGTAAACACTCCATTCCTGCCCTGCCCATCAAGCGCAACATCCCCGGCACTGGTGGCGTAGACGATTATGCTGCCGACAGGCTGCGAAGGAATCACGGCGAGTCCCCGGGCACCAGACCGCGCCCATTGGTATGGATTGTCCCTGCATGCATCCAGAATGACGATATTGAGGGCATTGTTTGCTCTTTTAAAACTGTCAAGCACACTCTGCAGGCTGAAAGCCTTGGTCTTCAGATAGGCTTCCGAAGGGATGCGCGAATCTGCGGGGATGAGGTAGTTTACTCCCTCAGCCTGTACGCCATGTCCCGCAAAATAGAAAAGTCCGATCGAATCAGGCGCGCTGGCAAGCTTGTCTGCAAGCTGCGCAAGTGCATCTTCCATTGCAGGCTGGCTGGCGTCGAGGAGCACAGTAACTTCAAACGCTAGATCCCTCAGCGCAGCCGCCATATCTTCAGCGTCATTTTTCGCATTCCGAAGATGGCTGAGCTCAGTATAATTCCCATTGCCAATGACCAGTGCGTACCTGCTGCCCGTTTTATCCTGAGCAAGAGCCAATGAGCTTGAAAAGAGAATGAATGCAAAGAACAGAAATACTGGCATCGCATGTTTGGCTTTCATACCACACCTCGAAATTTGATATTTTACTTTTTATTGTACCATACCCTTGCCCCAAATAAAAAGCGAACTTCGTCTTCATATTTTTTTATCTTATCTGCTTTAATGCGCTACACTTATGTTTTGATGAAAAAGCTCGGGCATATTATTTTGAAGTATAATATTAATTTTTTAATATTTTGTTATTTATATATTTTTTGAACGGAAAAGATTGAGTCGACAACCCATAAAACTGTAGGCTATTTGTAGAATATTATCGCATAAATTTATTTATTTATATATTTTATATATATTTGTAATAATAATTACTGTTCAATCCCCTCTCCCGCTAAGGAAAAATACTAAGCCCTCGAAAGAGGGCTTTTTTATTTTTCTCTGCTATCTGCAACTAGCCGAGACTATTCTGCTATAGGCTATCTGCAACTAGCCGAGACTATTCTGCTATTGAAAAGCCTCTTTTAATAAGGCAATAAAAAAGGATTGACAGATAATAATACTGCTACTAAACTTGTGTTTAGTAAATGGAAAATCTTGAGAGATTTAGTATCCTTTCACAGGCAGCCGATTGGGATGCAGCCGCCCCAAGTCCCCTCATAGAGCACCCAAA